>NZ_CAJQZK010000080.1:0-77364 GCF_907164655.1 Acidocella sp. C78
GCAGGCGCGTATGAGCGGCGGCACGGTGGAGGACGCGCGCGGGCGGGTGCTCGCGCTGCGGCCGCTGACGATGCTCGACCGGCTGCGCCTGTTCAAGGCGCTCGGGCCGGAACTGTCGATGAACGACGCGTATCTCGGCGTCGCCTCGCTGGCGGCGTCGGTCAGCGCGATCGATGGCGTGCCGCTGCCGTTTCCGGCGAGCGAGGCGGCGGTGGAAAACGCCGTCGAGCGGCTGGGCGAGGCGGGCATCGAGGCGGCGGCGGCGGCATTGCAGCCGGAAGATGCCGACACGGTGAAGGTGCTCGCGGGAAACTGAGCCGGCACTCCGCGCTGATCGACTGTCTCTACCTGGTCGGGCGCGGGGTGCCGTTCGAGGTGGCCTTCACGCTCGGCGAGGCGGAGCGGATCGCCTTCGTCGTCGCGTGCGGGGAGCTGGACGGGCTGACATTCGACTGGAAGGCGATGGCGTGGGTGCAGGAGTGACATGGCGCGATGGCGCCGGGGCGCGGTTCGCCGGGCTTGTGCGTGGCGGGTTCGGGCGGATCGCGCCGCGGCGGCCGCGGACAGTGGCGCGGAGACTGCGGCGAGCGGTGACCTCCGCCCTGCATGAGGCGCGGGTGGTGTTGCCGAAAATCGGCCCTCGTGGCGGTGCGGCGTCGGCACGGCCTGGTGGATGGCAACATGCCGCGCGCCGTTCGACGGGCCGGATGCGGCTCGCGTGGCGTGTGTGGCGCGACGTGCCGTCGCGCGCCGTGGTGCGGGTGGTGCCCGTGACGGGGCGGCGTGTGGCGGATGGCTTCGCGCCGGAGATCCGGCGGGCGGGCGGGCATCTGCCCGCGCATCGGGCGCCGGCGGCGGGAGCCAGGTATGCGCCGGTGCGGGAGGCGCGGCCGAGCCGCACCGCTCTGCGGGCCGGTGATCCGGCGCTCGGGGCTTCGCGCCGGCGGATGGCTCCGTACGTGTCCTCACGTCGCTTCGGGCCAGGCGCCGGGAACGGCGGGCGTGCTTCGGCGGCATCGTGGGCGCGGCCGGTGGCGCCGATCGTGCCGGAGCGGGCGGTTCATGGGGGATCAGCTGCGGCTGCGGCGTCGGTGCGGCCGGAGGCGCGGTTCGCGGCGCCGGAGCGTATCGATCTTGGCCGCTGGCTCGGCGGATTGTTCGGCGACGAGGCGCGGCGGCCGCCTTCGGGCGTGACCGGATACGACACGCGCATGTCGCCTGTGTTCCCGGGCCGCAAGCCGGGATTCTGACAACGGGAGGCGGAAGATGGCGGCTATCATGGTGATGCTGGGCGGCGTCGCCTTCCGGGATTTCGAGGTGCCGCAGGCGATCGAGTTCGGTGGCAGCCAGAGGCTGGCGGTGCATGAGCTGGTCGGCGGCGGCCGCGTGATCGACACGCTTGGCGCGGCGGCGGGGAGCATCCGCTTCGGCGGCACGTTCTCCGGCCCTGATGCCGAGGCGCGGGCGCAATTGCTGGATGCGGCGCGGATGGCGGGGGCGATACTGCCGCTGGCCTGGAGCGGCTTCGCCTTCGAGGTGGTGATCGCGGATTTCGTCGCTGTTTACGAGAAACCCTGGTGGATTCCGTTCTCGATCGAACTGGTCGAGGCACAGAATCTGGTGACGGCGGTGCCGGACGCGCTGGCGCAGGCGGGGCTCGACCTCGTCAGCGCCGGCGGGCTGGCCGGGCTGGCGGGGCTTTCGCTCGGCTCGATGGCGGCGACGGCGCCCGCGAGCATCGCCGCGGCGCAGGGTGTTGTGGGTGGCGCGCTGAGGGCAGCAGAAAACGGGCTGGCGGCGGCGCATGGCGCGTTCGGCGCGAGCGCTGGCGCGTCCACGGCGACGCGGGCGCTGCAGGCGATGGGCACGGCGAGCCTGTCGCTCGCGGCGCTCGGCGGGGCCGCGGCCTATCTCGGCCGCGCCGCCGGCAATGCTTCATTGGGGGCGGCATGAGCGGGACGACGACGATCACGGTCGCGGGGGGGAATCTCTACGAGATCGCCGCGCGGCATCTGGGCGATGCGACGCAGTGGATCCGCATCGCGCAGCTCAACGATCTGTCCGATCCGGTGCTGGTCGGGCTGGTGACGCTGCTGCTGCCGCCGGTGGACCCGAATGCGGGCGGCGGGGTGCCGCGTGTCTGAGGCGGTGACGGTGCGGGCGATCGCGCCGTTCGCGAAGCTCGACGGAACCCTGCTGCCGGGGCTGGAGCGGCTGGAAATCCGCCAGCCGGGCTCGTTCGAGGCGGCGTGTTTCGCCCTCGAATTCGCGATCGGCGCGGTGCCGGGTGGTGCTGCCTGGTTCGCGGGATTGCAGGGCGGGGTGGTGACCGCCGGCACCGGCAGCGGGACGGCGCTGGTCACCGGGCAGATCGACAATGTCGCGATCCGGTTCGATCTCGGCGTCGCGACTTTGAGCGGGCGGGATCTGGCCGCGCGGCTGATCGACGCCGAGGTGGAGCAGACCTTTTCCAACCTGACCGCGAGCCAGGTGGCGACGGCGTTTGCAGGCCAGGCTGGGCTTGCCGCGAATGTGGACGCGACGACGACGCGGATCGGCCAGTATTACGAGCTGGCGCATGCGCAGACCGGGCTTGGCCTGCATTCGCGGCACGCGACGCGGTGGGACCTGCTGGCCGCACTCGCGATGCGCGAGCAGTTCAGCCTTTCGGTGACCGGGACGACGCTGAATTTCACGGCGCCGCCGGCGGGCGCGCCGATGCTGCTGACCTATGGGCGGGACCTGATGACGCTGGGCTGCGACCGCGCGCTGGCGCTGGCGGCGCCGAAAGTGACGGTGCGGAGCTGGAACCCGAAGAGCAAGGCGGCGTTCAGTTCGAGCGCTGGCGGTTCCGGCGGGACGACGCTGATCCGCCCGAACCTGACCCAGGGCGAGGCGGAGCGGGTTGCGGCGGCGGCGCAGGCGGCGCTGGCCGCGCAGGCGGTGCGGTTGCAGGCGAGCATGCCGGGCGAGACGTCGATGGCGCCGGGGACCGCGATCCTGCTCCAGGGCACGCAGACGGCCCTCGACGGCGCGTATGTGGTGCGCGGCGTGGAGCGGATCATCGACGGGCGGATCGGGTTTCTGCAGCATTTCGAGGCGATGCGGACGGCATGATGGAGCATTTCTGGAACGCGGTGAAAGGCCGGGCGGCGGCGCTCGACGGGCTTTCGGCGCAGGCGCGGTTCGCCGTGGTCGCGAGTTTCGATCCGGCCGCCTACGCGGCGCGGGTGACGTTGCAGCCGGAGGGCGTGCTCTCGGGCTGGCTGCCGGTGCTGGCGGGATGGGTCGGCGCCGGCTGGGGCATGGCGGCGCCGCTGTCGCCGGGCGATCAGGTTCTGGTGCTCGGCCAGGAGGGCGACGCCGAACAGGCGGTGGTGCTCGGTCGGTTGTGGTCCGACCGCGATCCGGCGCCGCAGGCGGCGGTGGGCGAGCTGTGGCTCGTGCATCAGAGCGGCTCGTTCCTGCGGCTGCGCAATGACGGGACGATCGCGATGAAGGCGACGACGGTTTCGATCGAGGGGGATCTGATGGTGAGCGGCGAGGTTTCGGACCGGAGCGGGACGCATGGCAGTCTCGATACGCTGCGGCAGGCCTATGACGGGCACACCCATCCCGATCCGCAGGGCGGCTCGACCGGCACGCCCTCGGCGGTGGTGTGATGGCGGATCTGGCGTTGACCTTTGGCGGCGATCTCGCATTCGGCAATTCCGGCGATCTCGCTCTGGCCGGGGCGGCGGCGCTGACCGAGCAGCGTGTGCTGCGGCGGCTGCTGACCAATCCGGGCGGGTATGTCTGGCAGCTTTCCTATGGCGCGGGGCTCGGCCAGTTCGTGGGCGCGGCGGGGGCGGCGGGTGCGGCCGGCGCGCTGGCGCGCGCGCAGATGCGCGGCGAGGCGCGGGTGGCGAGTGCGCCGCCGCCGCAGATTACGCTCAGCCAGGGCAATCCGGGCGGGCTGGCGATGACCATTGCCTATCAGGACGCCGCGACGGGACGGGCGCGCGTACTCGCGCTGCCGGGTTCCGTCTGATCATCACAGGGAATTCCGATGCAATTATCGCTGCAAAGCTTCACCGCCATGGTGGAGCAGATGGCGGCCGCCCTGCAGGGGGCGGCGAGCCAGGCGCTGGACCTGACCGTGGGGTCGGTCCTGCGGGCGCTGCTGGAGGCGAATGCCTCGCTCGGCCTCTGGCTGCAATGGATGATCGTGCAGGTGCTGCTGACCACGCGGCTTTCCACCAGCACCGGGGCCGACTGCGACAGTTTCGGCGCGGATTTCGGCTTTGCCCGGCTGCCGGCGGTGGCGGCGGCCGGCAGCGTGACCTTCGCGCGGTTCGCCCCTGTGCTGTCGGCCTTCGTGCCGGTCGGCGCGACGGCGATGACGGCCGATGGCAGCCAGAGTTTCGCGGTGACGGGCGACCCGGCGAACCCGGATTTTTCGGCGACGCAAGGCGGATACACGCTGGCGGCGGGTGTCGCCGCGATCGATCTGCCGGTGAGTGCCGTGGCGCCGGGGGCTGCGGGCAATGTGATGGCGGGGGCCATCTCGCTGCTGACCACGGCGATCGCCGGGATCGATACGGTGAGCAACGCGGCGCCGATGGGCGGCGGTGTGGATGCGGAGAGCGACGCCGCGTTCAAGGCGCGGTTCGGCAACTATCTCGCCAGCCTCTCGCGCGCGACGACCGGCGCGATCGAGGAGGCGGTGGCCGGGGTGCAGCAGGGGCTTTCGGTGACGGTCAGCGAGAATGTCGATCAGACCGGCGCGGTCAGCATGGGCAATTTCATCGTCACGGTGGATGACGGAACCGGCCATCCGCCGGCCGCGCTGCTGGCGACGCTGGGCCGGGCGGTGGATGCGGTGCGGCCGGTGGGCACGCGGTTCGCGGTGCAGGGGCCGAGCGTGGTGGCGGCGAACGTGTCGATGACGCTGGTGCTCGCGCCCGGCACGGTGCCGCAGACCGCGACCGCTGCGGTGACGGACGCGATCGCGGCTTATATCGGCGGGCTGTCGGTGGGTGCCGCGCTGCCTTATTCGAAACTGCTGCAGCTTGCCTATGACGCGTCCGACGCGGTGGTGAACGTGACCGACGCCGTGCTGAACGGCGGCACGGCCGATCTGGCGCCGCCCGCCTTCGGGGTGGTGCGGGCCGGCACGATCGGCGTGAGCTGAGCCATGAGCGGAGCGACCAATCCCCCCGGCGGCGCGGCCGACATGGCGGCGCGGCTGAAAATGGCGCTGCCGGCCGGCTGGTTCGCCGATGCGACACCGGTGCTCGACCTGGTTCTCGGTGGCCTCGGCGCGCTGTGGGCGGCGCTTTACGCGCTGATCGGGACCGTGCGGCGGCAGACCCGGATCGCGACCGCGACGGGGGCGATGCTGGACATCGCCGCGCGGGATTATCTGGGCGGGCGCCTCACGCGGCGGGCGGGCGAGACGGATGCCGCGTTTAGCGCGCGGCTCCGCGCCAATCTGCTGACGCCGAAGGCAACGCGGGCGGCGCTGGTGGCGGCCATTGCCGCCGAGACCGGGCGGGAGCCGATGATTTTCGAGCCGGCCAATACCGGCGATACCGGCGGCTATGGCGCCAGCACGCTCGGGTATGGCGTGCGTGGCGGCTATGGCAGCCTTGCTCTGCCCTATCAGTGCTTCGTGACGGCCTATCGTCCGCGCGTGGCCGGCAGCGGCGCCTCCGGCGGGTTCGGCTACGGGCCGGGCGGCTATTCGACCGCGCCGCTGGCCTGGAGCGATCTGGCGCAGGATGTGGGGCTGGCTACCGATGCCGACATCTACGCCACGATCGCCGATGTGTTGCCGGTGAACGCCATCGCCTGGACGCGGTTGCTGAACTGACCGGCCATCCCGCGCCTTTTCCTTCCTGCCGGACGGACGCCGCCCTGATGCGGCGGGCGCCGTCGCGCGGCCTCATGACAAGGACATCTTCATGGACAGGACCATCGTCTATCCCGGGGCGATCCCGCTGGATACGGACATTCTGAACCTCAACCGCAACGTGATGGTCGCGATCGGCGCGCTCAATGCCGCGATGCTCGGCGGCGGCATGGTCGCGGACGGGCTGGCCTGCACGCCAACCGTGCCGGCCTCGCTGACGGTGACGGTGGCGCCGGGATCGATCACCCAGCTCGGGCCGGTCGATGCCAACAGCTATGGCAGCCTGCCGCAGGATACCGGCCAGCAGACGGTGCGGATGGGCATCAATCTCGATCCGGTCACGTTCACCCTGGCGGCACCGCCTAGTTCCGGCCAGTCGGTGAATTATCTGATCGAGGCCACGTTTTCGGAGGCGGATGCTGACCCGGTGGTGCTGCCCTATGTGAACGCCGCCGATCCCTCGGTGCCGTATTCCGGGCCGGGCAATTCGGGCGGGGCGCAGAACACCCAGCGGCAGCAGCGGGTTCAGCTTCAGGTCAAGCCGGGTGCCGCGGCGGCGGCGGGAACCCAGGTGACGCCGCCGGTGGATGCGGGATGGGTGGGGCTTTATGTCGTCACCGTCAATTACGGGCAGACCGCGATTGCCGCGGGCGATATCGTCACGCTGCCGCAGGCGCCGTTCCTGCCGTTCAAGCTGCCGCAGCTGCGGCCGGGCTTCTCGCAGATGCAGGTGTTCGACAGCTCGGGCAATTTCGTCGTGCCGCCGGGCGTGACGCAGGCGAAGGTGACGGTGGTCGGCGGCGGCGGGGGGGCGGGATATCACGCCTCGATGCCGGGTGGTGGCGGTGGCGCCGGGGGGACGGCGATCGACATCGTCACCGGTCTCGCGCCGGGGCAAGTGATTCCGGTGACGGTGGGCGCGGGAGGTATCGCGCCGGGCGCGCCGGCCAATGGTGGCAGCGGCGGCACGTCGAGCTTTGGCGGTTACCTTTCGGCGACCGGCGGTGGCGGTGGCGAGGGTGGCACCGCGACACTCTTCGCCACCGCCGGCGGTGCGGGCGGCATCGGCTCGGGGCGCGGATCGTGCAGGGCGGGGCGATGGGCGGCGATGGCATCGTCGTTGCCGGGCGTGGCGGCGATGGCGGCGGGCCGGGCCGCGGGCGGGGCGCGAGCGGCCCTCTGCCGGGGCTGCCGGCGACTGGCTTTGGCGGCGGCGGCGGCGGCGGCGGCGCCTCGATCGGTGCTGCGCCCACCAGCAGCCCGGGCGGCGCGGGCGCGCCTGGCATTGTCATCGTCGAATACTGAGCGGAGCCCTCCAGATGAGCGCAACCATGACACCGGCCAGCCGGATCTGGCAGGCGGCCTCGGCACGGCTGATCGAGATCGAGGGGTTCATTCCGACACCGCGCGGGATCGCGCTGCTGCCGCCGCGACCGCTGGCCTGGCCGGAAAAGGATCCCGGCGACACGCTGGATTACACGTTCGACGTGGCGCCCGCGCTGGCGGGCAGCCCGGGGGACGCGATCGCCACCGTCTCGGCCAGCCTGAGCCCGGACAATCCGGGCGATCTCACCCTGGCCTCGACCGCGATCGACGGCACCAGGGCGGTGCTGTGGCTCGCCGGGGGGCAGCCGGGCACGACCTATACGGTGACGGTTTCCATCACCACGCTGGCCGGGCGGAACCTCGCCCGAAGCATCGCGCTGCCGGTGGTTGCGCTGGCATCGGTGCCAGCGCCGGCAAGCGCGCTCACCACGCCGGACGGCGCGCCGATCACCAGCCCGTTCGGCCAGCCCATCACCGCAACCTGAGGAGGCGGCATGCCCACCATCGGACAGCTACCGGCGGCGAATTCGGTTTCGGACAGCGACGAACTGCCGCTTTATCAGGCCGGACAGACCGTGGCGGCGACGCGCGCGCAGTTTCTCGCCGGCATGCAGCAGCTTATCACCCTGCCGCAGGGCACGCTGCTCGGCGGCGTCGGCCCCGGCGTGGCGGCGCCGGTGCCGGTCACGATCGGCGCCAACCTGTCGCTCAGCGGCACCACACTCACCGCCACCGCCGCGCCGTTCGAGATCGCGGCGCTGCCGGCGGGGAATGCTCCTGCCAGTGGCGATTCCGTGCCGCTCGGCCAGGGAGGCGCGAATGTCGCGCTGAGCTATGGCGCCTTCATGGGCGGGATATCATCCGTGCAGGGCGTGCGGGCGGACGGGTTCGAGGCGGTCGCGGCGGGCGCGAGCGCGGTGCGATCGGTCGCCGCACTGGCGGCCAACGCCGTCGCGATCGAGGATTTCGGCGCCAAGGGCGACGGGGTGACCGACGACGCGCCGGCGTTGCGCGCGGCACTCGCCGCGGGCAGCGCGGTCAGGTTCGGGCCGAAAACCTATCGGATCGACGGCGAGTGCGACATTGCCGGCGCCGCCGCGACGCTGATCGGCGTGCCGGGGCAGACGGTGCTGACGCGCGGCGCGCAGAGTGTTGCCGGCACATCGAGCCAGGCGGCGTGGATCAGCGTGAATGCTGCGACCTTCACCGCCGATGGCATCATCTTCGACGCCAATGCCGCGATCACGGCGCAGACCTGGGGCGTGGTGATCCAGGCAGGTTGCACGGCGTCGATCGTCACGCGCTCGCAGTTCCGCAATGCCAAGGGATCGATCTTTGGCTGGGGCCTCGCGATCGCGCCCAGCGATCCGGCGGTGACGCAGCATCACGTGCATGACTGCGAATTCACCGCCAACGCGGTGGACGGGCTCTGGATCGCGGCGACCGACGCGGTGGCGGTGACAAGCTGCCGGGCGCACGACAACGCCCGCAACGGCATCTATGTCGATAACCAGGACCCGACGCTGACGCTGAAGATTCGCGATGTGCAGGTGGTCGGCAACACGTGCTGGAACAACCAGACCGGCATCGTGGTCGGCAATTTCAACCAGACGAACCTTCAGCCGGGCACCTACGGCAATGCCAATCCCGACGTGCTCGGTGCGCTGGTCGCGCAGAACTGCGCCTTTGCCAACACCAGCTACGGCATCTCGATTTCGGGCCGGAACATCCTGGCGACCGGGAACCTGCTGGTCGATAACGGGCCGGCCGGCGGCGGGATGCTGGTAAATTCCGGCTATTGCCGCGTGGCCGACAACATGATCACCAATTCGGGCGGGTTCGGGATCGATGCGGGCGGGTCGGTCTATGTCGAGCTGTCCGGCAATTACTGCGATGGCCAGACCATCGGCATCGGTATCGGCGGCAGCCAGAACTGCACGGTGCGGGGCAATTTCATCCAGGACTGCACGACCGGAATCGAGGCGCTGAACGTCGAATCCGACGGGCGGGGAACCAATTTCGGCATCGCCTGCAACAATCTGGAGATTGCCGGAAACCGGATCAATTACGGCCCCGGCGGTTATGGCATCGTTCTGAAGGACGCGCCGCAGCTGGTCGTGGTGCGGGACAATATCGTCTCCTCCGGCACCGGGGGCGATCCGTTCAACGCGCTGCTGGCCTATACCGATTCGGTCGTGCTGCGGAACAACATCCTGAATTTCGCGGACGGTTTCGCGGTCAATCCCGTGGTATCGAACGGGTTGAACGCGCTGGTCTATCCCGATCTGGTGGACCGGCTGACGGTATCGCAAGGCACCGGCGAGGTGCAGTCGATCGTCAGCGCCACCGCGCAGCGGAGCGCGGGCACGATCAGCTATATTACTCACCAGTCGGTAATTAAGACGACATTTTGCTAGTCGTATGTTTGCGGGGATGATATAATTCTGGCATGAAACGGGACGGTCGCAGATTTGATCATCGCACCCTGGAAACCATCCGGCTGATGGCTGTAGAGCGGGTGCGCGAGGGCGAAGCGGCCTCTTTGGTGATTGCCTCATACGGGTTCAGCCGCACAACAATCTATAAATGGCTCAGCGCGGCATCGAAGCCTGGGGTCGGGGTGAAAGCCTTGCGGTCACGGCCGGCAACCGGCCGGCCGCGGCGTCTGACGCCGCGCCAGGAGCAGCAGGTGTTGCGTTGGATCAATGGCCGCGATCCGCGCCAATACGGCCTGGATTTCGGGCTGTGGACCCGGCACGTTGTGGCCGAACTGATCGAGCGCAAGTTTGGTATCAAACTCGGTGTGACGGCTGTGGGCGAACTGCTGTCGAAACTGGGCCTGACGCCGCAAAAGCCGTTGCAGCGTGCCTATCAGCGCGATCCGGAGGCGATCGAGGCATGGCGACGTGAGCGGTTTCCTGAAATCGCCAGGCAGGCCAAGTCCTGTGGCGGCGAGGTCTTTTTCTGGGACGAGTCCGGCTTTCGGGCCGACGCCGTGCATGGCAAGACCTGGGGCGTGAAGGGACAGACGCCGATCGTCGAGCGTCCGGGCCAACGGCAATCGATCAGCGCCGCCTCGGCGGTGACAGCCCGCGGCGGGTTCTGGTATTGCACTTATGAAGGCGGCCTGAATGCTGAGTTGTTCGTAGCGCTGCTACGCCGGATGATGCGGCACCGCACGAGGCCGGTGCACCTGGTCCTCGACGGGCTGCCTGCCCACAAAACAGCGCTGGTGAAAGCCTACGTGGCGTCGACCAATGGAATGCTGACGTTGCATTTTCTGCCAGGCTACGCCCCTGACCTGAACCCAGATGAACTGGTCTGGAGCCACATGAAGCGGACGGGCGTCGCCCGGACTCCGCTACGCCAAGGCGAAAAGCTTCAGGACAAAATCGAAGCCCAACTCGCCGCCATCAAGCGCAAACCACGTCTCGTGCAATCATTCTTCAAAGCACCAACTGTCGCCTATATTACCGACTGCTGAGTAAGGTGACCAGCGGCGGAGCGAACTACACCACCGCCACCGTCTCGATCAGTGGGACGGGCAGCGGGGCGGCGGCGGGCGCCTGGATCGCCAACGGCGCCGTCATCGGGGTGTATATCACCGCGGCCGGCAGCGGCTATGGCGCGGGCACGCAGGTGAACATCAGCGGCGACGGCACCGGGGCGACGGCGAGCGTGCAGGTCGGGCTGCCGGTGCTCGAGAGCCGGCGGCTGGAGATCGAATGTCTTGCGCCGGTGCGTTTCGCTTCCGCCGGCAGCGTGCCGGCGCAGGAAAACTGGACCGGTGCGCCGCTGACCGTGCCGGCCGGCGCGACAATCGAGTGGCGGGGGCATGCCGGGGCCTGGCAGGCGGCGCGGTTCATCCAGTCGGACTATCTGGCGCCGTCCGCCGATGGCAGCGTCACGCTCGGCAGCCAGGCTGGGGATGTGCGGCTCGGGCCGGCGACGGGTGGCGCGGTCCGGCTGATCTCGCCGACCGAGCCGACCGGGTGCGTGGCGCTGATCGGGCGGGGCTCGCCGCTCGGTGCGGTGACCGCGCCGCCCGGATCGAGCTATCGCAACCTCGACGGCGGCGCCGGGGCAACCTTCTGGATCAAGCAGACCGCGACCGACGCGACCGGCTGGACCGCGATCGCCTGAGGCAGCGCGAGAGGACATTCCCGAACCATGACGACGATACCGCAACTGCCCACCGCCGCGAGCGTGGGGCCGACCGACCTGTTGGCGCTGTCGCAGAACGGCATGCTCTATGCCGCGAGCGTCGCCCAGGTGACCGCCGGGCTACAGCGGGAGATCAGCCTGCCGACCGGCGATCTGCTCGGGCGCAACAGCGCCGGGGCGGGAACGCCGGAGGCGGTGACGCCGGGGACCGGGCTTGCGCTCGGCGCCGGCACGCTTGCGGCCACGGGGGCCGATCATCTCGGCTTTCCGCTGCTCGGCGCGCTTTCGACGACCGACGAGGTGGTGGTCAATGCCCAGGGCGCGCCGGGCCGGCTTCCGGTTGCGGCCCTGCGCGGCCTGTTTTCAGCGGGGACCGGCCTTGCGATCGATGCCAACGGCACGCTGAGCGTCACGGCCAGCGCGATCGCGGGGGCGACCGGGCCTGCGGGTCCTGCCGGCCCTGCCGGTCCTGCGGGGCCGGCGGGGCCTGCCGGTTCCGGGCTGAGCGCGCCGGGGGCTGCGAATTCGGCCAGCACGATCGGCGGCGCCGACTTCGTCGCGATCTGGCAGAATGGCGCCAATGCCTGGATATCCTACGAAAAGCTGGTGGGCGGGCAGACGATCGACCAGCTGCCCGCGGCGGGGCCGGCGGCGGATTCCGACCTGTTGCTGGTCGCGCAGGGCGGCAACGCGCTGGCGAGCCAGAGCTTCGCGGCGATCTGGACCTATGTGGCGCAGAAAATTCCGACCATGCGGCGGCAGGTCGTCGAGCTGAACAGCAACACGGTGCTTGACGCGACGACGCATAACCAGCGGATTCTGGTGGTCAGCCAGCCGATCACCCTGACGGCGAATTTCACCAATATGGGCAGCGGGTTTACCTGCCGGGTGATCAACCTCGCCGCCGGGCCGGTGACGATGGGCACCGGCATCAGCTCCGGCACCGGGGTGACCGCGCTGCCGCCCGGCACCGGGGCGGAGCTGACGGCGCTGACCTATTCCGGCGGATCGCTGGTCTGGTGGGATGGGGTCGCGTTGCCGGCGCCGACCATCACGGTGAACGCGCCCGGCAGCCTGACGGCCAACACCGTGTTCACGCTGAGTGGCGCCCTGTTCGATGAGGCCCCGACCGCGCTGGACTATTCGACGGACGGGGTGACGTGGACCGCTGCGGCATCGCCGATGATCGGGGCCGGGTCGTATTCCTTTCAGGTCCCGGGATTGCCAGCGGGCAGCTACACGATCTCGGTGCGCGATCATAACGCGACCGGCGTGGTTGGCCGGAGCGCGCCGTTCAGCGTGGCGACGGCGGCGGTCGCGCTCGCGGCGGTGCCGGCCAGCGCGGTGGCGGGTGGCACGATCGCGGTCAGTGGCACCGTGGCCCCGGCCGGCGCCGCGGTGCAGGTCGGGCTTTCGGCGAGCGCGGCCACGCCGCCGGCAAGCTTTATCGCCGCGACGGTGAGCGGCGGCACCTGGTCGGCCACGCTGCCGGCGGGCAGCGCGGCGGGAACGGTCTATCTATGGGCCGAGCAGACGGCGGACGCAGCCGTGAAGGCGGTGTCCGGCGCGATCGCGGTGATGGCCGCGGCGCCTGTCGTGACGTACACGATCAACCAGCCCGCGGCCGTTTCGGTCGCCGCCGGATCGGGCACGCTGGCGCTGAATGGCGGCGTCAGCCCGGCGCAGGCGATCGCGACCCAGGTGGCGTTCTCGACCTCGAACGCCGCGCCGCCTGCGAGCGGCTGGCAGGCGGCCTCGATCATCGACAACAACGCACTCTGGGCGGTCTATGCGACGGTCCCGGCGACGCCGGGGGCCTATTACGTGTGGGTCGAGACCGCGACGGGGCAGGCGGCTTCGGTGTCCGGCTTCACGATCACGGTGACCTGAGCATGAACCTGATTTCGGTACGCCCGGCGGCGCCGCTGCGCGACGGGACGGGACGGCTGTTCGCCCGCGCCCAGACAGCGGGTTCGGTGCCGGTGGGGAGCGCCTTCGCCGGGCCGACGCCGGCCGCGATTGCCGGTTTGGCGGGCTGGTGGGATGCCGGCGCGCTCGGCGCCGTTCTCGATGCCAATGGCAATCCGCTTGGCGCCTGGAACGCCCCGGCGGCGGCGCTGGCCGACAAGTCCGGCAATGGACGGACCCTGCTGCCCTTTCACATCGCGGCGGATACCGCGCCGGCGGCGATGATGGCGGTGCCGCGGGTCAACGGGTTTCTCGGTGCGGCGGGCAGTCCGGACCCGGCCATCGCGCAGTACGGACCGACGCTCGATCCGGATTGGGGGCTGACGCTCGCGGGGTTCGACCTCGGCAGCGACACGGCCTGGACGCTCTATCTCGTCTGGACCCGGCCGAACTGGCGGCAGGGCACGATCCAGGTCGACAATGCGCCGATCCCGCTGATCCATGCGATGGCGACGGGAACGACGATCATCGAGGCCGGCGGGCCGGGCGGCGGCGGGCTGACGCTGTTTCCCGGCACCGCCGCGAGTCGCGGCATCACCACGACGATCGAACGGCGGCATACCCATGCGCTGATCCTGCGCAACACGCCGGGGGCCGGTGTGGATGTGTGGCTCGACGGCACACAGGTGGCCAGCGCTGCCGCGAATCCATTGCCGGCGGCGGCGGCGGGCAACGTGCTGCTGTTCCACGACAATACGGTGCAGGGCTCGGCGCAGTGCTGGTTTCACGAGGCGGCGTGCTGGACCCGGGCGCTGGATGCGGCGGAGATCGTGACGCTGCTGGCCGCGCAGGGGCGGTGGGTGCTGGGCGCGCGGCGGGGCGTCAACCTGCTGGTCATGGGCCAGTCGAACGCCGAGTGGTTCGTGCAGGCTGGCGGCGCGCTGGCGCTGGCGCAGGGCGTGGCCTGGTATCTGGGAGCGGCCGCCTGGGCGGCGACGTCGCTGCCGGCGGGGAATGTCGTCAGCCCGGCGCGGTATTCGATGATTGCGGGGCATCCCGTGTCGAACTCCTCGCCGCCGCTGTTCCCGCCGGGTGCGGGCAACGGCACGTTCCTGACCAATCCCGGCGACGGGTCCTCACCCGCGACCTGGGCGCCGGGGCCGGACGGGCAGGCGCTCGCGGCCTATCTGACCGGCGCGCAGGCGCTGGTCTCGGCGGTGGACGAGGCGGATATCGCCTTCCTGCTCTGGCCGTGGAGCGAGCAGGACAGCACGATGCCTTACGCGAACAAGACGCTCTACAAGGAGAGCGTCAGCCGGCTCGCAGCGCTGACGCGGCAGATTCTGGGGCGGAGTGTTGCCTCGCTGCCGCTGCTGCTCTGGAGCGCCATTCCCTACGAGACCGATCAGGGGGTGCAGATGGTGCGCGAGAGCGTGCTCGATCTGTCGCTCGACCCGACCGGGAACGCCGTGATCTTCGCCGCGCAGACGGCGGATTCCAACCCGCTGAACGCGGCCTGGAACCCGGCGACCGGCCTTTTTTCCGGTGGCGATCCGCAGCATCGGGACCAGCCGGACCTGCTGCGCTATGGCCGGATCGGCGCGCATGCGGCGGCGCGGGCGGCGCTGGCGCTGGGGCTTTCGGACACCATTCCGGCATCTGCCGTGCCGGCGAGCGGGTTGCCGGTGGCGGGCGGGCCGGCGATCGCACATGCGTATCAGGCGGCGCCGGATCAGATCGTCCTGACCATCCGGCACGATGCCGGCACCGATCTGAAGATCAATCTGCAGGCGGCGAACGGCGCGGGGTTCGCGGTGATGGATGGCGGCACAGTGGCAAATCCGGGTCCGATGATCCCGGCCATCGCCGCCACGCGCGTGGATGCGACGCATGTCGCGGTGACGTTGCAGCGCGCGCCGGTGAACCCGGCAGCGTCGTGCCTGCTCTATTATCCCTATGGCAGTACGCAGATCGGCCGGGGCGATGCGGTGACCGACAATCTCGCCAGCCTCGCGCCGCCGGCCGGATGGTCGATGGCGGCGGATCTGGGGGAGGCTTTCGCCATCGACATGCCGCTGCAGGCGACCGCCTACGGCGTTCCGCTTTCGACCGCGCCCGGGTGAGCGCCATGGCGGAAGACACGATTGCCTTCTTGCGGGACGCGCTCGGGGATCTGCGTTCGGATGTCGGCATGCTCCAGGCCGAGATCGCCTCCGCCCGGCGTGAAATCGCCGCGATCGAGGCGCGGCATCTGGCGCTCGAGGCCTGGCGCAACCGCTTCGAGCTGCAGGTGGCCGGCACGCAGGAGCGCTTCATCGACAAATCGGACGAGCTGGTGGAGGCCTTCGCGCAGTTCCGCTCGGAACTGGCGCAGTTCCGCGGCGAACAATCGGGCAGCCATCGGGTGATCATGGTGGTGATCGGCGTGATTTCGGCGGTGATCGGCAGCGTCGCCGATCACTGGTTGCGTTTCATCGGCTGAAAGGACATTCGGATGCGACGTTTTCTGCTGGAGATCGTCTCGGACGCCGCGGGGCGATCCGACGGGATGGCCCTGCTCTCGGTGCTGGGCGTGCTCAGCTACATTTTTCTCGGTGTGTTCGCCGTGGTGGTGCGCGGCCAGCCTTTCGAACCCGATGCCTATGGCATGGGCCTCGGGTCGGCGATCGCTGCCGGTGCCTTCGGGATGGGACTGAAGGCCAGGCTCGCCGGAGGTGCGCGATGCCAGCCGTGATGCTGTCGGTGCTCGGGCGGTTCGCGCCGTGGATTCTGGGCGGCCTGCTCGTGGCGGGGCTGCTGCTCTATGGCTGGCATCTGGAGGTCGCGCTGCGCGCCGCGCGGATCGCGGTGCGGGACGGGCAGGGCACGATCGCACGGCTGATGGCGACGAATGCGGAAAACCGCGCCGAACTCGCCCGCTTGCGCGCCGACGAGGCGGCCTGGCAGACCGCGCTGACGACGGCGGCAGCGGCGGATGCGCGGGGCGTCGCGCTTTCGCAGCGGATTCTGACGAGCGTGGCCGCCGCGCCGCCGAAACAGGATGGTCCCGTGGCCCCGGTGCTGGATGGCGCGCTCTCGCAACTCGGGGCGGCGCAGGGCGCGGGGGCGAAGCCATGATCCGGGGTGGGTTCATCCTCGTGGCGTCCATGCTGCTGGCCGGATGCGCGGCCCCGCCGCCGCGGGTCGTTACCCGCATCAGGGTCGTGACGCCGCTGGTGCCGCCCTCCCTGCTCTCATGCCCGCCGGCGCCTTCTGTGCCGGTGGCGCGGCGCCAGTCGACGGTTGCAACCTATGTCGCGGAATTATGGGAAGCGGGCGAGATCTGCCGCAATCATCTGGCGGCGGTGGCCGGCGTTCTGCGCCGGCCGGGTGCCTTGTCGGCGCCAGCGCCGCGCCATCAGTCGTTGGTCAGGAAGGTCTTGCGATAGCGGATCTGGTCGCGCTGCTGCTGGGTGAGCGGGCCGCGCAGCGCCGAGCCCCGGCCGGACAGCGAGGGGTTGGTCATGAAATAGTCGTGCGCGGAGACCGGCGCCTCGCCCGGCGTCACCCGCGACCAGGCGCCATCGGGGCCGAGCGCCCATGAATCGACGTCGTCGCGCAGATCGACGGCCATGATCTGGTCGAGCACCTGGGCGTGGACCGTGGGATTGTGGATCGGCACGAAGGTTTCCACCCGCCAGTCCATGTTGCGGGCCATCCAGTCGGCGCTGGAGATGAAGACCTTGTTCTCGCGGTCGGGCATTCGCGCGCCGTTGGCGAAGACGGCGATGCGGGCGTGTTCGAGGAAGCGGCCGATGATCGACTTGACGCGGATGTTCTCCGACAGTCCGGGCACGCCGGGGCGGAGGCAGCAGATGCCGCGCACCACGCAGGAGACCGGCACGCCGGCGGCGGACGCGCGGTAGAGATGGTCGATCAGCCGTTCGTCGACCAGCGAGTTCAGCTTGAGCCAGATGCCCGACGGGCGGCCGGCGCGCGCCGCCTCGATCTCGGCGTCGATCAGCGCGCCGATGGCGCGGCGGGTGGTGATCGGGCTGTAGACCAGCTGGTCCATCTGTTCGGGCCGGGCATAGCCGGTCATGTAGTTGAACAGGCGGGCGGCGTCGCGCGTCAGTTGCTGGTCGCAGGTGAAGAAGGACAGGTCTGTGTAGATGCGCGCGGTGATCGGGTGGTAGTTGCCGGTGCCGAAATGCGCGTAGGACCGCATGGCGCTGCCCTCGCGCCGGACCACGAGCGAGAGCTTGGCGTGCGTCTTCAGCCCGAGGAAGCCATAGACGACCTGAACGCCGGCGGCTTCCAGCGTGCGGGCGAGGCGGATATTGGCCTCCTCGTCGAAACGGGCGCGCAGTTCCACCATCGCGGTGACGCTCTTGCCCGATTCGGCGGCTTCGATCAGCGCGCCGACGATCGGGGAATCGCGGCTGGTGCGGTACAGCGTCTGCTTGATGGCGACCACGTTCGGGTCGGAGGCGGCCTGGCGGAGGAACTGCACCACCACGTCGAAACTCTCGAACGGGTGGTGGACGATGATGTCCTTGTTGCGGATCGCGGCGAAACAGTCGCCGCCGAAATCGCGGATGCGCTCGGGGAAGCGCGGCGTGTAGGCGGGAAACAGCAGCTCGGGCCGGTCGTCGACGATCATTTCCTTGAGATCGACGAGGCCGAGCATGCCGGATTCGATAAAGAAATGGTTTTCCGGCGCTTCCACCTCGTCGATGACGAGGCTGCGCAGATCGTCCGGCATGTTGGCGGCCAGGGTCAGTTCGATCGCGGCACCGCGGCGGCGGCGCTTCAGCGCGGTTTCGTAGGACTGGACCAGATCCTCCGCCTCTTCCTCGAACTCGACATCGGTATCGCGGCAGACGCGGAACAGGCCGGAGCCGGCGAGGCGGAAGCCGTGAAACAGGCGGTCGAGAAAGAGGATCACCAGATCCTCGAGCTTGATGAAGCGGATCGTGGCCGGCGAGGGTCGGGCAGGCGGATGAAGCGCCGGATCTGCGCGGGCAGCGGGATGAGTGCGCGCATCACGCCTGAATCGTCCTGGCGGATCAGCTTGAGCGCAAGCACGAGTCCCATGTTCTGCACGAAGGGGAACGGGTGCGCGGGGTCGATCGCGAGCGGGGTGAGGACGGGGAAGACCCGCTCCATGAAATGCTGGTCGAGAAAGGCGCGGTCGGCCTCGTTCAGCTCGTGCGGGGCGATCACGGTCAGGCCGGCGCCGGCAAGCTCGGCGAGAACGCTGCCAAGAACGCGCTGCTGGGTTTCCATCAGGGTCCTGGCGCAGCGGTTGATTTCGGCGAGCTGTTGGGTGGGCGTCAGCCCGTCCGATGACCGCAGGGCGACTCCGGCGCGGGCCTGGCCGATCAGCCCGGCGACGCGGACGGAGTAGAATTCGTCGAGATTGGAGGCGCTGATCGAGACGAAGCGCAAGCGTTCGAGCAACGGGTAGCGCGGGTTGTCGGCGGCGGCGACGACCCGGGCGTTGAAGGCCAGCCATGACAGTTCGCGGTTGATGAAGCGCGACGTTCCATCGGCCAGGGTCGGCTCAACGGCGATCTCGGGCAGGGTTTCCTCGTCCATGCCGGCACATTGCCATGAAAGCCCTGACAGCTAAAGCAAAGATGTGATGGCGGCGGCCGGCGGGTCGGGCATGCGGGCGGCGGGGTCGGTCTGCGCCGCGCCTTCGTCCGGGTCGGCGAGTTCGTCGACCAGCCGTTCGGCGAGCCGGCGCGACGGGGCCGTGCCGAGAGCAAGAGCATAGCGGTCGAGCCGGGCGATGGCCTCGCGCAGCACGGCGGGACGCCGCGGCAGGTGGTTCAGCAGGAACTGGTGCAGCGCGGGCGACAGGTTCATCTGCCGTGCCGCGGCGAGGCGGTGCAACAGCGCATCGAGCAGGGCCGGTTCGGCCGGCTCGATGCGGATGGTCAGGCTGGCGCGCAAACGGCTTGCAAGATCCGGTGGCTCGATCGGCAGGCGCGCGGGCGGCGTGCGGCAGGTCATCAGCACCGGCACGGCGGCCTGGGTGGCGCGTTCGAGTGTCGCGAACAGGGCGAGCGGCGCCGCCGCGGCGTCGATATCCTCGATCACCAGCGGCGCTTCCCCTGGGCTGGCGGGCGCGCGCAGGCGCGCGGCGTCGAGCCGGATCGCGCCGGTGCGGGCGGCCCAGAGCCAGACGAGGTGGGATTTGCCGCCGCCCGCCTCGCCCCAGATGACAAGACGGCGGTTCACCCAGTTCTCCGGCGCGGCGAGGGCGGCGCGCGCCCGCGCGTTCGATGGCGCGTCAACGAAATCGGCCGCGGCGAAGCGCTCCGGTTCGTCGAACGGCAGCGCCATCTGCCGCGGCTCGTACCCCTCGTTACGCACCGTGCCGGGGCGGATCGAGATAGAGCGGGCTCTGCAGGTAGTGGCGCAGCCAGAACCGCGCGAGCACGCCAAGGGTTGCGGTGACGGGGACGGCGAGCAGAACGCCCAGGAAGCCGAAGGTTTCGGCGCCGGCGAACAGGGCGAAGATCACCCACACCGAGGACAGGCCGAGCCGGTCGCCGAGGAAGCGCGGGGCCACCACATAGTCGTTGAGCAACTGGCCGACGACGAAGATGCCGCCGACGATCAGCACGTGGTCGAGCCCGCTGAACTGGCCGAGCGCGAGCACGATGGAGGAGACCGCGCCGACGATCGTGCCGACATAGGGAATGAAGGAGAGCAGTCCGGCGGTCAGGCCGACCACGAGGCCGAGATTGAGGCCGGCGATCGTCAGGGTGAGCGCGTAGAACACGCCGAGAAACAGGCAGCATATCGCCTGGCCGCGCAGCCAGGCATTCAGGATCCGGCTGATCTCGCGCGCGAGGTTGCGGATGACGCTTTCATACGAGCGGGGCAGCCAGGAATCGAGCCGCCCCATCACCAGCGGCCAGTCGCGCAGGAAATAGAAGGCGACGATCGGCGTGATCACCAGGAGCGTGAGAATGTTGAACAGCGCGAAGCCGGTGCCGAGCACCTGCCGCGCCGCCGAGCCCGCGAAATTCACGATCGCGCCGGCCTCGTTGCTGACCAGCGATTGCAGCTTGTTCGAGACGAAGCCGGAGCCGAAGCGAGCCTGGATCAGGCTGATCTGGTGGGTGGTGAATTGCTGGAGCCCCGCGATCATGCCGGGCAGCTGCTGGGCGAGCAGGCTGATCTGGGCGGAAATCAGCGGATAGAGCAGCAGCGCGCAGAGGCCGACGCCGGCAATCATCGCCAGCAGCATGATGATCGCGCCGAGCGAGCGCGGCAGGCCGAGCCGGTTCAGGGCGGAGACCGCCGGATCGAGGAAATAGGCAATGCCGGCGGCGGCCACGAAGGGCAGCAGGATCGCCGAGAACAGCCGCAGGAACAGGACGACGAGGACGATCCCCGCCACGATCCAGCCGAAGCGCTGCCAGCGGAAGCCGGCCTGGGGTTCGCCGGTCATGAGCGATGGCGGCCGGCTGTGTTGCCTTGAGGCGCGCGCTGTGGTGATAACCGCGCCAACGCGATGGCCGGGAATGTCCCGGCGGGCGGGCGGGTGCCGCTGAGCAGTGTGGCCGAAGCTTTCATGAACCGAGATTAGCGCATCGGAGGCGGGCATGACCAGCAAGGACGGGTCGAACGGCGAAACCTATCGCGCCGCCGGGGTGGACATCGAGGCCGGCGATGCCCTGGTCGAGGCGATCAAGCCGCTGGCGAAGGCCACCGCGCGGGCGGGCGTGCTCGGCGGCATCGGCGGGTTCGGCGCCTTGTTCGATCCGCGCGCGGCGGGGTTCGCCGACCCGATCCTGGTCGCGACGACCGACGGGGTGGGGACCAAGCTCCGGCTGGCGATCGATACCGGCATTCACGACACCGTCGGCATCGACCTCGTGGCGATGTGCGTCAACGACCTTGTGGTGCAGGGGCGGAGCCGCTGTTCTTTCTCGATTATTTCGCGACCGGGCGGCTCGACCCCGCGATTGCGGCGCGCGTCATCGCCGGCATCGCCGAGGGCTGCCGGCAGGTCGGCTGCGCGCTGACCGGGGCGAGACGGCGGAAATGCCCGGCATGTATGGCGCGGGGGATTATGACCTGGCCGGCTTCGCGGTCGGCGCGGCGGAGCGCGGGCGCCTGCTGCCCGAGGGGGTGTCGCCCGGCGACATCCTGCTCGGCCTGCCCAGCACCGGCGTGCACTCGAACGGGTTTTCGCTGGTCCGCCGGATCATCGACGCTGGCGGGATCGGGCTCGACATGCCCGCCCCCTTCGCGCCGGAACAGACGCTCGGCGCGGCGCTGATGGCGCCGACGGCGCTTTATGTCCGGCCGGTGCTGGCGCTGGCGCGGGCGGGGCTGTTGCGCGCCGCCGCCCACATCACCGGCGGCGGTCTGCAGGGCAATCTGCCGCGGGTGCTGCCCGAGGGCACCGCGGCCATGATCGACAGGGCGTGGCCGGTGCCGCCGGTGTTCGCCTGGCTGGCGCGGACCGGCAATGTGGCGCCGGAGGAAATGCTGCGGGTGTTCAATTGCGGCATCGGCATGGTGCTGGTGGTCCGCCCGGCGGATGAGGCGGCGGCGCTCGACCTGCTCGCCGGCGCGGGGGTCGTCGCGCACCATCTTGGCCGGATCACGGCCGGTGACGGCGCGCCGGCGGTCACGATCGGGCCGGCGGACACGCTGTTCGCATGAAGCGCCGCGTCGGCATCCTGATCTCGGGCCGTGGCTCGAACATGGAGGCGCTGATCGGTGCGGCGGCCGCGGCGGATTATCCCGCCGAAATCGCCATCGTGCTGTCGAACCGGGCGGCGGCGCCCGGGCTCGCGGCCGCACGGCGCGCCGGCATTCCGGCCACCGCGATTCCCGGGCGGGAGTTCGGTGCCGATCGTGCGGCGCACGAGGCGGCGATCGATGCCGCGCTCCGCGAGGCCGGATGCGAGCTGGTCTGCCTTGCCGGCTACATGCGGCTGTTGACGCCGTTTCTCGTCGGGCGCTGGGCGGGCGGATGCTGAACATCCATCCCTCGCTGCTGCCCGCCTTTCCCGGGCTCGATACCCATGCCCGGGCGCTGGAAGCCGGTGTGCGGCTGCATGGCTGCACGGTGCATCTGGTGACCGAGACGATGGACGAGGGGCCGATCCTCGCGCAGGCGGCCGTGCCCGTGCTGCCCGGTGACACCGAGGCCGCGCTGGCCGCCCGGGTGCTTGCCCAGGAACATGTTCTCTATCCGATGGCGCTGCGCGATCTCATCCGCGGTACGGCGGTTCCGGCCGACCCGGCGGCCAGGCTTTTCAACCCTTGCGTTTGATGTCGGGACGTTATAGCAACTTCCAAGGTCACAAGGATGTGTAGCGTCGTCAAGGGCGCGTCACGTTCCGTGTGACCGGACAGGACTTCGAATGGTCACGCAAGGTGGCGACGGCAAGAAAGGTTCAAGGCAGGAATGATGGCTGACACGGAACACCCGAACAAGCTGCGAATCAGTCTGGAGCAGCTTGAGGAGTCCAGCCAGACGGGCTGGAACAGTTTCTCGCGGTTCATCACCGTCACCACGATCTGCGTGGTCGTCACGGTTCTGCTGATCGCCGCGTTCACCGTCTGGAGCTGACGACCCGCCGAGGCGGCCGGCTTCCCCTGGCGCGTCCGCCCGTGCCGTCATCTGTCTGACAGGTTCGGTCGTGAGTGAATCGCCAGTTCTGAGTCCGCGCCATGCGCTGCTGGCCCTCGCCGTCGTTGCGGTGTGGGGAACGAATTTCGTCGTGATCCGCCTTGCGCTGGATCAGTTCCCGCCTTTCTTCTCGCCGGGCTTCGCTTCGCCCTGGCGGCCGTGCCGGGCGTGTTCTTTCTGCCCCGGCCGCGGGTGAAGTGGCCCAACCTCGCGGCCTACGGGCTGCTGATCGGCGCCGGACAATTCGGCCTGCTGTTCTTTGCGATGGATGGGCGGATTTCCCCCGGCCTGGCCTCGCTGATGATCCAGACCCAGGTCTTTTTCACGATTTTCCTCTCGATGGCGCGGGTCGGCGAACGGCTGCGGGGATTCCAGGTTGTTGCCTGCCTCCTCGCCGTGGCGGGCATCGGCGTCATCATGCTGCACCTGCATGGCGGTACCACGACCCTGTTCGGCCTGCTGCTCGTCCTGCTCGCCGCCTCCTCATGGGCCGTGGGCAATATCGTCGCCCGCGAGAGCGGCGCTCGCAACGCCCTGGCCTATGTGGTCTGGTCGAGCCTGTTCGCCGCGCCGCCGCTGCTTCTGGTCGCGCTGCTGCGCCAGGGGCCGGCCGTGCTGCTGCACGCGATAACCCACGCCACGCCCGCCGGATGGGTCGCGGTGATCTGGCAGTCGGTCGGCAATAGCTGGTTCGGCTATGGCAGCTGGGCGTTTCTGCTGGCGCGCTATCCCTCCGCCACGGTCAGCCCGATGGCGCTGCTGTGCCGTCTTCGGCATGGCGGCGTCCGTCGTCTGGCTTGGCGAGCCGATGCCGGGATGGAAACTGGCCGCCGCCGGGCTGGTCATCGCCGGGCTCGCGATCAGTGTGTTCTACCCGCGCTGGCGGGCGGCGCGGCTGCCCCGCCCGGCTTGAGCTTACCCGGCTTGAGTTTACCCGGCCTGAGCTTTGGTCAGGCCGCGCCGAACGCCCAGGCGAGAATCCCCTGCTGGGCGAAGAGCCGGTTCTCCGCCTCGTCGAACACCACCGATTGCGGGCCGTCGATCACCCCGGCGCTGACCTCTTCGCCGCGGTGGGCGGGAAGGCAATGCATGAAGATCGCATCTGCCGCGGCGCGGGCCATCAGCGCCTCGTCCACGCGATAGGGGGCGAGGATGGCGTGCCGGCTCTCCGCATCCTCGTCGCTCATGCTCACCCAGGTATCGGTGGTCACGCAGCGCGCGCCCTCGGCCGCTTCGGCCGGGCTGGCGGTGAGCAGGATGTCGGCGCCCTGCGCGCGCGCCCAGGCCAGGGCTTCCGCGTCCGGCGGCAGTTCCTCCGGGCAGGCGAGGCGGAGCTGGAAGCCGAATCGCGCCGAAGCCTCGATCCAGCTCTTGGCCATGTTGTTGCCATCGCCGATCCACGCGATGCGCTGGCCGGCGATCGCGCCGCGCTTTTCCTCGAAGGTCATCACGTCCGCCATCACCTGACAGGGGTGCGAGCGCTCGGTCAGCCCGTTGATCACCGGCACGCTGGCGTGTGCTGCGAGTTCGCGCAGCTTTTCCTCGCGGTCGGTCCGCAGCATGATGCCGTCGACATAGCGCGAGAGCACGCGGGCGGTATCCGCCACCGTCTCGCCCCGGCCGATCTGCATTTCCCGCGATGACAGCATTATGACCTCGCCGCCGAGCCGGCGCATGCCGATCTCGAAGCTGACGCGGGTGCGGGTGGAGGGCTTCTCGAAGATCAGCGCCAGCGCCCGCCCGGCGAGCGGCTGGCCGAGGGCGCGGCCGGCGCGCTTGAACCGCGCGGCGGTGTCGAGCATGTGGCGCAGCGTCGGCGCGTCGATGAGCGACAGGTCGAGGAAATGGCGCGGCGCCGGCGCGGACCGTCCGGTCTCGATCGCGGCGCTCATTGCGCGGCGTCCTGCGCGCCGGAGGGCGCGCAGCGCCGGGAGGCTGCGTCGAGCCGGGCGAGGGCCTCGTCGATCTCGGCATCCCGCACGATCAGCGGCGGCACCAGGCGCACCACGTTGTCGCCGGCGGCGACCACCAGCAGACCCTCGGCGAGGCAGGCGCTCTGCACCTCGCCATTCGGCACGGCGCACACCAGACCCTGCATCAGCCCCTGGCCGCGCACGCCGGAAAATACCCGCGGATGACGCGCCGCGAGTGCATCGAGCCCGGCGCGCAGCCGTGCTCCGGCCCGCGCCACCGCGTCGAGGAAGCCGGGCGCCAGAATTTCGTCGAGCACGGCATTGCCGGCGGCGCAGGCGAGCGGGCTGCCGCCATAGGTCGTGCCATGGCTGCCCGGCACCAGGCTCGCGGCGACGCGTTCGCCCGCGAGCAGCGCGCCCAGTGGAAACCCGCCGGCGATGCCCTTCGCGGTGCTGACCGCATCGGGCGCGATTCCGGCCCATTCATGGGCGAAGAGCTTTCCGGTGCGGCCCATGCCGCACTGCACCTCGTCGAAGCCGAGCAGCAGGCCGAACTCGTCGGCCGCCTCCCGCAGGCCGCGCAGATAGTCCGCCGTGGCCGGGCGGATGCCGCCTTCGCCCTGGATCGGTTCGACCAGGATGCCGGCGGTCTCGGGCGTTATGGCGTCGCGCAGCGCGTTGAGATTGTTGAACGGCACATGGTCGAACCCGTCGACCGCGGGGCCGAACCCTTCGAGATACTTGGCGTTGCCGGTCGCGCTGATCATCGCCAGCGTGCGGCCGTGGAACGCGCCCTGCGCACAGATGACGCGATAGCGCTCGGGTTTGCCCTCGCGCGCCATGGTCTTGCGGAAGGCTTTCACCAGCGCCTCGTTGGCCTCGGCGCCGGAATTGCAGAAGAACACGCTGTCGGCGAAGCTCGCCGCGACGAGGCGGGCGGCGAGCCGCTCCGCCTGCGGCACCCGATAGAGATTCGAGACGTGGATCACCTTCGCCGCCTGTTCGGCGATCGCCCTGGTCAGGCCGGGATGGCCGTGGCCGAGCGACGACGTCGCGATGCCGGCGCCGAAATCGAGGAATCGTCGGCCGTCATCGGCAATCAGCCAGGCGCCGTCGCCATGGCTGAACGACACGTCGATCCGGTTGTAATTCGGCATGAGGGCAGGGATCATGTCGTGGTCACTTTCTCTCGCAACCACGCTATTGTGCGAAGGCGGGCCGCCAAGTCAAACGCCGGGGGGCGATATCGGCGCATGAAACCCCTCGGGCGCGGCAGGGTTGCACTTTGCGGCGGGCTGCGCGGCGGGCCGATCCCCCTCTACCGCCCGCGCCCGTGCTGCGCTACGCAGGCCTCATGACGCGCATGTCTCACGAGACGGCACCGGACAGTTCGCGCCGCCGCGCCGTGGTCGATCTCGGGTCGAATTCGGTCCGCCTCGTCGTTTTTCAGGGCGAATCCCGCAACCCGATGCAGATTTTCAACGAGAAGGCGGTGCCGCGCCTGGCCCGCGGCCTGATCCGCACCGGCCGGCTCGACGACGCGGCGATGGACGAGACGGTGACGGTGATGCGCCGCTACGGCGCCATTGCCCGCGCCATGGGTGCGGCGCCGTTCGAGGCGCTGGCCACCTCCGCCGTGCGCGATGCGGCCAATGGCGCGGCGTTCGTTGCCCGTCTCGAGGCTGAAATTCCGGGCCTCAGGGTCATCGTGCTGAGCGGCGAGGAGGAGGCGCGGCTCTCCGCCGAGGGGTTCTGTGCGGCATTCCGGGCGCGGATGGCATTCTGGCCGATCTGGGCGGCGGCTCGCTCGAACTCGTCCGTCTGTCCGAGGGGCGGATCGGCCCGGCCGCGACGGTGCCGGTCGGGGTGATCCGCCTTGCCGAGCGCGCGCTCGAGGACCGGACCCGGGCGCGGGCGATCGTCGCGGATGAACTGGCCAGCGTTCCGTTTCTCGGCGAGGGCGAAGGGGGCGATCTGTATGTGTCAGGCGGCGCGTTTCGGGCGCTGGCGCGCATCCATATCGCCCAGACCGGTTATCCACTGGCGATGGTCCATCATTACACGGTCGGGCGGGACGAGGCGCGTGACCTCTCCGCCGTGATCGGCGATGCGAGCCGCAAGCTCATCGAGCGGATGCCGGGAGTGGCGCGCAAGCGGATCGAGGATCTGCCCTATGCCGCGCTCATCCTGCGCCGCCTGCTGCGGGCGACCGGGGCTGGCCGCGTCGTGTTCAGCGCCAATGGCCTGCGCGAGGGCTGGTTTCTGCGGCAATTGCCGGAGTCGATGCGCCAGCAGGACCCGCTGATCGCCGCCGGCCGCGACCTGACGGTGGGGTTGCTGCGCGACCCGGCGCTGCCGGGGGCGCTGATCGCCTGGACCGCCGCGCTGTTCCCTGATGAGCCCGCCTCGCACCGCCGGCTGCGCGAGGCGGCGTGCTGGTTCTCCGATATCGGCAATCACGAGCATCCCGAATACCGCGCCGAGCAGGCCTTCCTGCGCGTCCTGCGGCAGACCGGCGTCGGGCTCGATCATCATGCCCGCGCCTTTCTCGCCCTCACCCTTGCCCTGCGCTACGAGGCGCCGGTGGAAAGCGCGTTCCTCGCGCCCTCGCGCGCCCTGCTCGACATGGCAACGGCCCGCCGCGCCGAAACCCTGGGGGCGGCGCTGCGCCTCGCCTATACGCTGTCGGCCGGCACTCCGGCCCTGCTCGCCGCCACCCGCCTGGTGCGCGACCGCGACCGGCTGGTGCTGTTTCTCGACGCCAAGAGCGGGGTGTTTGCCGGCGATCCGATCGAGCGGCGGCTCGCCCGGCTAGGCTCGCTCGTCGGGCTGGAGACGGAAACCCGCATCGCTCCGCCGTGACCGATCAATCTCATGGAGCGCCACATCCGATCAGGATGGATCGGAAAGTGCCCTATTGCGCCCCGGCGTGCCCTTTGCGCCCGACCGAGGCGATCGCCGCCTGGTCGAGCCGGCAGGATGCCGGCACTGCGCCGTGGAAGGGCAGCCAGTGCCGCGTTTCGCCAAAGATCGGCAGGCCGACATAGCCGCGCAGCGCCAGCGATCCGGTGCGGTCGACATGGAATTCCGCATGATAGCGCGCGCCGTTGTGCGGGTTGATGATGCGCCCGTGCCAGACCTTGCCGCCGGGGCGCGGCGCCGAGGGGCGGATCAGTTCGAAGCCGCATTGGCTGCGGCCCTGCCAGTCGGTCGGCATCGGGCTGCCGCGATCGAGCAGAATGCCGACGATATGCCCGCACAGCGCGTGGTTGCCATGATTCACGCCGGGGCAGCGGGCGATCCTGACAACGGCGCCGCCTTCGCCCGTCAGCCAGTCACCGATGGGTGAGACGGCCTGCGTTGCGGGTGCTGCGGCGGCAATGCCGGCAAGGCACGCGAGTGCTGCGGCCGACAGGCAGCACAGCCTCGCCCAGCTTCGTAAATCGCGTCGTATAATATTTGAGAATGATGAAAGCATTATTCGCTTACATGGTTGCCGCGGGATGCTTTTGCTCTGAAACCGTCGTCATATGTCCCATGCAGTCTCCGCTGGCATTGCCCGGCCGGCTGTATCCCATTTCCTGCACTTGACTTGCAATCGCCCCGCCTGAGACGATTTGAGCTCAGGCCTTCAACGCCGGACCGCTTCCGCGGCCCGCATTCCACGCAGGATCAAGCTGATGAACCGAACCCTGGCCGTTCTTGCCATGTCCGCCTCGCTGTCCGTCCTGATCCCGGCAACATCCCGTGCGGACGGTTCGTTTCCGGGCGGCATCTGGACGATTCAGGACGAAAACGCCTCGATCAGCACGCAGGCCCTGACCGATCGCTATTATGTGAACGGCGTGCATCTCGGCTGGACCTCGAATGCGGGGGAGGTTCCCGGCGCGGTCGCCGCGTTCGGCCATGCGGTGCTCGGCCAGGGCCGGCAGCGGATCAGCATCAGCCTGACCCAGAAAATCTTCACCCCGGCGGCGACAACGCTCATCAATCCGCCGGCAAACGACGAGCCTTATGCGGGTTCGTTGCTGGCGAGCTTCAGCCTGATTCAGGACACCGCCGGCAGCCGGACGATCATGGGTTTCGACACCGGCGTGTTCGGCCGCGATGCCGGGGCCGAGATCGTGCAGAATACCACCCATGCGATCATCGGCCAGGGACGGACCCATGGCTGGGCCTACCAGTTGCCGAGCGAGCCCGCCTTCGACGTGTTCGCCAGCCGCATCTGGCGGTTGAAGCTGGCCGGATCGGGCGCCGGGCTGCAGGCGGACGCCCTGCCGCAGCTGTCCGCCATGGCCGGCACGACCGAAATCTATGCGGAGCCGGGGGTGGTCTTCCGCATTGGCGAGGGGCTGGACGCCGATTTCGGGGCGCCCCTGCTCAGCCCGGGGCCGTCCGGCGGCGACGCCTACAGCGCCCGGCATTTCGCATGGTATGTCTTTGCCGGTGCCGGGGCCAAGCTGGTCGCGCATGACGAATACCTCCAAGGCGCGCTCTATCAGCCCAGCCGTTCGGTGCGGCCGAACCGTGTCGTCGGCTCCTTCGAGGCTGGGGCGGCGGTGATCTGGCGCGGTGTTCGCCTGACCTATACACAGGTGTTCCAGACCGAGCGCTTTCATGGTCAGACCGGCGGCATTCATGAATATGGTTCGCTGGCCGCATCCGTCCGGTTCTGAGGGCGGGCCGGCAGAATCGGCGTCGGGCCGAAAATTTTCTCTTTCCCAGCGCCGGGACGTGTGGATAGGATAAGCGTGTGAGGTTCGAGAATACGTTCATGTCAGGCGCGGATCGCAGAGGCACTGGAAACGGGCTGGGCACCGGGGTGGCGACCAGGACGCGCGCGAAAACGCGCAAGCCGTCGCTCTACAAGGTGTTGATGCTCAATGACGATTACACGCCGATGGAATTCGTGGTGCACGTTCTGGAGCGGTTCTTCGGCAAGAGCCGCCAGGAGGCCGAGCGGATCATGCTGCATGTGCATCGGCGCGGCGTCGGGGTCTGCGGCGTGTTCACCTACGAGGTGGCTGAAACCAAGGTGACGCAGGTGATGGATCTCGCCCGCCAGAGCCAGCATCCCCTCCAATGCACCATCGAGAAGGAATAGCGCGCTTGATGCCGCCATTCCGGGTCGCGGCTGTGGCATGGGCGTGTTGTCCGCAGTCACCATTGCGAAAGTTTTTCGGTCTATCATGTCAGTAGTGCGACAGGCCGGGCGGAGGGCCAGAACCTCTGGTCCGGCGATGTAAACGCGGTTTCGGCCGCATCGGGCTTGACCAGGGCGGCAAGGGCGGCCCGACGGAAGTCCGACTTGGAGAGTTTCGGATATGCTGTCTCGCAACCTTGAACAGACGCTGCATCGGGCCCTTGGCTTCGCCGCGGAACGCCGGCACGAATACGCCACGCTGGAGCATCTTCTGCTCGGCCTGATCGACGATGCCGATGCACTCACCGTGCTGCGCGCCTGCGGTGTCGATATCGAGAGGCTGCGCCGCGAGACGACCGAGTTCCTCGACAAGGAGCTGGCCGGCCTCGCCACCGACCGGGGGGGCGATCCGAAGCCGACCGCCGGGTTCCAGCGCGTGGTCCAGCGTGCCGCGATCCATGTGCAGTCTTCCGGGCGGGACGAGGTCACGGGCGCCAATGTCCTGGTCGCGCTGTTCTCGGAGCGCGAGAGCCATGCGGTGTATTTCCTGCAGGCGCAGGACATGACGCGGCTGGACGCGGTCAATTTCATCAGCCACGGCATCGCGAAGTCGCCGGGGCGCTCCGTCCCGCGGACGCCCTCGGGCAGTGCGGAGTCCAGCGAGGCCGAGCCTGAGCAGAAACCCAAGCGCGGGCAGGATGCGCTGTCGAATTACTGCGTCAACCTCAATAAAAAGGCGCAGGCTGGCAAGATCGACCCGCTGATCGGCCGCGATACCGAGATTGAGCGGACCATCCAGATCCTTTGCCGCCGCTCGAAGAACAATCCGCTCTTCGTGGGCGACCCCGGCGTCGGCAAGACCGCCATTGCCGAGGGGCTGGCCAAGCGCATCGTCGATGGCGAGGTCCCCGAAGTATTGGCCAAGGCGACGATCTTCGCGCTCGACATGGGAGCGCTGCTGGCCGGCACACGCTATCGCGGCGATTTCGAGGAGCGGCTCAAGGCTGTCGTTACCGAGCTTGAAAACACGCCCGGCGCGGTGCTGTTCATCGACGAGATCCATACCGTGATCGGCGCGGGCGCAACTTCCGGCGGCGCGATGGACGCCTCCAACCTGCTCAAACCGGCGCTGTCCTCGGGGGCGCTGCGCTGCATCGGCTCGACCACCTACAAGGAATTCCGCTCCTATTTCGAGAAGGATCGGGCGTTGGTCCGCCGGTTCCAGAAGATCGACGTCAACGAGCCGACGATCGACGATGCGGTGAAGATCCTGCGCGGCCTAAAATCGACCTACGAAAAGCACCACAAGGTTCGCTACACCGAAGAGGCGATCCGCGCGTCCGTGGAGCTGTCGGCGAAATACATCCATGACCGCAAGCTGCCGGACAAGGCGATCGACGTGATCGACGAGGTCGGGGCTTCCCGCATGCTGCTGCCCGAGAACAAGCGGCGCAAGACGGTGACGCTGCGGGATATCGAGGAAATCGTCGCGAAGATCGCGCGGATTCCGCCCAAATCGGTTTCCGCCGATGACAAGGAAACGCTGCGCACGCTGGAACGCGACCTGAAATCGATGGTGTTCGGGCAGGATTCGGCGATCGAGGCGCTTTCGGCCGCGATCAAGCTGGCGCGCGCCGGCCTGCGCGACGCCGAGAAGCCGATCGGTTGCTACCTCTTCTCCGGCCCCACCGGCGTCGGCAAGACGGAAGTCGCCCGGCAGCTCGCCTCCACGCTCGGCATCGACCTGACCAGGTTCGACATGTCCGAATACATGGAGCGCCACTCGATTTCCCGCCTGATCGGCGCGCCGCCGGGCTATGTCGGGTTCGATCAGGGCGGCCTGCTGACCGACGCGATCGACCAGCACCCGCACTGCGTCCTGCTGCTCGACGAGATCGAGAAGGCGCATCCGGACCTGTTCAACATCCTGTTGCAGGTCATGGACCACGGCAAACTGACCGATCACAATGGCAAGACGGTGGATTTCCGCAACGTCATCCTGATCATGACAACCAATGCGGGTGCGGCCGACATGGCGAAGACCGCGATCGGCTTCGGCCGGGAGGTTCGCATCGGCGAGGATGAGGAGGCGATCAAGCGGCTCTTCACCCCCGAATTCCGCAACCGCCTCGATGCCATCATCCCGTTCTCGGGGCTGACGCCGGAAATCGTCGCCCGTGTCGTCGAGAAGTTCGTGATGCAGCTGGAGGCCCAGCTCGCCGATCGCAACGTCACCATCGAGCTTTCCTCGGCGGCGAAGGAGTTCCTTGCCGAACGCGGCTATGACCCGCTGTATGGCGCGCGGCCTCTGGCCCGCGTGATCCAGGAGGAAATCAAGAAGCCGCTGGCCGAAGAGCTGCTGTTTGGCCGTCTCGCCACCGGCGGCGCGGTGAAGGTGACGGTCCGCGACGGCGAACTCGCCTTTGACATTGCGGAGGCGCCGAAGCCGGCCCTGCCGAAGCCGGATGGCGATCAGGAAGAATCCGCACCACCTCAGGAAGTCGATTAGAGCACGTTCCGATCCATCCGGATCGGACGGCGCCAAAGCATCCGCCTCTGAAAGTCATTCGTGACTTTCAGAGGCGATGAACCAGTTTTCCAGCCATCATGGGGCGGCGCGTCGTCGAACCCGGTAAAGCTGGTAACCACCTGCCTGCCCCATCCGTATGAGCCATGGCGGAGGGGCGTTTGCGGCCAGGCCGCGCCACAGCGCACCGCGCGGAGCGCCCTGCACAAGGGCTGAATCATCGCCTTTCGCGGCGCAGAAGAGAACGAATTCCGCCCGGGTCGCCCGCACCGCTGGCGGTTCGGTGGACCCTGCCGGCGTCCGCCATGCGGCGCGATCGCGCATGAAGGCGCGGAGCCCATGATGATAGAGCGATCCTACGCCGATGGCGCTGGTGCGGTATAGCAGTTCAGGCACAAGACCCGGATCGGTCAGCACGACCCGGCCGGCCGTTGGCGCCAGCAGGTTTGTGGCCGACCGGAGCGAGCAGCGGGCGGCGGGCTTCGGCGTTCCCGGCACGAGCGCCGCAGCGGCCATGCCCGGCACATAGACCAGGACAACCGGGGCCCAGACCAGCCCCACCCGCAGCAGGGCTGCGCGGCTGGGACGGGCGGCGAAACGCCGCGAAATCTCCTCCAGCGCGAGGGGCGCCAGCGCCGCGGCAAAGGCGGCAGGATATTGCTGGAAAATCATCATGCGCGCAGTGAGGCCGAGTGCCAGGGCGAGGCCGGCCATGAAGATCAGCCAGAGCCCCGCAATGTCCGGCGCGCGGCGGCAGCGCCAGGCGCGGTGCAGGGCATAGGCGAATGCGAGCAATCCCGGCCCGAGGCGGCTTGCTGCCAGCGACAGCGTCGTGGCCGGCTGGTCTTCGATGATGCCGCCGAAGAAGGCGTGCATTTCCCGCATGGGGATCAGCGCATAGGGGCCGAGGGCCACGGTCGGGTAGGTTGCGAGCCACGCTGCGAAAGCGGCGCCCGCGGCGAGAACGCCAAGGCCCAGCCGCCATTTGCCGCGCGCCTCGCGGTCGAGCCCGGCAAGGCAGGCGCCCGTGACCATGACGGCAAGCCCGAGCATGGCATAGACGATCGACAGCCGGTCGATTTCCGGCGACAGCCATCCGCCATGTGGCGGGTCGATCCAGAGCGCGAACCACAAGGTCGCCGCGAAACCGGCGCCGAGACGGGCGAAAGTGGCGCCGAGCGGGCGGAACAGCCACGCATAGCCCAGCGCGCCATAGCCCAGCATGACGAAGGGCATCGTCTCCGGCATCAGCCAGATGGCAAGACCGCCGCTCAACCCTGCGGCCCAGGCCATCCGGCGGGCGCCAAGGCCGGCCCGCAGCGTGCAGCCGAGGGCAAGCGCGGCGAGAGCCACCTGCGCGATATGGTAATGCACCACGCCGAAGCCGTTGAAACTGCGAATGCCGGGCAAAAGCGGCGCGATGATCGCCGGCGCCCAGAGCCAGCGCCCCCCGCTCAGCGGCGCGGCGGCGAATCCGAGGGCGGCGGCCAGCAGGCCCGCCGAGAGCGGGCCGGTGGCGACGCCTGCCGCGAACAACGCGCGGTGCCAGCCGATCAGCGGGGCCAGTGGCGCGGCGAGTGCCACGATCCAGGCGTCGAACAGGCGCGACCATTCGACCAGCAGCAATTGCCCTGAATCGTCGCGCCGGACGACATTGAGCAGATGACCGGCCTGCAGCCCCTGGCGGAGCCGCACCAGCCGCATGTAGCTGTCAGGGTCGATCAGCGTTCCGTGCAGGACGGCGGGGATGGTCGCGGCGGAGGCGAGAACGGTGAGCGCGGCCGCCGCCAGCGCCATGCCGGCATAGGCGGACGCCGCCGGCACTCTCCTCTCCTCCGAAGACTCAGCCGAAGCGCGCATGTCCGGCATATGCCATGCTGGACCCTAATACATGATGAACGCGGCGAGCCCGGGCTGGTGTCAGCCGCCGGCGCCTTGCGGCAGCCGCGCCGGGCGAGGCCCGCCGGCCATCCAGTCGAGAAGTTCCACGGTGTGGATCGTCGGCAGTCCATCGCCGGCAAGCTGGGTAAGGCAGCCGATATTGCCGGCGGCGATCAGGTCCGGCTTCAGCGCGTGCAGCGTGCCGAGCTTGCGGGCGCGCAACTGCCCGGCCATTTCCGGCTGAAGGATGTTGTAGGTGCCGGCGGAACCGCAGCACAGATGCGGGTCCTTTGGCTCGGCAACGCTGAATCCGGCGCGCCGCAGCAGGGTCTTCGGCGCGTCGGTCACGCGCTGGCCGTGCTGCAGCGAGCAGGCCGCGTGATAGGCCACGGTGAGCGGTGTTTTCGGTGTCCGGCTCGGCTGGTAATCGAGCCGGAGCAGCAGTTCCGTGATATCGACCGTGAGTTCGGAAATCCGCGCGGCGTCCTTCGCTTCCGGGGTGTCGCGGAGCAGGAAGCCGTAATCCTTCAGCACGGTGCCGCAGCCGGAAGTGTCGGTCACCACCGCATCCAGCCCGCCGGCGCCGATTTCCCGCGTCCAGGCGGCGACATTGGCGCGGGCAAATCCCAGCGCCTCGTCATGCCGGCCGAGATGGTGGGTGAGAGCGCCGCAGCATCCCGCCCCGGCAGCAACGACGACCTCGACGCCCATGCGGTTGAGCAGGCGGATCGTCGCGTCGTGAATGCCGGGATCGAGCACCTGCTGCGCGCAGCCCGCCAGCAGGGCGACGCGGGCGCGCCGCTCGCCGGTCGCGGGGAACATGCCGGGCCGCTCGGTCGGACTCGGCGGCGGCAGTTGCGCGGGGGCGAGATCGAGCATCGCGCGCAGCCGGCGCATCAGCATCCCCTCGCCACGGACGAGGCCGCGGCCGAGCCGCCCGAGCGAGGCGGCGCGCAGGGCCATGCGGAGGCGGGCGGGATAGGGCATGATCGCGGCGAGCAGGCTGCGTAGCGCCCGGTCGTGGGCCGGGCGTTCATAGGTTTCCTCGACGCGCGTGCGGGCATGGTCGATCAGGTGCATGTAGTCGACACCGGAGGGGCAGGTCGTCATGCAGGACAGGCAGGACAGGCAGCGGTCGAGATGGAAGGCGACCGGCTCGCTCGCCGGCGCGCCGGTCTCCAGCATGTCCTTGATCATGTAGATCCGGCCGCGCGGGCTGTCATCCTCGTCGCCGACGGTCACGAAGGTGGGGCAGGTCGCGGTGCAGAAGCCGCAATGCACGCAGGAGCGCAGGATCCGGTCGGCCACCGCGATGTCGGGATCGGCCAGCTGATCGGGCGTGAAATTGGTTTGCATGTGTCCTCGTCCTCGGGCGCGGGCGCCCGCTGCTCCTGCTCAGGCGGCGTGAAGCCGCCCGGGGTTGAGAATCCCGGCCGGGTCGAATGCGGCGGCGACGCGGCGGCGGATCGCGGCCATCGCCTCGGGTTCGGGCGGCAAGGCGTCGGGGCGATGGCGCAGCGCGTCCGGGGCGCGCAGCAGCCACCATTCGCCGCCGGCCCGCCGCGTCGCGGCGGCAATCGCGGCGTGCGCCGTCTCGCCTCCCGGCCCGCTCAGGAACACCAGGCCGCCGCCCCAGTCGAGATATCCGTCGAGCCCGGCGCCGCGAGCCATGTCGAGAATCGCGGGTCCGGCGGAGGGTTGCACGGACACGCGCCAGACCGCATCGCCGTCGCGCAGGGCAAGCGGCGCGGCATCGCGCACCGCGCGCCACAGGGCGAGGCTCGCCGTGGTATCGAGCTGCTCGACCGCGCCGAACCCGCTCCAGATCCCGGCGAGGCGGCCGATGCGGTAGTGAACGGAGTCGGTGAAATCCTCGATCCGTGCGATGGTGATCGAGCGTGCATGGCCCAGCGCCGCCGCCGCGGCCTGTGGCAGGTGTGCTGCCCCAGTCACCGAGAAGGGCGAGCCGAGCGCCGCCGACAGCGCCTTGACGGCGGTTGCCGCATCAAGCCCGGCCAGCAGCACGGTGCCGGTCGCTTCCGGTGCGGGGAGCACTTTCAGCGTGACCTCGCTCATCACGCCGAGCGTGCCGTAGGAGCCGGTGAACAGCTTGCAGAGATCGAGTCCGGTGACGTTTTCAGCACGCGCCCGCCCGAGCGGATTACCTCCGCCCGGCCGGTGACGGCGCGGATGCCCATCACGTGGTCGCGCATCGCGCCCCAGGCGATCCGCCGCGGGCCGGACAGGTTGGTGGCGATTATGCCGCCGACCGTCTGCGCTTCGGCGCCGAGAAAGGCGTAATGCGGCGGCTCGGCGATCAGGTGCTGGCCGGCTTCGGCCAGCTTCGCCTCGAGTGCTGCCAGGGTGGTGCCGGCACGGGCGGAGACGATGAGTTCCTGCGGCGCGTGCAGCGGAATCCCGGTGAGGTTGCGGGTGGACAGGGTTTCGGCCGTTTGCACCGGGCGGGCGAAACCGGCCTTCGAGCCGAGCCCTTCGATGGTCAGCGGTGTGCGGGCCGCCGCCGCCGCCTCGATCGCCGCGACCAGCCCGGCTTCGTCGGAGGGGGCGATCATGCCGCGTGCGGTATCGGCGCCGGCGCCGTGTCCGTGCCGGGCTTGAGCGGAAACACCTTCGCCGTGTTCAGCAGCCAGCCGGCGTCGAACGCGGTCTTGACCCGGCGCTGCTGGTCCAGCTCGGTTTCGGTGAACTGCACGCTCATCAGATCGCGCTTCTCGACGCCCACGCCATGCTCGCCGGTCAGGCAGCCGCCGACCTCGACGCAGAGCTTGAGAATATCGGCGCCGAAGGCCTCGGCCTTGTGCATGCTCTCGGGGTTGTTGGCGTCGAACATGATCAGAGGGTGCAGGTTTCCATCGCCGGCGTGGAAGATGTTGGCGACGCCCAGCCCGTATTGCTCGCTCATCTCGCCGATGCGGCGCAGCACCTCGGGCAGCGTGCTGGTCGGGATCGTGCCGTCCATGCAGAGATAGTCAGGGCTGATCCGTCCGATCGCGCCGAACGCGCCCTTGCGCCCCTTCCAGATCGCCGCCGATTCCTCGGCCGATTGCGAAACCTTGAGGCTGATCGGGTCGAACCGGCCGCAGATCTCCTTGATCCGCCCGAGCAGCGAATCCTGTTCCTCGACCGAGCCTTCGACCTCGATGATCAGCATCGCCTCGGCATCGAGCGGATAGCCGGCCTTGGCGAAGGCCTCGCAGGCGTGGATCGCCGGGCGGTCCATGAATTCCAGCGCCACCGGAATGATGCCCGAGCCGATGATCGCATCGACGCAGCGCCCGGCAATCTCGTTCGATTTGAAGGCCGCGAGCATCGCCCTTGTGCCTTCCGGGGCGCGCAGCAGGCGCACGGTGATTTCGGTGGCGATGCCGAGCTGGCCCTCGCTGCCGATCACGATGCCCATCCAGTCATAGCCCGCGGTATCCAGATGCGCGCCGCCGAGTTCCAGGATTTCGCCTTCGATGGTGACCAGCTTGATGCCGAGCACGTTGTTCGCGGTCACGCCATATTTCAGGCAGTGCGCGCCGCCCGAATTCATGCCGATATTGCCGCCGATCATGCAGGCGAGCTGGCTGGAGGGGTCGGGGGCATAGAAGAAGCCATCCGCCTCGACGGCCTTGGTGATGCCAAGATTGGTCACCCCGGCCTGCACGACCGCGTAACGATCGGCGTAGTTCACATCGAGAATGCGGTTCATCCGCATCATCCCGACCACCACGGCGTCGGCCAGCGGCAGCGCGCCGCCCGCGAGCGACGTTCCGGCCCCGCGCGGGACGACCCGCACCCCGTTCTGGTGGCAGAAGCGCAGCACCGCGGCCACCTGCTCGGTCGATTCCGGCAGGACGACGGCCAGCGGCATCTGTCGGTAGGCGGACAGGCCATCGGTTTCATAGGGTTTGAGCCGGGATGGATCGGTGATCACCGCCCGGGCGGGCAGCAGGGCGCGCAGCCCCTCATGCACGGCATCGCGCCGGTCGAGCACATCGGTCTTCGGCTGCGGCAAGGCTATCACGGCTTTTCACTCCCCATCACCCGCGCGTGAAATAATACCGCGAGGCCGAAACGGAAAGAGGGTATCCTCAGGCATACGCCGGGGATACGGAACGAAATCACCCGGAGCCTTGCGGTCCGGGCGTCGTTCCTCGAGCGGTGTGGCGCCGGCGGACCGGCGCGGCGGCTCAGCCCTGGCGGGCCTTCATCCGCGGGTTCTTCTTGTTGATCACGTAGACCCGGCCATGCCGACGCACCACGCGGCAGTTCTTGTCGCGGGTCTTGGCAGAGCGAAGTGAATTGCGGACTTTCATGACACGGTTCTCGAGCTGTTCAGGATGTTGCAGCGGCTTATGGAAAGAGCCGCGCCCCCTGTCAACCGCCGCGGCGCAGATCCGCCCCGATTGACGCGGCGGCGGCCGGGCCGCATGGAACGGAAACCGGCACGGGCCGGCAAGGAGTGTGACGATGGCGGAGCGGATGCGGATTTCGGCCCAGCGGATCGGCTTGATGCTGACCGCCTTCCTGATGATCACGCTGATCGGCGTGTTCGCCACCTTCGCGGCGCCGATTCCGGCCATGCGTGGCGTTCTCGCCGAGCAGGCGATCGCCCGCGCCGCCGCCTCCGGCGACCCCGCGTCGATGGCCTCGGCCCTCGCCGCCGCGCGCCCGCTGCTGGGCGTGAGCGCGCGCAAGACGCTGGCAACCCTCGCCCCCGACCGCGCCGGGCTCAGCCGCGCCGCCGCGCTTGTGGCGAAGGATGCGGGTCTGGCGAGCAATCTCGTCTCCTATCGGCTACGGCTGCTGGTGATCATCATCGGCGTGCTGATGGCGCTGTTCGGCATTGCCCTGCTCGGGATTGGCGAGAGCCGGCCCACCCCCACCATCATGAAGGCACCTGAACCATGAGTCGCATTGCCTATGTCAATGGCCGCTACGTTCCCCAGCGCGACGCCGCGGTGAATGTCGAGGACCGTGGCTACCAGTTCGGCGACGGCGTCTATGAAGTGATCCACGTTCATGACGGCCGCTTCATCGATACCGATTTGCATCTCGCCCGTCTCGCCCGCTCGCTGCGCGAACTCGCCATCGCGAGACCGATGGAGGATGCCGCCCTGCTCGCCGTGCTGCGCGAGGTGGTGCGCCGCAACCGCATCCGCGAGGGGATCGTCTACATGCAGGTGAGCCGCGGCGTCGCCCGGCGCGACCACGCTTTCCCGCGCGACGCAGCGCCGGCGCTGGTCATCACGGCGCGGCACGGCGCCGCCTTCCCGCGCGATATCGACGCCTGGACCGGCACCGCCGTCACCGTGCCGGACATCCGCTGGGGCCGGGTCGACATCAAGACCGTGAACCTGCTGCCCAACTGCCTGGCCAAGCAGAAGGCGCGCGAGGCCGGCGCCTACGAGGCGATCCTGATCGACCGCGACGGCAATGTCACCGAAGGCTCGTCCACCACCGTCTGGGCTGTCGATGCCGAGGGAGTGCTGCGCACCCGCCATCTCGACCATCACATCCTGCCCGGTTGCACCCGCGCCGCGGTGATTGCGCTGATGGAGGCCGCCGGCATCCGCTTCGAGGAACGCGGCCTGACCGAGGCGGAACTGCGCGCGGCGCGCGAGATCTTTCTGACCAGCGCCACCTCCTACGTGAAGCCGATGGTCCGGCTCGATGGCGCGGCGGTTGGCGATGGCACGCCCGGCCCGGTGGCCCGCCGCCTGTTCGAGCTGTTCTCCCGCCATGCCGACGGCGCCGCGCACAACGTCTCCCGCCTTGCGTCTTTCAGCGGAATCGGATGAAACGCCCTCATGACCCCGCAAGACCCGACTGACCACACGCGCTACCGGCGCGTTTTGCTCAAGGTTTCCGGCGAAGCCCTGATGGGACGGCGCGATTACGGCCTCGATACCGATACCGTGGCCGCCATCGCCCAGGACATCGCCGATGTCGTCGCCATGCGCGTCGAGGTCTGCCTCGTCATCGGCGGCGGCAACATCTTCCGCGGCATTTCCGGCGCCGCCGGCGGCATGGACCGCGCCCAGGCGGACTACATGGGCATGCTCGCGACCGTGATGAACGCGCTCGCCATGCAGTCCGCCCTCGAAAAGCGCGGCGTGGCGACGCGCGTGCAGTCGGCCATCCCGATGTCCGCCGTCTGCGAGCCCTATATCCGCCGGCGCGCCGAGCGGCACATGGAAAAGGGCCGCGTGGTGATCTTCGCCGCCGGCACCGGCAACCCTTTCTTCACCACCGACACCGCCGCGGCGCTGCGCGCCGTCGAGATGAAGTGCGACGCGCTGCTCAAGGGCACCCAGGTCGATGGCGTCTATTCCGCCGACCCGCGCAAGGTGGCCGGCGCCGAACGCTATGCCGAACTCACCTATCACGACGTTCTCGCCCGCGATCTTTCGGTGATGGATGCGGCCGCGATCAGCATCGCCCGCGAGAACGACCTGCCGATCATCGTCTTCAACATCCACGCGCCCGGCGCCTTCGCCAGCGTCATGCGGGGCGAAGGCAAGTTCACCCGCATCGTGGAACAGCGCTAGGAGCCTCCCATGGACGCCGATCTCGATACCCTGCTCGCCGACCTGCAACGCCGGATGGACGGCGCGATGGAAACGCTGAAGCGCGAATTCTCCGGCCTGCGCACCGGCCGCGCCAACCCCGCTTTGCTCGATCCGGTCAAGGTCGAGGCCTATGGCACGCTGATGCCGCTCAACCAGGTGGCGACCGTGGCGGTGCCGGAAAGCCGCATGCTCACCGTCCAGGTCTGGGATCGCGGCATGGTGAACGCGACCGTCGCCGCCATCCGCGATTGCGGACTCGGGCTCAACCCGCAGCCGGACGGGCAGATCATCCGCGTGCCGCTGCCGCTGCTGACCGAGGAGCGCCGCAACGAACTCGCCCGCGCCGCCGGCAAATATGCCGAGGGCGCGCGCGTCGCGGTGCGCGGCGTGCGCCGCGACGGCATGGAGACGATCAAGGGTTTCGAGAAGAAGCACCAGATCGGCGAGGACCAGGGCCGCGACTGGGCGGACCGCGTGCAGAAGCTGACGGACGCGACGATCAAGAAAATCGACGAGCTGCTGGTCGAGAAGGAAAAGGACATCCGGCAGGTCTGAGCCGCCCCTATGTCCTCCCCCTTCCAGGGCGCGCGGCCAGCCCCGGCGCCGCGGCACATCGCCATCATCATGGATGGCAACGGGCGCTGGGCGGCGCGGCGCGGCCTGCCGCGCGCGGCAGGGCATCGCGAGGGTGTGCTGGCGGTCCGCCGCACCATCGAGGCGGCGATCGGCCATGGCGTCGAATGGCTGACCCTCTTCGCCTTTTCCTCGGAAAACTGGCGGCGCCCGATCGAGGAGGTCACGGATCTCACCTTCCTGCTTCGGCACTATCTGCGCGCGGAGCTGCGCGAACTCGCCGAGGCTGGCGTTCGCCTTCACGTGATCGGCGAGCGCGACCGCTTCGGCCCCTCCTTGCAGGCCGAACTCGCCGAGGCCGAGGCGCGCACCGCCGCCAACCGCAAGCTCAACCTCGTCATCGCCCTGTCCTATGGTGCCCGCGCGGAAATCGCGACCGCCGCGCGCCGCATCGCCGCGGCGGTCGCGGCCGGCGCGCTCGACCCGGCGGCGATCGACGAAACCCTTTTCGCCACCCACCTCGCCACCGCCGGCATGCCCGATCCCGATCTCGTGATCCGCACCAGCGGCGAGCAGCGCCTCTCCAATTTCCTGCTCTGGCAGGCGGCCTATGCCGAGCTGGTGTTCGACGAGGCGTTGTGGCCCGATTTCGGCGCGGCCAATCTTGGCCAGGCGATCGCCGAATATGCCCGGCGCGAACGCCGTTTCGGCGCCCGCCCCGAACCGGTCCCCCCGCCGGCGGCCGGCGCGGGCGGATGAGCGCGATATCGCCGATGCCCTCGCCCGGCGGCACGCCCGGACGCTTCCACGATCTCGGCCTGCGCGCCGCCTCGGCCGCGGTGCTGGTGCCGGTAGCGTTGGGCGCGCTCGCCTGGGGCGGGCTGATCTGGGTGGCGCTGCTGGCGCTGCTGTTTGCCGGCCTGATGCGGGAGTGGATCGGGCTTGGCCGTCGCGTCGCGCCGGCGGCGCGGCGGCGCTTCCTGCTTGCCGGCGTCGTCTATGCCGCGGTGCCTGGCCTCGCGCTGGTCTGGCTGCGGGCCGGGCCGCGCGGCCTTGCCGGCGTCCTGTTCCTGCTCGTGGTGGTCTGGATGACCGATATCGGTGCCTATGCGGCCGGTCGCCTCATCGGCGGGCCCAGGCTCGCCCCGGCGATTTCGCCGGGCAAGACCATCAGCGGCGCGCTGGGCGGGCTTGCCGTTGGCGTGCTGGCCGGGTTGCTGGTTGCCCGCACGCCGGCGGCCATCCTGCCGGCGGCGGTGCTCAGCGCCGTCGCCCAGGCCGGGGACCTCGCGGAAAGCGCGCTCAAGCGCCGGCTTGGCGTCAAGGATTCCGGCCGGACGATTCCCGGCCATGGTGGCCTGTTCGACCGGCTCGACGGCGTTCTCGCCGCCGCACCGGTGGCCGCCGCTCTCGCATTGCTCGCCCACGGAGGGGGACTGCCATGGCAGTGAAGACCGTCACCATTCTCGGCTCGACCGGCAGCGTCGGCACCCAGACCATCGACCTGCTGCAGGCCGATCCCGCGACGTATCGGGTCCGCGCCCTGATCGCCGGGCGAAATGCCGCCCTGCTCGCGGCGCAGGCCCGCGCGCTGCGCGCCGAGATCGCCGTGATCGCCGATGAGAGCGCCTTTCCCGCCCTGCGCGACGCGCTGGCCGGAAGCGGCATCCGCGCCGAGGCCGGACGCGCCGCCGTGATCGCCGCCGCCGCCGAGCCGGCGGACTGGACGATGGCCGCGATCACCGGCACCGCCGGTCTCGAACCCACCCTTGCCGCCACCCGCAATGGCGGCGCCATCGCCCTGGCCAACAAGGAGGCGCTGGTCTCCGCCGGCGACGTGTTCCTCGCCGCGATCGCCGCCGCCGGGGCGACGCTGCTGCCGGTCGATTCCGAGCACAACGCCATCTTCCAGTCGCTGGCCGATGGCAACCGCGACGCCCTGGAGAAGATCATCCTCACCGCGTCCGGCGGCCCGTTCCGCGAGGCGAGTCTCGCGGAGATGGCCGAGGCCACGCCGGAGAGCGCGCTGAAGCATCCGGTCTGGTCGATGGGGGCGAAAATCTCGATCGATTCCGCCACCCTGTTCAACAAGGGGCTGGAGGTGATCGAGGCGGCGCGCATTTTCGCCCTCGCGCCGCACGAGATCGAGGTTCTGGTGCATCCGCAGTCGATCGTGCATGGCATGGTCTGCTACCGCGACGGTTCGGTGCTCGCCCAGATGGGCGCGCCGGACATGCGGATCCCGATCGCCCATGCGCTGGCCTGGCCGGCGCGTCTCGCGACCTCCTCGCCCCGGCTTGACCTTGCCGCGGCCGCCCGGCTCGATTTCCTGGCCCCCGATCCCGTGCGGTTTCCCGCCCTCCGCCTCGCGCGCGAGGCGCTGGAGGCCGGTCAGGGCGCCTCGACCGTGCTCAACGCCGCCAATGAAATCGCCGTCGAGGCGTTTCTGCGCCGGCGCATCGGCTTTCTCGACATCGCCGCCGTCGTCGAGCGGACCATGCAGCGCCTCGGCGCGCCGCCGATCGGCGATCTCGCCGCGGTGCTCGCCCTCGATGCCGAGGCCCGCGCCGTGGCCGAGGCCGAGTTGCGGACAAAGTCGGGAACCCGGGCGGCGTGACCCCCCTATCGCGGAACCGGGGAAATCCCATATCGTGACGCGGGTTCCGCGGCAGCAGACACGAAGGCGACATGACCGATCTTCTCCGTTCCGTTCTCGGCTTCATCGTCGTTCTAGGCGTTCTGGTGACCGTGCATGAGCTCGGCCATTATCTCGTGGCCCGCTGGCGGGGCGTGACCGTCGAGGTATTCTCGCTCGGCTTCGGCCCGACCCTGGTCTCCCGCACCGATCGCCACGGCACCGTCTGGAAGGTTTCCGCCATTCCCCTCGGCGGCTATGTGCGGATGCGCGGCTGGGCGGAGTTCGGCGCCGAGCCCGATGGCGCCGCCGATCCCGGCAGTTTCGGCGCCAAGCCGCTGGCGGCCCGGGCGGCGGTGGTCGCCGCCGGGCCTGCGGCGAATTTCCTGCTCGCGATCGTCCTGTTCAGCGCGATCTTCGCCACCGCCGGTGTGCCGACGGTGCTGCCCGTGGTCAGCAAGGTGCTGGCCGGCTCGCCCGCGCAGGCGGCGGGGCTGGCGAAGGGCGACCGGATTGTCAGCATGAACGGCGCGCCGATCTCGACGTTCGATCAGCTGAGCGCCATGGTCGCCGCCCATCCCGGCGGCCGGATCGCGCTGAGCTACGAGCGCGGCGGCCAGACCCGGAGCCTTGATCTGTCGCTCGGCAGCGTGACGGAAGGCGGGCGGCAGATCGGCCGGCTCGGCATCGAGGGCGCCGATGTGCGGATGCGCCTCCTTTCGCCGCCGCGGGCGCTGCTCCGCGGGGTGGCGGTGACTTGGCAGGCGAGTGTGACGACGCTGCACGGGCTCTGGCAGCTGGTCGACCATCACAAGGGGCTCAGCCAGCTCGGCGGCCCGGTCAGGATCGCGCAGATCTCCGGCCAGGCGGTGGCGCATGGCCTGACCGACCTGCTGAGTTTCATGGCGCTGCTCTCGGTCAATCTCGGCCTTATCAACCTCGTGCCGATCCCGGTGCTGGATGGCGGCCACCTGCTGTTCTACGCGGCCGAGGCCGCCGCCGGCCGGGCCCTGCCGCGGCGGGTGCAGGAAATCGCGCTGCAATTCGGCGCCGCGCTGCTGGTCTGCCTGATCGTTTTCGTCACCTGGCACGACATCGCCCATCTCGTCGGCTGAGGCGGCGGGCACGCGGATAAATGCGGGCCGGGCGGGCGCGGCAGGCCGAAAATTGCGTCGCCAGCCGGCGTCACGCCAGCCATGTTGCGCCGGGGTGGTTGCCAAGCGGCGTGTTTTCCCCCATTCGATCCGCCGGACCGGTTACCCAGCGCCCGAGGGAGGCTTGAGATGCGCGTTTATTACGACAGTGATGCCGATGTGAACCTGATCAAGGCGAAGAAGGTCGCCGTGGTCGGCTACGGCAGCCAGGGCCACGCCCATGCCCTGAACCTCAAGGAATCCGGGGTGAAGGAGCTTGTCGTAGCACTCCGCAAGGGCTCCGCCGCGGTGGCCAAGGCCGAAGCCGCCGGGCTTCGGGTGATGACGCCGGAAGAGGCCGCGGCCTGGGCCGACGTTGTGATGATCCTGACGCCGGATGAAGGCCAGGGCGATCTCTACCGCGACAGCCTCGCCGCGAATCTGCGCCCGGGTGCGGCGATCGCCTTCGCCCACGGCCTCAACATCCATTTCAACCTGATCGAGCCGCGCGCCGATATCGACGTGTTCATGATCGCGCCGAAGGGCCCCGGCCACACGGTGCGCAGCGAATACCAGCGCGGCGGCGGCGTGCCATGCCTTGTCGCGGTGGCGCAGAACCCCTCCGGCAATGCGCTCGACATCGCGCTGTCCTACGCCTCGGCGGTCGGCGGCGGCCGTGCCGGCATCATCGAGACCACCTTCAAGGAAGAGTGCGAGACCGACCTGTTCGGCGAGCAGGCGGTGCTGTGCGGCGGCCTGGTGGAGCTGATCAAGGCCGGGTTCGAAACGCTGGTCGAGGCCGGCTACGCGCCGGAAATGGCCTATTTCGAGTGCCTGCACGAGGTGAAGCTGATCGTCGACCTCATCTATGAGGGCGGCATCGCCAACATGAACTACTCGATCTCGAACACCGCCGAATACGGCGAATACGTCACCGGCCCGCGGATGATCACGCCGGAGACCAAGGCCGAGATGAAGCGCGTGCTCGACGATATCCAGAAGGGCCGCTTCACCCGCGACTGGATGCTCGAGAACAAGGTGAACCAGACCAACTTCAAGGCGATGCGCCGCGCCAACGCCGCGCACCCGATCGAGGAGGTCGGCGAGAAGCTGCGCGCCATGATGCCCTGGATCAAGAAGGGCGCGCTGGTCGACAAGACCCGCAACTGATCGAGGGCGCGGCCGGCTTTCGCGCCGCGCGCTTCTTCACTACAAAGCTCCCCGGCCCGCTGCTGCGGCCGGGGATCTTTCGTTTCGAGGGAGGCAAAGCATGAGAATCGCCAAGGACGCCACCGAACTGGTCGGCAATACCCCGCTGGTCCGGATCAACCGCCTCGCCGCAGGCCTGCCCGGCACGGTTCTCGCCAAGCTCGAATTCTTCAATCCCGCCAATTCGGTGAAGGATCGCATCGGCGTCGCCATGATCGAGGCGGCGGAGCGCGACGGGTTGCTGAACGCGGACAGCGTGATCGTCGAGCCGACTTCGGGCAATACCGGCATCGCCCTCGCCATGGTCTGCGCGGCGAAGGGCTATCGCTGCATCCTCACCATGCCGGAGACGATGAGCAAGGAGCGCCGCGCGGTGCTGCGCGGCTACGGTGCCGAAGTTGTGCTGACGCCGGGCGCCGAGGGGATGGGCGGGGCGATCGCGAAGGCGCGCGAAATCGCCGCTTCAGGGCCCCATCACTTCATTCCCCAGCAGTTCGAGAACCCGGCCAACCCCGACATCCACCGCCGCACCACCGCCGAGGAAATCTGGCGCGACACCGATGGCGCGGCGGATATCCTGGTCGCCGGCGTCGGCACCGGCGGCACCATCACCGGCACCGGGCAAGTGCTGAAGGAGCGCAAGCCGTCGTTCCGCTGCGTTGCGGTCGAGCCGGATACCTCGCCGGTGCTCTCCGGCGGCGAGAAGGGACCGCACATGATCCAGGGGATCGGTGCCGGCTTCGTGCCCGACATTCTGGACACCGGGGTTTACGACGAGGTCGTGCGCGTGACCAACGACCAGGCGCTGGACATGGCCCGCCGGGCGGCGCGCGAGGAGGGCCTGCTGGTCGGCATTTCCTCGGGCGCGGCGCTGCATGCGGCGGTCGAGGTGGCGCGGCGGCCCGAAAGCGCCGGCAAGATGATCGTCGCCATCATTCCCTCCTATGGCGAGCGCTATCTCTCCACCGCCCTGTTTGCCGGATTGGCCGATTGATCGCCGCGCTCGCGCATCTCATCACCGCGGTCATCTCCACCTCGGCTATGCCGGGGTCGCGGCGCTGATGGCGCTGGAATCCGCCTGCATTCCGCTGCCCTCCGAGATCATTCTTCCGTTTTCGGGTTATCTGGTCTCGACCGGGCGTTTCGAGCTCTGGCCGGTGGCGCTGGCGGGTGCGATCGGCTGCAATCTCGGCTCGACCCTGGCCTGGGCGGTCGGCTATGCCGGCGGGCGGCCGCTGGTCGAGCGCTGGGGGCGGTACATCCTGCTGGATGCCGGCGAACTCGCGCTGGTCGAGCGGTTTTTCGCCCGCTTCGGCGCGGTGACCGTGCTGATCAGCCGGATGCTGCCGATCGTGCGCACGTATATCGCCCTGCCGGCGGGGATCGCGCGGATGAATTTCTGGACGTTCCAGCTCTACACTTTCATCGGCTCGCTGCCCTGGTGCCTGGGCCTCGCCTATGCCGGGCTCAGACTCGGCCGCGCCTGGGACAGCTCACTGCGACTGCAATCGTTCATGCATGGCTTCACCGCGTTCACCGCTTTGGCAATCGTCGTCTTCATTGCCTGGTATGCGCGCAAGCTCTGGCGCGATCATCACCCGGCCGGGCGGGCCGGCTGATGCGCGTGCCGGGCGACAGCGAGCAGGAAAGCCGCCGCGCCCTGATCGCCGCCTGCCGGCAGATGAACGCGCTCGGCATCAACCAGGGCAATGCGGGCAATATCAGCGTCCGCCATGGCGGCAAGATGCTGATCTCGCCCTCGGCCACGCCCTATCACCTGATCGAGCCGGACATGGTCGCCGCCATGCCCATCGCGGGCGAATACGGCGCCTGGCAGGGCACGCGGAAACCCTCGACCGAATGGCGCTTCCATCTCGACATCATGCGCGCCCGGCCCGAGGTCAACGCGATCGTTCACAGCCATCCCACCTTCGCCACCACGCTGGCCATCGCCCGGCGCAACATCGAGGCCTGTCATTACATGATCGCGGCCTTCGGCGGGGCCGATGTGCGGTGCGCGCCCTATGCCACCTTCGGCACGAAGGAGCTTTCGGATCATGCGCTGACGGCGCTGGAGGGACGAATGGGCTGCCTGCTCGCCAATCACGGCATGATCGTGTTGGGCGAAACCCTCGACAAGGCGATGTGGCGGGCGGTCGAGCTCGAAACCATCGCCAGGCAATATTATCACGCGCTGCTGCTCGGCAATCCGCATATTCTCAGCACCGCCGAGATCGACGCGGCCATAGCCCAGTTCGTCGGCTATGGCCTGCATGACGACGCCGGATGAAATAATCATCCCCGCCATGGCGGATGAGCGTCGTCACCGCCCGGCGCGAAGGATCACCGCGCCGAGGGCAGGCGCCAGCCGCGATAGATCGCCATCATCCGCAGGAACACGCAGAGCGCGAGCCCGCTCCAGGCGGCGAGCGGCTGGGAGATGCCGAGAGCAGCGCCGGACACCACCGCCAGCGCGCCCGCCAGGGCGGCAACGGCGTAGATATCGGCGTGCAGCACGGTCGGCACCCGCATGGTCAGCACGTCGCGCACCATGCCGCCGCCGATCGCGCTGACCATGCCGAGAATCGCCGCCATCGGCCAGTTGATCCCATAGTCCAGCGCCTTCCTGGTTCCCGCCACCGCGAACATGCCAAGCCCGATCGCGTCGAAAAACATCACAGGATGAGACAGCCGCGCGAAGACCCGGAAAAAGCTGAAGACGAACAGGCCGCCTGCCAGCGCGATGGCCAGGTTGTGCCAGCTCGCGACCGATTCCGGCGGCACCGCGCCGATCATCACGTCGCGCAGGATGCCGCCAGACACCGCGGTGACATAGGCGAGCACCAGCACGCCGAACAGGTCCATCCGCTCCTGCACGCCGCGCGCGGCCCCGCTCATCGCGAAGACCAGCGTGCCGGTCATGTCGAGCCCGGCAACCAGCGGATGCACGATTCCGGCGGGATTCATGCGCGAAATCCCGTCATTGGGGCAGGCATGGGGAACGTGGGAGAGATCACGGGCGACACCGGCAAGGAAGAGGCGCCGCCGATCTAGCCGGTTTCGCCGGTGGATGCCACAGGCACGCCGGCGGCCGGAAACAGCACCGCCCCGACACTGGCCGCGAGTTGGCCCAGATCGTCGCCGAGCCGTTCCAGAGCCGCGCCATCCTGCTGGCCCGCGAGCCCGATGCCGCTCAGCGCAAGACGCGGACGCCCCGCGCGATCGACGATGGCGGCACCGACCGCGTGCAGGCAGGAATAGGCGTTGCCGGCATCGATCGCCCAGCCGCGCGCACGGGCCAGGGCGACCTCGCGGCAATATTGCGCGAAGTCGGGCGGCGATTGCCAGCGCAGCAGGGCGAAGCGCTGTTCCAGTTCGGTCAGGGGCAGGTCGAGCGCCGCGGCGACGCAGCGCCCCGCGGCACCGAGCAGTGCCGGAAGCCGCAGCCCGGGGGCGATATCCACCCGCACCGTGACGCCGCCATGCGCACGGTCCGCCGCCACGAGATGTCCATCCTCGGTCACCCGCCAGAGCACGAGTGGAACGCCGTGGTCCCGTGCGAGGCGTTCGAGATCCGGCCGGATCGCCTCGGCGAGCCCGAGCCCGACGAAACCGGCGGCGATTTCCGCGATCCCGAGCCCGGGCGCATAGGTCTTGGTAACCGCATCGAACGCGACAAACCGCAATCGTGCGAGGGTCCGCAGGATCGCGAAGCAACTGCTCGGGCTGATCCCGGTGTCCCGCGCAATCGCCGCGACGCCGCGCGGCGTCGCTGTGGCCGACAGGTAGCGCAGGATGCGGACCGCATGAACCACGGCGCCCACGTCCCGCGCCTCACGCTCAGCGATCGACATTCGCCATAGTGATTGTCATTCCGGACTCCGAATGCTATTTCGCTTTGCTAACGCAAAGTAATTGATAACAGATGAATGCCGGGGGCAGACTCGCGTCGTTGCCATATATGGTGCCCGCGAGGCGCGCGGCGGGAGATTAGCCCGGATCTGGCGGCCTGCTGCGGACTTCAGGAGGATTTGTGACGATCGATCCCGAAATTCTGCTGAATTTCCCGATCCCTGAAATTCGCCAGCGCATCACCGGCCGCGAGGCGGCGTTCTATGCGCTCTCGGTCGGGATGGGGCAGGACCCGACCGATCCGCGCCAGCTCGCCTATGCCGATCCGCATCGCGGGCCGCATGTTCTGCCATGGATGGCGCTGGTGCTCGGGCATCCGGGCTTCTGGCTGGCCGATCCACGCACGGGTGTCGATGCCGTTCGCCTCGTCCATGGCGAACAGGCGCTCGAACAGCACCAACCTCTACCCGCTGAGGGCGAGATCATCGGGCGCACCCGGGGCACCCGACTGGTGGACAAGGGCAAGGGCCGCGGCGCGCTGCTGTTTTCCGAAAAACAACTCCGCGATGCCGGCACCGGCGCCCTCTATGCCACCACGCGCAGCACCACGTTCCTGCGCGCTGACGGCGGTTTCGGTGGCGACCCCGGGCCGGTGCCGCCGCCACCGCCGCCGCCCTCAGGTGCGCCGGATGCGGTGGTCGACCTGCCGACTCGGCCGGAACAGGCGCTGTTCTACCGCCTCAACGGCGATGACAACCCGCTGCATGCCGACCCCGAGATGGCCGCCGCCGCCGGCTTCGAACGGCCGATCCTGCACGGGCTCTGCACGCTCGGCGTGGTCGCGCACGCCCTGCTCCGCGTTCTGGGCGATTACGACGAAACAAGATTTCGCGGGCTGTCGCTCCGTTTCACCGCCCCGGTCCTGCCGGGCGAGACGATCCGCACCGAAATCTGGCGCGACGGCGCCTTCCGCGCCCGGGTGGCGGAGCGCGATCTGGTCGTGGTCGATCATGGCCGAGCCCGCTTCGCGGCGCCGGGGGCGGCGGCATGATCCGGCTTGCCTGCCCGCGACGCGCTGGCGGCGGCCGATGAGCCAGGGCCCGCCGATGCTCGATGGCAAGGTGGCCATCGTGACCGGGGCGGGCAGCGGCATCGGCCGCGCCGTCGCCGCCGGCATGGCCGCCGCCGGCGCTGCGGTGGTGATCGTGGATATCGGCGTTTCGGTCGGCGGCGAGGGTGGCTCGCCGATTCCCGCCGAGCAGACGCGGATGATCATCGAGGCTGGCGGCGGCCGCGCCGTGGTTTGCGGCGAAACCGTCAGCCGCTGGGATTCCGCCTGCCGCATCGTCGAGACCGCTCTGGACGCCTTCGGGCGGATCGACATCGTCGTGAACAATGCCGGCATCCTGCGCAACGCCGCCTTTCACGAAATGATGCCGGAAGACTGGCTATCGGTCATCGGCGTGCATCTCAACGGCAGTTTCTTCGTCAGCCGCGCCGCCGCCGCGCAGTTCCGCCGCCAGCAATCCGGTGTCTTCGTGCACATGACCGGCGCATCCGCCCTGATCGGCGGCGAGGCACAGGCGAACTACGCCGCGGCCAAGCTCGGCATCGTCGGCCTGTCGCGCTCGATCGCGATCGACATGCGGCGCTACAATGTCCGCTCGAACTGCGTCGCCCCCTGCGCCTGGACGCGGATGACCGGCACGCCCCGGCCCGGCGCGGACGAGGGAGCGGAACAGATCCGGGTCTCCCGGCTGCAGCAGATCGACCCCAACCATAACGTGCCCCTCGTGGTCTTTCTGGCCTCGGCGGCTTCAGGTGACGTCACGGGTCAGATTTTCGCGATCCGTCGTAACGAGATTTTCGTGATGGACCAGAGCCGCCCCGCCCGTTCGGTGCAGCGCAACGGCGGCTGGACGCCGGAGCTGATCCGAGATCATGCCTTCCCCGCCTTGCGCGGGGCGCTGACGCCGCTCGATCTCAGCGGCGACGTGTTCTGCTGGGACCCGGTCTGAGCTACCCTACCGGCTGTTGACAGTCACCGTCACCAGGCCGGACGGCAGTCCCGCATCGCCGGGCCGCGCCACGAGTTCGTCCCATAGCGTGACCCGCCCGCGATCCGGCAACCGGATCGCGATCGCCGGCGCTGCGAACCCCTCGCCGGTGGCCCGGGCAAGCGCCGCATCCGGCAGGGCGATGAGGCGCAATCCGGCCAGCTTTCCGTCCGGCGCCGCGGGCGCGGCGGCGCGTGCGGCGCCGGGCTGCCACAGCGTTGCCGCGAGGCCGGCCAGCAGCGCCGCGGTGCGGATCAGGCTAACGCATCCGGCGGTTCGCATCGGTCATCGCCTGTGAAATCATCATCGCGTGCGCCTGGGTGGACAGCAGCGCCGGCATGCCGGTGGTGCCGACATCCACCGCGATCTGGTTCTGGATCAGCGTATTGCTCGCGGTATTGGCGATCACCGTCGCCAGCCCGCCGGAGGTCAGGCTCGTCGCCACGCTTGCCCCGCCGTAGTGGGCGACCCCGGCGAGCAGTGCCGGCCCGGCCGGCGATGGCGTTGTCACCGTCACCGGCCGAGGCTGCGCCGTCAACGACGATGTCGCGGGTGCGGCGCTGGCGATGACGCTGGCCGGCTGCGGCCCGCCCGCGCCGCCGAAGGTGAGCTGGATCTGCGGCACGGCGATGGCCGCGATCACCGTGCCGTTCACGCTGGTCACCTGCTGATAGGCAAAGTCCACCGTCAGCTGAGGCGTGACATCGAACCCGCCACGGATTCCGCCGAGCCGCGCATCGCTCAGTTGCGCATCGCTCAGCAGGGCGCCGAAATTGCCGGCCAGGGCCGGCGCCGCCGCGCTCGCGATGGCGGGGTTGCCTGCCAGCAGGGTGCAAAGCAGCCCGCCGCCGAGCAGCGCGCGAGGACTCGAGCAAAGTCGTCTCATCATCTGGCTCCTTTCAAGATCCGTCCTGCGCGCCGGGCTTTCCGGGCAGGACGCCAGAGCAGTTTCCGATCCACCTGATCGGATGATGCTCTAGTGTCTTGTCCCTGAAATTCGTGGGGGAATTTCAGGAACAGGACACTGATTGATTGATTTTCCTAGTGTCCACTTTGAATCTGAAATCCGGAGGATTTCAGGTTCGGGACACTAGAACCGGTTCGCGATCGGGATTGTCACCTCCTGCAGCCGGGCGAGGCCGAGCGCGTAGCGCGCGATGTCGGTCGGGGCCGGCGGGCTGCCGCGCCACAGGTGCGGGTTCTCGAAGCTCCGCTGCGCCCGTGCCGCCTCGCTCATGATGAGGAAAAACACGCCGCTCCACTGCCGGCGGAACCGCGCCACGCTCTCCGAGCGCAACCCGACCGCCGGGTCCGACAGCAGCACCCGCCCCGCCCCGATGCTGCGCAGCACGACGAAATGGCGATAGCCATGGTCGTTGATCAGCACGATCGCCGGAACGTGCAGCCCGGCCAGCCGGGAGAGCGGCGCGTCGAACCCGCCGGAGGGAATGCCCTGCCGCGCCAGATAGGTCTTCATGTCGAGCAGGGAGAAGCCGTATCGCTCGATCGCCTGGCGGTTGCCGTGCCGGATCATGCTGAGAAAGACCTGCTTCTCCGTTACGTTGCGGTGATAGCTGTAGGTCAGCAGGGTGGCGAGCGCCGCCGAGCCGCAGGAGAAATCGTAGGCCTGGTGGATCGTCTGCGCGAACCGCATCGCCTGGAAACTCTCGACCGGCACGCGGACGCTGCCGGCCCCGAGGCTCAGCCCGTTGACCGGGATGCCGCCGCCGAGCGCCGGCCTGCCCGCGAGGCAGGCGATGCCGAACAACGCCAGCAGCGCGCGCCGCCACGGGATTCCGCCCGGATGCCGCCTCTCGTGCCTTTGTGTCCCGCTCATCGTCGTCCTTTCCGCCGGTCGCGCCGTCCCGGTTGCCTGCGGCGGCGCGGCTGTCTTCAGTGCAGTGTCACGTTGATGGTCATCGAGTTCTGGATCAGCGCGTTGTTGCCGCTGTTCTGGAAGACCGTGGTGATTCCGGCATTGCCGTTGATCGCGTTGCTGGCGCTGACCGGGCCGGTCACGCTGCCGTGCCCCACGCTCGCGCCGCTGATGGTGCCGTTGGTATTGGCGTCCTGGATCACGATTCCGCTGCCGCGTAGCCGGCCGAGTGCTGCGCCGTGCAGTTCGCTGCCCTGCAATGCGCGGCTCAGCGCCTGGTCCGGCGCGCCTGGGCCCGCCGTGCCGGCCCGTGCGGGCCCTGCCGCGCCGGCGATCAGGGCAATTGCCGCCATGGCCAGCGCATGCCCGATCCGGGAGCTGCGCCGGCGCGCCGTTCCGGCCGCCTGCTCATCAAGCCTGTCCATCGCCCTCTCTCCCGAAAGCCATGGCCCGGACGGGCCGGACCATGGCGGTTCCGTTCCGGACCGCGAGCGGTCCGATCTGCGTGATCGCCGGGCGATCAGTGGAACACGGAGGTGCTGCTGCTGCCCGACACCACCGAGGACAGCGAGACGGTATTCTGCTGCAGCGCGTTCACGCCCGCATTCACCTGCGCCGTCACGATGCCGGTGCCGTTCGCCACGTTGTTGAGCGAGGCGCCCATGGAGACCATCGGTCCCGATGCGCTCTTGGCCCCGCGACCCTTCTTCCAGTTCATGTTGTTCGGCCCGCTCGCGCTGAGGCCGGCGCCGCCATAGACCGTGCCGTTCGTCGTCGCGGTGGCGAGATGATAGTCGGAGATCGTCTTGTAGTCGTTGGCGAAGTTCGACAGCGACGCGCTGATCGCGAGGCTGTGGTTGTTCGCCGCGACACCGCCGGCCGCCGCCGCCGCCATGTTGGTCGTGTTGTTCGAGTTGGTGGTCGGCGTCGATGTCCAGGACTGCGACGTGCTGGTGCTCGACGAGGAGGCCGAGGAGCGGCCGGCGGCGCTGGCATTGGTGCCAGGGCCCTGCGAGCTTGCGCTCGGGTGGCTGTTGGTCGTGGGCGGCGCGGGCGGCGTCGCATGGGCCACGGCAAGGCCAAGAACCAGGGCCGAGGCGCTCGAGAGAACAAGGGAAATCCGCATGGGTCACTCCTGAGGTTCGGGTTGCGCGGGCCGGGTCGCATTGCGCCGCGGCTCTTGCAGGTCCGGGTCCGGCGGGCCGGTCCGCACCTGCATGGTCAATGTTGTGCAACCGCCGTGCCAGTCCGGTTTTTGCGATCAAGATATTGATAGATATGGAATTTTCGACTTTCGCCGGAGGAGACTCGGCTGTTCCATGAAACGCTCCAGGAAACGCCGGACACCGATACATCTCCGCCGCCTCAGAAGCGGATCGGGATATCGACCAGCACCTTGGCGACCGGTGCATTCGGCCCCGCGCCGATGCCCACCCCGAGATTGATCGTCGTCGATTTCGAGATCTGGTAGCCGATGCCGAAATTGAAGGTGCCGAAATCATAGGCCGATCCCTTCACCGCCACATGGTTGAACGTCGCGCCGAACACATGCTCCTGCTGGTAGCTGAGCGTGAAGGTCGTCTCGTCGTTGAGGGCGAAGCCGATGCCGAACGTCGCCGCCACCGCATCGCCGGGCTTGGCGTCGGCGGCCACCGCCGGGCCGCCGCCGGGGTCCTGCACGTCGACCGTCCGGCCGAAATTGTGGATGTAGAGAAGATTGGCGAACAGGATTCCCGGTGCGGTCGGGTAGAGCAGTGTTATGCTCGGCTCCAGCGCGGCGAACCCGGTGCCGGTCGGCACTTTTTTCTGAATGCCGGATATGATGCCGCCATTCGGATCGGCGGTGGTGTAGACCGGGACCGAGAACGGGCTGGTGCCGGTTGCGGTCTTGTAGATCAGGTTGCCCACCACGATCGGCACGCCACCGCCGCCGGCATTGAACTGGTAGCTGGCGCCGAACTGGATGTCGCCGATACTGGCCCCATGGGCGCTCGGCGCCAGAACCCCGACAGTGGTGCCGCCGCCGCTCTGTTGCAGGATCGATTGGGTAACGGTCTCCTGATACGCGTAGACGAACGGCACTCTTGCACTCAGTTCCAGCCGGTCGGTCAGGCCGTAGCGCAGCGTCAGTGCCGGTGTCACCATGCTTTGCCGCACCCGTGCGAGCAGGAGCTGGCCGAAGGTGATCCCGGGCAGGATGGTGAACCCGTTCAGGCTCAGCTGGTCGTCGGCCGAATAATCGTATTCGAGCGAGGGATCGATCACCAGCGTGCCGCGGGGCGTGAGCACGCCGCCGACCGATTGCAGCGGCGAGGTCTGCAGCACGCGCGCCTCCCGCCGTTCCGGCGGTTTCGTTTCCGTGATCGGCGCCGCGGTCTGCTCGGGGATGGTGGCGCGCCGTCCGTGGCTGGTGCGTCGGCGGCGGGCGCCGCCGCCTGGTTCTGCGCCGCGCTGGTCGGCCCCGGCCCGGCCGCGCGGAGCCGGCGCATGGCCTCGTCGAGCAGGGCGCCCTGGCGGTCGAGTTCGGCACGCGCGCGGTCGAGCTCGTGCCGCGTGTGCCGCAACCTGGCCTCGGCACGGGCGACGCTGGCGCGCAGCCCCTCGAGCGCCGCGCCATTGCTCTCCGCCGGCGTGTTGTCTGCGGTGGCGCCCGCGTTCGTGCCCGCGTTCGTGCCCGCGTTCGTCCCGGCGCCGGGTTGTGCTGCGGCGGCGGGCAAGGCCAGTCCGGCGGCAAACAGCGCCGCCGCCACGCGGTGCGGCCGTGTCGGGTCAAGGTTCATCGCTGGTCTCCTCCGTGTGGCCGGTCGCCGCCATGCGTTGCAGCGCGCGGTAGAGTGTTATGCGGGCGATGCCGAGTTCGCGGGCGGCGCGGGCGCGGTTCTGGCCGCAGCGGGCGAGGGCGGCGCGCACCGCCTCGGGATCGACCATCCCGTGCGAGCCGGTCGTGGCCCGCCGGTGCCGGGCTTCGCGCGCGGCGGGCAATGCGAGGTCCGCTTCCCCGATCGTCCGCCCGCTCGCCATCACCGCGGCCCGCCGCACCGTCGAGACGAGTTCGCGCACATTGCCCGGCCAGTCATGGCGGCAGAGCGCGGCCATCGCCCCGGCCGAGAACCCGTCCACCGCCAGCCCCAGATCGCGCGCGGCCGCCCGCAGCACGACCATGGCGAGCAGTTCGATATCGCCGTCCCGCTCGCGCAGCGGCGGCATCTCGAGCTGCAGCACATTGAGCCGATAGAACAGGTCTTCGCGAAACCGGCCCTCGCCGATGGCTCGCCGCAGATCGACATGAGTGGCGGCGATGACGCGGGTGCGCACGCTTACCGGCTCGCGCCCGCCGAGGCGGAAAATCTGCCCCTCCTGCAGGAATCGCAGCAGATGCCCTTGCAGGTCCATCGGCAGGTCGCCGATCTCGTCGAGAAAGAGCGATCCGCCCGCCGCCATCTCGACCAGACCGATCCGCCGCGCCGTGGCGCCGGTGAAGGCGCCTTTCTCGTAGCCGAAAAGTTCCGAGGCGATCAGCCCGGCGGGCAGCGCGGCGCAGTTGATGGCGACGAACCGGCCATCGCGGGCGTTCGAGCGGTCGTGCAGGGCGCGGGCGGCGAGTTCCTTTCCGGTGCCGGTTTCCCCGGTGATCAGCACCGGGGCGTCGACCGGGGCGAACCGGCGGATCAGCTCGAACAACCGGCACATCGCCGGCGATTGCCCGACCATGATCCGCTCGGCGCCGGCGCAGGCGCCGGGGGGGACGCTGGCCGCAGCGCGAGGCTGGCGTGCAGGCGCAGGTTCAATCGGCCGGATCGCATTTCCGTACAGAGCGGTGTGTCGCATGGCCTCCCCACCGGGTGGATCGCGGGGATGCTATCAACGATGATGCCGGATAATATTGCAGAATGTATTAAGACTATTTCTATTAAGTTGTATTGAGGCTTATATAAAGTATTTGTTTACTATATTTGGATAATTTCCTGACGGTTTCATCGGTCTAAAGGAGTCGTCCTCCTGAACATTATCCGGATGGGTGATATCCCGTATGCCGGCCATCGCACCGCGCGGGACATCCGCTCCGATTCAACATCAAAACACTTTTTTTTAACTAAACTCTGTCATGCAGTCCGGGAAGGTTGAACCGGAGACATATCGTGCTGAACAAGCTTTCAATTCGTCACCAGTTTGCCGCGCTCGGTGCGTTCGGCGTCGTGATGACACTGGTCGCCATCGCTCTCGGGCTGCTGGCGTCCTATCAGATCGAGGTGCAGTCGCGTAAATCCGAACTTCGCGCCCTGGTAAGTGACGCCGTGCACATTACCGGCGGGTTCGTGGGCATGGCGGAGAAGGGAACGATGCCGCAGCCGCAGGCCAAGTCCCTCGCGCTCAAGGCCCTCGGCGCCGCCCGCTTCGATCACGGCAACTATTATTTCGTCGACAGTGCGAAAGGGATCGGGCTGCAGCACGTCAACAAGGCGCTGATCGGCACCAACCGCTACGACGCCAAGGACATGTTCGGCAACTACACCGATCGGGTGATGATCAATTCGATCCGCGCCGGCCATCCGGCCTTTGCCCATTACTTCATGCCGAAAGCCGGCTCGTCCAAGCCGCAGCCGAAAATCTCCTTCATGGGACAGGTGCCCGGCTGGGGCTGGTATATCGGCACCGGCGCCTATGTCGACGATATCGATGCCCAGCTCTGGAAGGGTGTGTCGCGCTTCTCCCTGGTCTTCGTGCCGCTCTTCGCGCTCTTCCTCATCGCGATGTATCTGATGCAGCGCAACGTCAACAACACGCTGCGCGCGATCACCTCCGCCATGACCCAGCTTTCCCGCGGCGAGTTCGAGACACCCATCCCCTTCACCGACCGCAAGGACGAGATCGGCGGCATGGCGCGGGCGGTCGAGGTGTTCAAGTCCGCGGGCATCGAGAAGGCCCAACTGGAGGCCGAAGCCGCCCATCTCGCCCGCACGCGCGAGGCCGAGCGGCTGGAGGCCGAGGCCCGGCGCGAGGCGGCCGCAAGCCAGCTCGCCCATGTGCTCGATGCCGTTGCCGGTGGCCTTGAGGAACTTGCGGCCGGGCATCTCACCTACCGGCTGACCGAGGCATTCGGCGACGATTACGACCGTCTGCGCAATGATTTCAACGCGGCTCTCGATCGGCTGCAGGAGGCAATGGGGGTTGTCGCTGCGAACGCCACGGCGATCAGGTCGGGCGCTTCGGAAATCTCCGCGGCGGCGGACGATCTGTCCCGCCGCACCGAGCAGCAGGCCGCAACACTCGAGGAAACCGCCGCCGCGCTTGAGGAAATCACAGCAACCGTGCGGCGGACCGCCGATGCGGCGGTGCATGCCCGCAACGTGGTCGGCGCTGCGCAGGGCGATGCCGAACGCGGCGGTGCCGTCGTGTCCCAGGCCGTGGCGGCGATGGGTGAGATCGAGGCGTCATCCAAGCAGATCGGCAGCATCATCGGGGTCATCGATGAGATCGCGTTCCAGACCAACCTCCTCGCGCTCAATGCCGGGGTCGAGGCCGCCCGGGCTGGTGACGCCGGACGTGGCTTTGCCGTTGTTGCCTCCGAGGTTCGCGCGCTCGCGCAGCGTTCAGCGGACGCGGCGAAGGAAATCAAGACGCTGATTTCCGCCTCGAACCAGCAGGTTGTGGCGGGTGTCGATCTTGTCGGCCAGACCGGTCGCGCTCTTGAGCGCATTGTCGGGCAGATCGGCGAGATCAACGGCGTGGTGGCGGAAATCGCCGCATCCGCCCAGGAGCAGTCGACCGGGCTGGTGCAGGTGAACACGGCCGTTGGTCAGATGGATCAGACGACGCAGCAGAACGCGGCGATGGTCGAGGAGTCGACGGCGGCGAGCCATAGCCTGGCACGGGAAGCGGAGCAGCTTTCCGGCCTGATGGCGCGGTTCGATCTCGGGGCGGTCGCGCACGAGCCGGCAATGCCCCGCCCGGCGACAAGCGCCCGGCCGGCCGCGTCCCGAGCGGCCCCCATCCGCCCGGCGCAGACTGCCACCCGCCCCGTGAAGCCGGCGCCGCTCCGCGAAGCACAGATGGAAACCGCCGGCGAGGATAATTGGGAAGACTTCTGAACGAACCGCCTCAATTCGCCCCGGCGGGAGACAGTCTCCCGCCGGGTCTCTGTTCAGAACAATGGCTCGCAGCCAGGAAAGCGGCAGATCACCCTCCGCGCACACCCTGGGTGTTAACGTAAAGTGCATAGAGACTCCGGCTCGCCGCCATGAACAACCGGTTGCGGTGACGGCCGCCGAAGCAGACATTGGCGCAGCGCTCGGGCAGGGCGATGCGGCCGATCGGCGTTCCACCGGGGTCGAACACCATCACCCCGTCCAGCTCCGCCGCGCCCATGCCCCAGCCGCACCACAGATTCCCATCGATATCGACGCGGAAACCGTCCGGCGTGCCGCCAGGTCCGGCATCGATCAGCCGCCGGTTGTTGGTCAGGCGGCTTCCATCCACCACATCGAACACATGGATCGCCCGGTGCGGTTCGGCCCGCGAGGCGACCACGTAGAGCCGGCTCTCATCCGGCGAGAAGGCCAGCCCGTTCGGCCCCGCGATATCGTCCGCCACCATGGCGACTGCGCCGCTCGCCGGATCGATCCGGTAGATCGCCGGCGGCAGTTCGGCGTCAGCCCGATGCCCCTCATACCACCCGGAAATGCCGAAGGGCGGGTCGGTGAACCAGATGCTGCCGTCGGACTTCACCACAACGTCGTTCGGCGAATTCAGCCTTCGCCCGCCGAACCCGTCAGCCAGCACCGTGATGCCGCCATCGGTTTCCGTACGGACAACCCGCCGACCGCCATGCTCGCAGGTGATGAGCCGCCCCTGGCGGTCCCTGGTGTTGCCGTTGGCATGGCCGGCCGGCTGGCGGAACACGCTGACGCGCCCATCGGTTTCGTCCCAGCGCAGCATCCGGTCGTTCGGAATGTCGCTCCACAGCAGGAAGCGCCCGTCGCCGAACCAGACCGGCCCTTCCGCCCAGCGGCAGCCATCGGCCAGCCGCTCCACCGCCGCGTTGAACAGGCGGTAGCGCGCGAAGGACGGGCTGAGCACATGGATCGCCGGATCGGGGTAGCGCTCGGCCGGCTGCCACGTGGTCATCGTTCGTTCTCCCGCCCATAGGCGAGCAGCAGCGCCAGGATGACGACGCCATAGGCGATGCTGCGCACGTAGTCGGGCATCGATAGCGCGAGCAGCACCGAGACCAGCACGGTCAGGCTCACGGCCCCGGCGGCGACGCCGAGATAGTTGCCGCGCCCGCCAAGGATGTTCACCCCGCCGATCACCACCGCGGCGATCGAGGTGAACAGATAGGGATCGCCGAGCCCGAGCGAAGCCTGCCCGCCGAAGCCGACCAGCATGATCCCGCCGAGAGCGGCGAAGCCGCCGCAAAGGGCATAGAGCAGGATCGTCATCCGCCGGGCGTCGATCCCGGCCAGCGTGGCGGCGAGCGGATTGGTGCCGAGCGCGTAGGTCGCCCGCCCGAACCGCGTCACCGCGAGTGCGCCGCTGACCAGCGCGGTCACGAACGCCCAGAGCCAGAGCGCATCGGGAATGCCGAGCAGGCTGCCATGCGCCAGCGTCTGGATCAGCGGCGGCGCGTAGGATGAGCAGGAGGAGCAGGTGAAACCGCCGCTCAGCCCGAGTGTCAGCCCCTCGACGATGCCGTTCGCCGCCAGCGTCATCACCACCGCGGGAATGCCGAACAGCGCGATGCCGATGCCATTGGCCACCCCCACCGCCACCCCCATGCCAAGGGCTGCGGCGATCGCTTCCGGCGCGCCCGTGTTCTTGCCGAGCGAGGTGGTGGTGAGCAGGATCGCCGCGGCGTTCATCACCCAGGGCACCGAAAGGTCGATCCCGCCGATCAGGATGACGAAGCACTGCCCCGCCGCCACGAGGCCGACGAACGAGGCGATCACCAGGATCGAGGCCACGCTGGGGCCGGACAGAAAGCCCGGATGCGCCATCTCGCCAACCACGAAAAGCCCGATCGCGGCGGCAATCGCGTAAAGGATTCGCCGTGTATCGACCGTGAGCGTTCTCATCGCCGCCTCCTGATCGCGCCACCGATGGCGCCGCCGAGCACAACCGCCACGATCAGGAACACCCCTTCGTAGAACGACTGATAGAGTGGGTTGACGTGGCTGAAGAACAGGATGTTGACGATCAGCGTGGTGATGAAGGCCCCCGCAATCGCGCCGGCCGCCGAGCCACGGCCGCCGAAGAGCGAGACCCCGCCGAGCACGACCGCGACGATGGAAGTCAGCGTGTAGCTGTTGCCCGTGGTCGCGTCGCCCGCCGTGGCCGATGCGGCGAGAAACAGCCCTGCCGCGGCCGCCAGCGCCCCATCCAGCATGTAGGCGATGATCTTGGTGCGCAGCACGTTGACCCCGAGCGCGCGGGCCGAGGCCTCGTCATTGCCGATCGCGTAGAGATCGACACCCGTGCGCGAGCGCCGGAACCCCGCCCAGGCCAGCACGAGAAGGCCGATATAGACGAGTGCCCAGGGCGCGTTCGGGTTGACCAGCAGATTGGTGTAGGCCGGCGGAATGGCGCCGCCCGGCGCCGGCAGCACGCGGATCGCGAGACCCTGGTAGATCGACAGCGTCGCCAGCGTCACCACGATCGGCTGCAACCGGCCGAACGCCACCAGCAACCCGTTCACGAGGCCGCAGGCCGCCCCCACCGCGAGAATGACGGCCGACCACAGCAGCGCGCCGCCGAGCGACTTGCCCATGGTCACCGCCGCCAGCGCGTTGGCGAGATCGACCACCCCGCCGACCGAGAGGTCGATGCCGCGGGTGAGCACGACGAAGCTCTGGCCCACGGCGGCGAAGACCAGCGGAATGGCGTTGTTCACCGTCGAGGTCAGCTCGAAATTGCCCGGCAGCCGGTGCTGCTCGATGCTGTAGACCAGCAGGAACCCGGCGACCGCCAGGGCAAGGATCGCGCCGGCGAGGATCAGGCCGATATTCTGCCCGATCGCGTGGCCAAGCCGGCTGCCGCGTGGCAGTGCTGCGGCGTCAGGCTGCATGGGGAGTCTCCGTCTGGCCGCTCTCGCGCATCGCGGCGGCGACGATCGCCTCGGCGGACAGCGCATCGGCCGGCAGTTCGGCGACGAAGGCGCCCCGCCGCATCACCTTCACCCGGTGGCACAGATGGGCGAGTTCCTCCGCGTCCGACGAATAGAACAGGATCGCGTAGCCCTCGCGGGCGAGGCCGGCGATCAGCTCGTAGATCTCGTGCTTGGTCGCGACGTCGACGCCGCGGGTCACATCGTAGAGCAGCAGGATGCGCGAGCGCGTCAGCAGCCAGCGGCCGAGCAGCACCTTCTGCTGGTTGCCGCCGGAGAGCGCGCCGACCGGCTGCTGCGCCGAGGGCGTGCGCACGGCCAGCCGCCGGATGCTTTCCGCCACCGTCGCGTGCTCGGCGCCGAGCCGCAAGATGCCGAAGCGCGAGAGCTGGCGCAGAATCGGCAGGGTGAAATTGTCCCGCACGGAAAGCGGCAGGAACAGCCCCTCGCTCTTGCGGTCTTCCGGCACCAGGGCGATGCCGGCGCGGATCGCGTCCCAGGGCGCCGTGATGCGGACCGGCCGTCCTTCGCGCTCGATCCGCCCCTCGCGAAAACCCGGAGCGCCGAACAGGCCGAAGAACAGGGCGCGGTGGCCGTGCCCGGCGAGCCCGCCAATGCCGAGAATCTCGCCCGCGCGCAGGTCGAGGTCGAGCGGCGCGGTTCCCTCCGCGCGCGCGCCGCGCAGCGAGAGCAGCACGGGGCCGGATGAGGGCGCGAAGCGGGCGGGAAAGATCGTCTCCAGCGCCTGCCCCGTCATCAGCGTGATCGCCTCGTCCTCGCCGATCGTGGTGAAGGTGCCGACATCGCTGCCGTTGCGGAAAATGGTGATCTCGTCGGCGATGCTGGTGATCTCGCCCCAGCGGTGCGAGGTGAACACGATCGCCACGCCCGCATCCCGCAGCGCGCGGATCTGGCCGAACAGCCAGGCCACCTCGCGCTCGACCAGCGCGGATGTCGCCTCGTCGAGCAGCAATACCTGCGGGCGCGCCATGATCACCCGCGCGATCTCGATGATCTGCCGTTCGGCGAGCGATATGTCCGCCGCCAGCGCGCGCGGATCGATATGGGTGATGCCGAGACCGGCGAGTTCGGCCTCGGCGAGGCGCGGCATCGCGGCGCGGTCGATCAGGCCGAGCCGGCCGCGCGGCTCGCGGCCGAGCAGCAGGTTTTCGGCCACCGTCATGTAGGGCAGCAGTGTGAGTTCCTGGAACACGGTGCCGATGCGCAGGCTCGGCCCGGCGGTTTCCACGCTCCCCTCATCGGCGGCGATGCGGCCGCCGAGGATCTTGATCAGGGTCGATTTGCCGGCGCCGTTCTCGCCCACCAGCGCGTGAACGCTGCCGCGCGCGACGGCGATCGAGGCCCCCGTGAGGGCCTTGACGCCGCCGAACGACTTGCTGACCCCGCGCGCCGCGATGGCGGGTGCGGTCATGGCCGGGTCAGGCCTTGGGCAGATGCACGGTCAGGGAACCGCCGCAGGGTGTGCCGTGCAGTGCTGCATCGACACAGATCTTGAGCGTCGCGTGCGGCCCGCTATCGGTGAAGTCGGTGAAGAAACTGTCAGGCAGGTTCGGGAACACCGTCTCGCCCACCTTCACCGTGGCGTTGGTGACGAAGGGGAAGGGGATGGTGATGTCCTTGCGCGGATACGACTTGTTGAGGATGCGCCGCGCGAGTTCCAGCGCGATCAGCACGAGATAGGGCGGCTGGCCGACCGAAAGCCCCTCCACCTTGTGGCCCATATAGCCGGTCATGAACTTGCGGAAACCGTTTTCCGCCTCCCCGGCGGTGGGCGGCAGCGGCCGGTTCGCGGCGATGAAGGCCTTGAGCACGCCATCCGTGCCGCCCTGGCACCAGATGCCGTCGATCTTGGGCAGCGAGGGCAGCACCGATGCAGTGTTCTTCTCCGCGGTGGAGGACGCCCAGTCGCCGGCGAAACGGCTGACGATCTTGATGCCGGGATATTTCTTCCAGACCTCTTCGGCGCCGCGGTTGCGGTCCTCGTTCACCCCGGTGCCGGCCACGCCGGTCACCATGATGACATTGCCCTTGCCGCCGATCTTCTTCGCCAGCCATTCGGCGAGGGTGGCGCCGAATTTCACCTGGTCGGTGTTCACCTTGATCGCGCTCGGCGTGGTGACGATGTTGTCGAACGAGACAACAAGAATCCCCCGCGCATGCGCCTGCTGGAGAATGCCGTTGAGCCCGGTCGGCGAGGCGGCGTCGACCAGGATCGCATCGACGCGCTCGGCGATCATGCCGGAAATCTGCTGGCTTTCCTGCGAGATGTTGTTGCCCGAGCTGAAATACGATCCGTCGATCTCGCTCTTGTACGGCTCCATTTGCAGCGCCGCCTTGAAGAGGTTGACCATCTCGATGCGCCACTCGTTGCCGATATACGAGTTCGACAGGGCGATCTTGAGCTTGCGGTTGTTGGCCAGCCCGAAGCGGGGCAGGGCGGCCAGCCCGAGCCCGCCGGCAAGCCCGGTGAGCAGCGTGCGGCGGGTCGCACCCGTCAGGTCAATCGCGCCGGCAGCGCCGGAATCCGTTTGATCGAAGTCCATCTTGTCCTCCCAGGATTTTATTACAGTCAGTTTATTATCGGTTTTATACAATCAATAACGGGCGCTGACAATCAGAATCGCGCCCCTTACACCGTCTTGTTGCCCCGCACCGCGACATAGAGCGAATAGACCGAGCTGGTCGCGGTCATGAACAGCCGGTTGCGGTTCGGCCCGCCGAAGACGAGGTTGCTGGTCGCTTCCGGCAGGTCGATCTTGCCCAGCGGGGTTCCGTCCGGCGCGAAGACGGCGACGCCGTTGGCGGTGCCGCAGCTCGACCAGACATTGCCGTGCTCGTCGAGGCGGAACCCGTCGGCGAAGCCGTTCGCGATTTCCGCGAAAACCTTCCCCGGCCCGAGTCGCGCGCCGTCGATCACGTCGTGCACCCGGATATGATGCGGGCCATCCGCCCGGTGGGTGATGCCGGTATCGGCGATGTAGAGCTTCTGTTCGTCGGGGCTGAAGGCCAGCCCGTTGGGCCGCTCGTAATCGCTGGCGACCACGCCGAGCGCGCCGCTCGCCGGGTCGAACCGGTAGACGTTGCAGGCGCCGATCTCGCTTTCCGCGCGATGCCCCTCGTAATCGCTCCAGATTCCGTAATCGGGGTCGGTGAACCAGATCGTCCCGTCGGATTTCACCACCACGTCGTTCGGGGAGTTCAGCCGCTTGCCCTCGAAGCGATCCACCAGGATCGTGACCGTGCCGTCATATTCGGTGCGGCTGACGCAGCGCCCGCCATGCTCGCAGCTGACCAGCCGCCCTTGCCGGTCGCGGGTATGGCCGTTGGTGTGTCGTGCCGGCGTGCGATAGACATCGACCGTCCCGTTCGTCGTCCAGCGCATCATCCGGTCGTTCGGAATATCGCTCCACAGCAGGCAGTTCTGCTCGCCGAACCAGACCGGCCCTTCCGCCCAGCGGCAGCCGGTGGCGATGGTCTCGATCGCCGCGTTGAACAGCAGCATCGAGCGAAACCGTTCATCATAGACGTGAAAAGCCTCGGACATGGCAGCGCCTCTTCCCCTCATCGTTGTGGCCGGTCGATCCGGTCCTTGCCGTCAAACGATAAAAGGCAATTCGCGCAAAGGCCAGAGGTTTTGCAGCCGGATCAGAGTCCGAGCGCGGCGATGAAGCCCGCCGCCTTCGCGCGCACGGAAGCGGCGTCATCGCCCGGCCGGTAGAGCGCCGAGCCGATGCCGAATCCCGCGGCCCCGGCCGCGCGCCAGGGGGCGAGCGTGGCCGGCGTGATGCCGCCGACCGGCAGCACCGGCAGCGCCGGCGGCAGCACCGCGCGCAACGCCCTGAGCACGGCGGGACTCGCCGCTTCGGCGGGGAAGAGCTTCAGCCCGTCCGCCCCGGCGCCGATCAGCGCGAACGCCTCTGCCGGGGTGAAGAAGCCGGGCAGGGCGATCAGCCCGCGCCGCTTCGCCTCGGCCACGAGCGCGGATCTGCGTGCGGCGTCACCATCAACTGCCCGCCCGCCCCGGCGAGGCGGCCGACATCCTCCACGGTCATGACCGTTCCGGCGCCGATCAGCGCCCGCGCGCCGAGTCCGCGGACGAGCCGGCCGATGCTCTCGAACGGGTCTGGCGAGTTCAGCGGCACCTCGATGATCTTCACGCCGGCGCCGACGAGCGCCTCGCCCACCGCCATCACCTCGTCCGGCGCGACCCCGCGCAGGATCGCGACCAGCGGGCAGGCGTCGAGATGCTCCTTCAGTGTTGCCATGAAATTTGCGCTCCGAGCCGGGCGAGGCCGAGACATGCGGCGTCCCCGGCTACATCGTCATGCACGCGCGCCGCCCCGCCGCTTAGCGTGATCGCGTCGCGGTAGAGCCCGCACAGCGCGGGATCGCCGATCAGCGTCACCTCTGTCGCATCCGCCGTCCGCCCGCGGCCGATCGCACGGCCGATCTCGTGGCCAACCTCGTGGCCGATCAGCAGGCCTGAGAGATAGGCGCGCGAGGCGGATTTCGACACGCCATCGCGCAAGACCCTGGTCCGCACGCCGAAGAGATGATGCAGCAACCCGCCGGGCTGGCGGGCCCGCGCCACGCCATCGGCGAAGGCGTCGGGCTCCGGCCCGCCCGCCTCGATCGTCTGCGCCAGAATCGTCGCCCCGCCCAGCGCGGCGAACGCCTCGCCGGTCATGTAGGAACGGAACCCCTCGATCCGCCCGGCCTCGACAACCGCCCATTTCGAGTGGCTGCCCGGCAGGCAGACGAGGCGGCGCGCGGCGTCATCCACCGCGCCGACGATCTGCGTCTCCTCGCCGCGCATGACTTCCGGCACGCCAGCCTCGTCCCGCGTCGCGAGCCCCGGCAGGATGCGCGCATCCGCACCCTCGAACGCCACTGGCTGCGCGGCGGCGGCGATGGCGCCGAATTCCGCCGGGCAGTCGAGATACGGCACGTCCAGCCAACCCTGGCGGCTGCCGGCCATCCCGGCGATCAGCACCCGCCGCTCGCCGGCCTCCAGCCAGTCGTCGGCGATCTCGCGCAGCACATCGGCAAAGCCGCCCGGCGCCACGCTCAGCACGCCGCGATCGGCACGGCGCGCATCGCGCAATCCGCCGTCTTCCGCGATGCGGAAGGCGCGCAGCCGCGTCGTTCCCCAATCGAGGCCGATCATCGGCGGAGGGTCATCCGCCCGCGCCGCTCAGATCCAGCCGGCATCGACGAAGAAATTGTGGCTGGTCACCATCCGGCTGTCGTCGGCGGCGAGCCAGAGCACCATCCGCGCGACATCGGCCGGCACCAGCTTCTGCTTGAGGCATTGCTGCTTCATCAGCGTTTCCTCGCCTTCCGGCGTGAGCCATTTCTCGATCTGCCGCTCGGTCATGATCCAGCCCGGCACCACGCAGTTCACGCGGATGTTGTCCGGCCCGAAATCCCGCGCGAGGCTGCGCGTCAGCGCCTCGATGCCGGCCTTGGCGGTGACATAGGCGGGCATGCCGCCCTGGCCCTTGTGCCAGCTGCTGGAGCCGAAATTGACGATGGCGCCGCCGCCGGCGGCCTTCATCATCGGGATGATCGCCTGGGCGGTGAAGAACTGGTGGCGCAGGTTCACCTGCAACCGGTCTTCCCAGTAGTCCACCGTGACCTCCATCGTCGGGTGGCGCTCGTCATGGGCGGCGTTGTTCACCAGCACGGTGAACGGGCCGACCGCCTTGGCGCCCTGTGCGATCGCGGCTTTCAGCGCGTCGATGTCGCGCAGGTCGCACTTGATGAAATGCGGCGCGGCGTGGCCCTTCGCGGCCACCTGCTCGACCACGCGCTGGCCGCCCGCCGCGTCGATGTCGACAAAGACGACGCGGCTGCCCTGCTCGGCGAAATGCTGCACGACGGAGGCGCCGATGCCGCCGCCGCCGCCGGTGATGAACACCGCCCGGTCCTTGAGGCTCGGATAGATTGCGTTGGCATGTGCGGTCATGATGTTCCCTTTTCCGTGCTGATGTTGTGCCGCCGGCGCCATGCGTCAGCGCGCCCGTGCCGCGCGGTATTCGCGCCGCACGATCTCGAGCAGTTCCTCGACCGAGGTGTCGCGCGCAGCGCCAGAGAACGTCACCTCGCCATGCTGCATCAGCATGACCCGGTCGGCAATCTCGAGCGTCTGGGCATAGTTGTGCATGATCATGATGATCGAGATATCGCCGCGGGCGCGCTGGCGCTGGATCAGGTCGATGATCAGCCCGGCCTCGCGCGCGCCCATCGCGGCGAGCGGTTCGTCGAGCAGCAGAATCTTCGCCTCGGAATACACCGCGCGGGCGATGGCGATCGCCTGCCGCTGCCCGCCCGAGAGCATCTCCACCTCCTCGTCCACCGAGGGGACGTTGACGCCGATATCCTCGAGCGCCTCCGCCGCGCGCCGGCGCATCGTCCTGTGGTCGAGCATGCCGAACGGGGTCCTGAGCTCGCGGTTCAGGAACATGTTGTGATAGATCGGCAGCGTGTTCACCAGCGCGAGATCCTGATAGACGCACTCGATGCCGAGTGCGCGCGCATGGTCGACCGAGGCGAGATCAACCGCCTCGCCCCGCACGTAGAGCTGGCCCGCGGTCGGCTTGTGATAGCCGGTGATGATCTTCATCAGGGTGGACTTGCCGGCGCCGTTATCGCCGAGAATGCCCAGCACCTCGCCGCGCTTCACATGAAGCGACACGCCAGACAGGGCGGTGACCGCGCCGAACGACTTGACGATGGTCTCGGCCCGTAGCGCGTCCGCGGCCGTTTCGTTGACGGTGGCGCTCATCGCCTGCCTCCCTTGCGCATGCCCTGGACGCGGATATTGGCGATCATCGCGATCAGGATGGCGCCGCCGATGATCATGTCGAAGGTGAAGGCGTTGATTCCGGCGAGGGTGAAGCCGTCCTGCAACACGCCGAGCACGGTGGCGCCGAGCAGCCCGCCGATGATCGTGCCCGACCCGCCGGCGAGGCTGGTCCCCCCGATCACGCCGGAGGCGACGGCGAGAAACATGATGTTGGTGCCGCCGGCGAGCGGATCGGTCGAGCCGATGCGGAACGCCTCCAGAATGCCGGTCACGCCGCCGAGCACGCTGGTCAGCACGAAATTCCCCACCTTGATCCGTGCCGCGTTGATGCCGGCCTCGGTCGCCCCGGTGAGATTGCCGCCCACCGCGATGGTGTGCAGCCCCCAGCGGCGGTGGCGCAGCACCGCGTGCATGATCAGCACGATCAGCAGCGCCCAGAGAAACTCGCTGTAGCCTTCCGCGCCGAAGATATTCGCGATCGTTGCTCCACCCGGCGTGTTGACCGGATAGCCGCGCGAGATCGTGAGGGTGAAACCGTTGATCAGGAACAGCGTGCCGAGCGTGGTGACGAAGGAGGGCACCCGCAGCAGCACGGTGATGCCGCCATTGATCAGCCCGACCACGGCGCAGACCAGCAGCGCGAGCACGATGCCGATGAACAGGCCGAGCCCCGCCTTTACGCTGAACGCCATGATGAACGGGGCGAGCGCGAAGACCTGGCCCACCGAGAGGTCGATTTCGCCGCAGATCAGCAGCATGATCTCGCCGCAGGCGATGATGGCGGCCGGGGCGATGAACTGCGACAATGTCTGCAGGTTCGCGCCGGAGAGGAAATTGTCGTTGCTGATGGCGAAATAGCCGAACAGCAGGATGGCGACGACGAGAATGCTCGCCTCGCGCAGCGCGAACAGGCGCGAGCCGTGTCGGCGCAGACTGATGGGCTGGCTCATGCCGTTCCCCTGATCTCAGGCACCGCCCCGCGCGGAGCGGCCTCGTTTATGGAGGGCGGACGTCCGGCGCGTGGCCTGCCTTGCCCCATCGGGGTTCGACCGGCCGCCGCGCCGGCGCGGCATCAGCCGGCGATCGGCCCGTTCCGGGGCACGATCTGCGGCTTGGCCGAGCTGCCCTCGTAGCGGGTGTGCGTGTCGAGATAGGGTTGCACCCCTCCCTTGGTCACGAATTTCAGGCCGGTATTGATGTCCGCCGGGCCCGACAGGCCGCCCGAGGCCAGGAACGTGAACATCTCCATCACCGTGTAGAAGCCTTGCAGATAGGGCTGCTGGTCGATGGTGAAGGTGAGATCGCCGCTCTTGATCAGGTCGAGCGTCTTGGGAAGCATGTCGAACCCGCCGCCATGCACGCCTTTCCGGGCGAGGCCGAACTGCTTCATCACCTCGCCCACACCCTGGGTCGAGCCGGCATCGACCGCGAACATGCCCTTCACGTGCTGGTGGCCGAGATAATAGGCGCGGATTTTGGAGAGTTCCTCGTTCACCGTCGGGCCGGTGGCGATTTCATGATAGGTGATGTTCTTGCCGAGCTTCTTGATCGCCGCGGCGGCACCGTCGATACGCGGCTGGATGTTGAGCTGGCCGGGGGTGGCGATGAACAGCGCCACCTCGCCGGAGCCGACGAGCTGGACGATCTTCTCGCCCATCTGGTAGCCGGCGAGGAACAGGTCCTGGCCGATATAGGCGAGGCGCTTGTTGCCCGAGCCGGCCGGCGCGTCCGCATTGTAGGAAAACACCGGGATGCCGGCGGCAAGCGCGCGGTCGGTCGGCTTGTTGAACGCGGTCGGATCGACCAGCGGCACCGCGATCGCATCGGCCTTGCCGGCGATCGCCGCGTCCATCGCGTTGACCATGTGCGCGACGTTCGAGGTCTGCGAGCCCGTCCACTGCCATTCGCAGCCAAGCAGGCGGCAGGCGTCGTGAATGCCGTATTGCGTCGGCACGAAGAACGGGTTGGTGGTGACGTGGTTGACGAACACGAACTTCCAGCGCTTGTGCGGCGGGAACGGGTCCTTGCCGGCGGCTTCGGCGGTGCGGGCGCCGGCGGCGAGCATCGCGGCGGCGGCGCCGAGCGTCACTCCCTGCGCCACGGCGCGGCGCGGCAGACGCGACGCGACGATGTCTTCAACCTGATCTTCTATCTTTTTTGTCATCGAGTTCCTCCCTGCGATGATTGTCATTTATATTTAGTTGACCCTCAATGAAAATGCAATCGAGGAAATCGCGCGGCCTTCCCGGATCGGGTCTCTTATGCTGCCATCTTCGATGTTGCGAATATAGATCGTTTCTTCCGGTCGCGCCGCGGGGCTGGCGGCGGCGGCGGCATGCCGCTAACCTGCCGTTGCATGATCCTGTGAGGAGACCGGCATGACCACGCCGCAAGTCCAGCCACATCGTGCCCGCTTCGCCGGAAGGCACGCGCTCGTCACCGGTGGGGCGTCGGGGATCGGCCAGGCCATCGCCCGGCGTCTCGCGCAGGAGGGCGCCGCGGTCACCTTCACCCATCTGCCGGGCGATGCCGAGGCTGCCGCAACCCTGGAGGAACTCCGCGCCGCCGGCCCGGGCGTCCTTCATCACGCCGAGGCCGCCGATGTCACCGACCGCGCGGCGATGGCGGCTGTTGTCGCGCGCGCCATCGGGCGCGCCGGTCACCTCTCGATCCTGGTCAACAATGCCGGCATCCAGACCGAGCAGCCGAGCGACGCGCTCGACATGGACCGGTTCGACCGCGTCGTCGCCGTCGATCTGCTTGCCGTCGCCCACCTGTCCGGGCTGGTGATCGGCCATATGGCGCAGCATTTGGGTGGTGCGATCCTCAACGTCTCCTCGGTTCACGAAATCGTGCCAAAGCCGGGCTTCCTGTCCTATTCGGTGGCCAAGGGCGGGCTTGGGAATCTGACCCGCACCCTTGCGCTTGAGTTCGCGGCGCGCGGTGTGCGGGTCAATGCGGTGGGGCCCGGTGCGACGGTCACGCCGATGAATGCCGGCTGGACCGGCGATCCCGAGCGCCGCCGCATCGTCGAGGCGCATATCCCGATGGGTCGCCCTGCCGAAGCCGATGAAATCGCCGCCGTTGCCGCATTCCTGCTCTCCGATGAGGCGAGCTACGTTACCGGCCAGACCGTTTTCGCTTGCGGCGGCCTGTCGCTGTTCGCCGATTTCGCGCGGAACTGGTCCACCTGATCCCGCCGGGCGGCCGCGGGGGCTCCATGATATCGATGCCTCTGCCGAGCGATAGAAATTTGAAAACGTTTTCTTATTCGTGACGAGGGTTCGTTCGTCTACTGACGGGTTTGGCACCGTGTCTGCCCCAGAGCGGCACCGGATTTGGTGCGTCAGGTAAAATTTTCGTTCCAGCGCAAGAAATTTCTTGCCCCTGCCAGACGTGCAAATTAAGAAAGCCATGAAAACGTTTTCTGGTATCCTGACGCTCCCGCGCCGGGCCGGTGAACGAATAACAAGACCGAGGAGGAACGATGACGGCGCACGGCGCCCAGCCGACCCCTATTCACGACCAGACGCAAGCGGCGGCCCCGATGCCGCGCGCTTCGGCAATGCGGCCGGATTCCGGCCGATGACGATACAGCGTCCGTGCCGTCCCGCCCCGCGGAACGCGCCCGGAGGCGCCAAGTCCAGACACCGTGTCGAGACCAAGGAGAACAACATGACCAACAGGAACAGCTTCACCCGCTCAGCGACGATCGCACTGGCCGCGCTCGGCGCGCTCGCCGGCTTCGCCGCCACCGCCCAGGCCGCGCCGATCCGCGCCTGCCTCATCACCAAGACCGACTCGAACCCCTATTTCGTCACCATGCGCAAGGGCGCGCTGGCCGAGGCGAAGAAGCTCGGCGTCGATCTCAAGACCTATGCCGGCAAATATGACGGCGACAACCAGTCGCAGGTCGCCGCCATCGAGAGCTGCATCGCCGATGGCGCCAAGGGCATCCTGATCACCCCGTCCGATACCAAGGCGATCGTCCCCACCGTCGAGAAGGCGCGCAAGGCCGGGCTGCTGGTGATCGCGCTGGATACCGCGCTGAGCCCGACCAACGCCGCCGACATGACCTTCGCCACCGACAATTTCGAGGCCGGCGAGCTGATCGGCCGCTGGGCCCGCAAGCATCTCGGCGCCAAGGCGAAGGACGCGAAGATCGCGATGCTCGACCTGTCGATCTCGCACCCCACCGTCGACGTCGCGCGCGACCACGGGTTCCTCGCCGGCTTCGGTGACAAGATCAAGACGCCGAACACGTTCAACGTCCCCGATCCGCGCATCGTCGGCCATGTCGAGACCGGTGGCTCGGAAGAGGGCGGCCAGAAGGGCATGGAAACGCTGCTCGCCCGCAACCCGAACATCAACCTGGTCTACGCCATCAACGAGCCGGCGGCCTTCGGCGCCTACCAGGCGCTGAAATCGGTCGGCAAGGCCGGCAAGGTCACCATCGTCGCGATCGATGGCAGCTGCACCGGCGTCGCCGGCGTGAAGAAAGGCATCATCGCCGCCGACTCGCAGCAATATCCGCTCAAGATGGCGGCCCTCGGCGTCAAGGCGATCGTCACCTTCGCCAAGACCGGCAAGAAGCCGCAGGCCAGCGCCGGCAAGGATTTCTACAATACCGGCACCAACCTGATCACCGCCCACCCCGTTTCCGGTGTTCCCTCGATCACGCCGGCGAAGGGCGCCAAGATCTGCTGGGGCAGCTGATCCCCGACACGACCGCGGGCGGTGCGTAACGCCGCCCCGTTTCCTTCGACTGCCGCGCCGGCGCACCCGGCGCGGTCATGGAGCATATGCGATGTCGAGCAACGAGCGCACCGAGATCACCTTCGAGGCCTCCATCGTCACGTCCGGCGCCGAGACTGTCGCCGAATTCAGCCACCGCAAGACGCTGCTGGAGCGGCTGCAGCACCTGCTGCATGAAACGCCGTGGCTCGCGCCGCTCATCGTGCTGCTCGCCTCGCTGCTCGGCTTCGGCATCCTGGTCGGCCACCGCTTTTTCACCGCCTATGCGCTGACGCTGATCCTCCAGCAGGTGACCATCACCGGCATCGTCGGCGTCGCCCAGGCGCTCGTCGTGCTCACGGCGGGGATCGATCTGTCGGTCGGCGCCATCATGGTGCTGTCCTCGGTGCTGATGGGCCAGTGCGCCTTCGCCTATGGGCTACCCGCCGGTGCCGCCATCCTCGCCGGTTTCGGCCTCGGCGCCGCGGCGGGCTGGATCAATGGCGTGCTCGTCGCCCGCATGAAGCTGCCGCCCTTCATCGTCACCCTCGGCACCTGGCAGATCGTGCTGGCGGCGAACTATCTCTATTCCGGCAACCAGACGATCGGCGCGGCGCAGATCTCGATGCAGGCGCCGCTGCTGCAATATCTCGGCAATACCTTCGTGATTGGCGGCGCCAACGGCGCCACCTTCACCTATGGCGTCGTGCTGATGATCGGTCTCGTGCTGCTCTTCGCCTATGTGTTGCGGCACACCGCCTGGGGGCGGCATGTCTACGCCGTGGGCGACGATCCCGATGCCGCGCACTGGCGGGGGTGAACGTGCGGCGGATGCTGATCGGCGTCTACACGCTCTCGGGCCTGGTTTGCGCCATCGCCGGCTGGGCGCTGATCGGCCGCATCGGCGCGATCTCGCCCAATTCCGGCCAGTTCGAGAACATCAACAGCATCACCGCGGTGGTGATCGGCGGCATCTCGCTGTTCGGCGGCCGCGGCTCGATCCTCGGCATGATCTTCGGCGCCATGATCGTCGGCGTCTTCACCCTCGGGCTCAACATGTATGGCACCGACCCGCAATGGACCTACCTGATGATCGGCGCGCTGATCATCGTCGCGGTCGCGGTGGACCAGTGGATCAGAAAGGCGGCGGTGTGATGGAACCCGTTCTCAAGGCGCGTGGCCTCGTCAAGCGGTATGGCCGGGTCACGGCGCTCGACCATTGCGATTTCGATCTCCATCCCGGCGAGATCCTCGCCGTCATCGGCGATAACGGTGCCGGCAAATCCTCGCTGATCAAGGCGCTCTCCGGCGCCATTCAGGTCGATGAGGGCGAGATCCATCTCGAGGGGAAGCCCGTGCGCTTCGCCTCGCCGATTGCCGCCCGCGCCGCCGGCATCGAGACCGTCTACCAGACGCTCGCCATGGCGCCCGGCCTGTCGATCGCCGACAACATGTTCATGGGCCGCGAACTGCGCAAACCCGGCCTGCTCGGCAAGGTGTTTCGCAAGCTCGACCATGCCGAGATGCAGCGCATCGCCCGCCAGAAACTCTCCGATCTCGGGCTGATGACCATCCAGAACATCAATCAGGCGGTCGAAACCCTCTCCGGCGGCCAGCGCCAGGGTGTCGCCGTTGCCCGTGCCGCCGCCTTCGGCTCCAAGGTCATCATCCTCGACGAGCCGACCGCGGCCCTCGGCGTCAAGGAATCCCGCCGCGTACTCGAACTCATTCTCGACGTGAAGGCCCGCGGCATCCCCATCATCCTGATCAGCCACAACATGCCGCATGTCTTCGAGGTGGCGGACCGCGTTCATATCCACCGCCTCGGCCGCCGGCTCTGCGTGATCGACCCGAAGACGCATTCGATGTCCGACGCCGTCGCCTACATGACCGGCGCCCGCACGCCCGATGCGGTGCTCGATCCGGTGGCCTGACCCGGCCGGCTGCCTGGATGCCCGGATGAAGGATTTGATCGTTCTTATAAAATGATCAATTAGATCTAATCGTTCTGTATAGACGATGATATGGCGATGCCGCTATCACGATGGCATCGCCGGATCGCGGACATGCTGCCGCCCCGGCGCCCGATCCGGAGGCATTCATGATCACCAGGATTTCACCCGTTTCGCCCGCGCCCGTCACACCGGTCTGCTCGCCATCGTGCGCCAGTTCACGCCGAACTGGTTCGCCGCGACGATGGGAACCGGCATTCTCGCGCTCGACCTCAACCAGCTGCCCGGCCTGCACCGTCCGGCGATGGCGCTCTGGCTGCTGAACATCGCGCTGTTTAGTCTCTTCACCCTGCTCTACGCCGCGCGCTGGCTGCTCTACCCGCGGGAGGCGGCGCGCATCTTCGGCCATTCGGTGATGTCGATGTTCCTCGC
>NZ_CAJQZK010000081.1:0-50481 GCF_907164655.1 Acidocella sp. C78
CAGGATGCGCCGCGCGGCGAGGGCGGAGCCGCGCAGGGCGCCGTGAACCGCGAGGGCTTCCATCGCATAGGCGCTGCAGGAAGGATAGAAGCGGCATTGCCCGCCCAGCACCGAAGACAGGGTGAGCTGGTAGGCGCGCACGCCGCCGCGCAGCAGTTTCGTCGCCGGAGTCACGGCGCGCCGGCCGGGGCGGTGGGCGCGGGGAAGGCGGCATCGAGCACCGCGCGGAGATCGGCCCGCAGGGTGGCGAAATCGGTTTCGGCGGTGCCCTTGCGGGCGATCAGCACGATGTCGGCGCCGCTGAGCGCGCGGGCGCGCAGTTCCTCGCGCGCGAGGGCGCGCAGCCGGCGCCGGGCGCGGTTGCGGATGACCGCGTTGCCGACCTTGCGGCTGGCGGTCAGGCCGAGGCGGAGGGGAGCGCCGGGGGTGGTTTGCAGGATCTGCACGACAAAGCCGGGGCGCGCCGCCTTTCGCCCATGGCTCGCAGCGCGCAGGAAATCGGCACGCTGGGGCAGGGAGTGAAGGGGCGCGGCGCGCATGATCGTGATCAGTTCCCGGCCCGGCCGCGCAGGCAGGCGCGCGGCGCCGGGCGGACGCGAGGAAGAATCAGGCGGAAAGGCGCTTCCGACCCTTGGCGCGGCGGTTCGCCAGGACCTTGCGGCCGCCGACGGTTTCCATCCGCGAGCGAAGCCATGACGACGCTTGCGGACGAGCTTGGAGGGTTGGTAGGTGCGCTTCACGGTCTCAACTCCGATGACTGCCGGTGAGGCGGTTGCCGCAGGCAAACGCCGGTGGAATTCAGAAAACAGATAGGATGCCGCAACCGGTCCGGAGCGGCTTCCTGCTGGGTGTTGTCATAGGCATTGTGGGGGGCGGCGTCAACAAAGCCGGTGGCGCGGGGGATAAAGATCGTTCCCCGCTTGCCCAACCCCGCTCCGACCGTGCAGATTGAGGCCATGAAGACGCTGGCGCGACGCCGTTGCCGAACCGCGCTCGCCCTGCAGGGGGGCGGGTCGCACGGGGCCTATGCCTGGGGCGTGCTCGACGCGCTGCTGGCGGCGGGCGAGACGTTCGATGCCGTTTGCGGTGTCTCGTCCGGGGCGATTCTGGGCACGATGGCGGTGCAGGGGATGGTGCGCGGCGGCGCGGACGGGGCGCGGGCGGCGATGGCGCAGTTCTGGGACCGCGTGGTCGCCACCAACATGCTCGCACCGCTGACCTCGCATCTCGACCGCTGGCTGCCGGGCTTCGAGCTGGGGCGCGAATTCGGCAGCAACCTCGCGATGCAGGGGATCGCCACGGTCCTCAGCCTGTTCGGCCAGGCCTCGGTCAACCCGCTGGGGCAGAACCCGCTCCGCCCGATCATCGCCGACCTGCTCGACCGCGAGGCGCTGCGCGCGCCGGCGGCGCCGCGCCTGTTCATCGCCGCGACCGCGGTGGAATCGGGACGCGCCCGGATTTTCACCAATGACGACGTCACCGTTGACGCGCTGCTGGCCTCGTCCTGCCTGCCGACGCTGTTCCCGCCGGTGATGATCGAGGGGGTCGCGTATTGGGACGGGGCCTATTCGGGCAACCCGCCGCTCGCGCCGCTGCTGGAGCTGGCGCCGGAGCGGCTGGTGCTGATCCGCGCGCAGAGCCGGCTGCGGGCGGGGGTGCCGAGCCAGCCGGCGGATATTCTCAACCGGGTGCAGGAGCTGGCGTTCCAGACCGCGATCGACGCCGAGTGTGCGCTGCTGCCGGCCGGTCTCGACTTCGTCGAATATCCGGCCGACCGGGCGCTGGCTGGGCTTTCGCCGGAATCGCGCGCCTATGCCGACCGCGCCTTTCTCGACCGGCTGTTCGAGGCCGGGCGCGCCGCCTTCCGGGCGGAGGCCGCCTGAGCGCGTTGCGCAAAGTCTTCGGGCGCTGGATCGGCCACAGCCTGTCGGCAAGGCTGCTCTGGCTGACGGTGATCGTCACGCTGCTGACCGAGGTGATGATCCTGCTGCCCAGTCTCGGGCGCGAGCGCAGCGCCTGGCTGATGAACCGGGTGACCGAGGCGCATCTGGCGGCGCTGACGGTTTCGGCGGCGCCGCACGGGGTTGTCGACCTGTCGACCCGCAACGAATTGCTGCGGCTTTCGGGCACCGAGGCGATCCGGCTGGCGCAGGGGGGGCGCAGCATTCTGGTGTTGCCGCCGCGCGGCACCGTTCACGCGGAAGGGGCGATCAACCTCGCGCATGAAACGCTGTTCGGCTCGGTGATCCGGGCGATCGAGGTGCAGTTCGGCCTGGCGCCGCGCGATGTGCTGGTGACCGCGCCGAGCCCGTTGCAGCATGGCGTGATCGTGCAGATCGTGGTGCATAATCCGGTTCTCGCGGCGCATCTGTGGCGCTATGTCGAGCATATCGCCGCGCTGTCGGTGGCGATCGCGCTGCTGACGGGCTTGTGGTCTATCTCGTGCTCAACCGTGTGCTGGTGCTGCCGATGCGGCGCCTGACCGAGAGCATCGCCCGCTTCCGCGAGGACCCGGAGCACGCGGCGCCGCTGGCCCTGGCCGCTGGCGCGCCGCTCAGGGATGATGAAATCGCCATCGCCGCGCGCGAGCTTGCGACGATGCAGACCGAGCTGCGCGCGGCGCTGTGGCGCAATGCGCGGCTGGCGGCGCTGGGCACGGCGGTGGCGAAGATCAGCCACGACCTGCGCAACATCCTCTCGACCGCGCTGCTCGTCGCCGACCGGCTTTCGGGCAGCGCCGATCCCGCCATCCGCAGCGGCGCGGCGACGCTGGTCGACGCGGTCGAGCGGGCGACGGAGCTTGTGACCCATACGCTCGGCTTCGCCCGCGAGGGGCCGCCGCCGCTGCTGCGGGCGGCCTGCCCGCTCGCGGAGCTGGTGGGCGAGGTGGCGGGGCAGACGCGCCTGTTGCACGAGGGGCTCGTGATCGGGATCGACGTGCCGGAGGATATCGCGCCGATGCTCGACCGCACGCAGATCCAGCGCGCGCTGCTCAACCTCATGCGCAACGCCGCCGAGGCCGGGCCGGGCGGATCGTTGTCAGCGGCAGGGTGGAGGCCGGGCAGTTGCTGATCGAGATCGGCGATGACGGGCCGGGCCTGCCGGAGCGCGCGCGGGCCAATCTGTTCCGCCCCTTTACCGGCTCTGCGCGCAGCGGCGGAACCGGGCTCGGCCTTGCCATCGCGCGCGATCTGGTCCGCGCGCATGGCGGCGAGCTGTCGCTGGTGGCGACGGGCGACCGGGGCACCCAGTTCCGCCTCGCGATCCCGCTGGAGCCGGCCTGATCGCGGCGGCTGGATTTCAGCTTCGGGACACTAGAAATGGATGGGCGGGAAGCTTCGCACCAGGCTACCGCAGACGAGCTGCCAGCCATTCACCAGGACGAAGAAGATGATCTTGAACGGCATGGAGACCGCGGTGGGCGGCAGCATCATCATGCCGAGGCTCATCAGGATCGAGGAAATCACGATATCGATGACCATGAAGGGCAGGAAGATCATGAAGCCCATCTCGAAGCCGCGGCGCAATTCGCCGACGACGAAGCCGGGGATGAGCACGCGCCACGGCACGTCCTGCATGTTCGCCGGGAGTTTCACATGTGCGAGGGAGAGGAACACGCGGATATCGGCCGGGCGGGCATTGTCGGCGAGGAAGGTGTGGAAGGGGGCGGCGGCCAGTTTCAGCCCCTCGATCGTGCCGACATCGCCCTGTGTCATCGGCAGGAGGCCGACATGCCAGGATTGCGCGAAGACCGGCGCCATCACGAAATAGGTCAGGAAGAGGGCGAGGCCGATCAGCACCGAGTTCGGCGGCGTGGTCTGCGTGCCGAGCGCCGTGCGCAGCAGGCTCAGGACGATGACGATCCGGGTGAAGGCGGTCAGCATCACCAGCAGGCTCGGCGCCAGCGACAGGATGCCGATGAGCAGGATGAGCTGCACGAGCTTCGCGGTTTCGGGCGCGCTGCCCGAGCCGAGATGGAAATCCACCGATTGCGCGCTCGCCACATGCGGGAAGACCAGCAGCGCGAGGCCGAGACCGGCCACCGACAGCGCGGCGAGGCGCAGGAGGCGCGTCATCATGGCGCGGTGCTGCCGGGTTCGGAGGGCGGGAGGAGCTGCAACTGGTCGGTTCTCGGGCCGTTCAGCACCGCGAAGCGATGCCCGCCGAGGGTGACGATCGAGAGCGTGGTGCCGCGGCCCACCCGGCAGGACAGGGTCTGGCCCGAAACGCCCCACGCCGCCGCGAGGCCGGCGAGCGCGCGGCCGGAGCGCAGCTTGCGCAGAAGGAAGGCGGCGATCGCGATCAGGAGCAGAACCGCCCCGAGCGCGATGATGACGCTGCCGATTTGTGCCATGCTCATCGCATGAAGGTCTCCGGATCCGATCGACCGGATCGCCGCCCCGCCGAATCGGGGGAGGCGCGGTCTTGGCGGTGACATGACGGTAAAAAGGTTAATTAAATATTGATTTCATGATCTTTGCGTCCAGGAAATAAAAAAATCGCCGGCGTTGTTCCTTGACTGTTCGTTAACCTTTGGGTGGCATTTTCCGTTCGGGTTTCGGAGGGCAAAATGACCTTGAATCTACTCGGCCTTGCGGCCGACCGGCTGGTGTATCTGGCGCAGTCGCAGTCCGTTCTGGCGGGCAACATCGCCAATACCGACACGCCGGGCTACGTGCCGAAGGCGCCGGTTGCCTTTCGAACGTGCTGAACGGGGGCGGCAATCTGGCGATGGTCACGACCAGCGCCAATGACATTCCCTCGCCGGCCGGCCAGTCCTTCTCGACCCGGATCGCGACGGTCGCGGCGAAGTCGCCGGACGGCAACGGCGTCTCGCTCGAAAGCCAGCTTGCGGCGATCGCCGGGAACCAGATCAACCAGCAATACGCGGTGAACATCTACAAGACCTATCTCGGCATGTTCACGACGGCACTTGGCCCCAACCCGTAATCGGGGGATATCATCATGAAATTCGGTACCACGCTGGACATTTCGGCGGCGGCTCTCTCCGCGCAGAATTCCCGCCTGCAGGTGATCGCGCAGAACCTCGCGAACGCCGACAGCACAAGCTCCACCCCCGGCGGCAACCCCTATCAGCGCAAGACGATCGCGTTTCAGGACGTCTACAGCCAGGCGGCCGGGACCAATGTCGTCGAGGTCGCGGCGATCGGCCGGGACAAGACGCCGTTCCCGATGAAATACGATCCGTCCAACCCGGCGGCCAACGCACAGGGCTACGTCAAGATGCCGAACGTCAACAGCCTCGTGGAACTGATGGACATGCAGCAGGCGCAGCGGTCGTATGACGCCAATCTCTCGGTGATGAACGCGACGCGCGGCATGATGACCCGCACGCTGGGGCTGATCTGATGTCGGGCACCATCAGCGGGCTGGTCAGCCCTTCCAGCGCCCTTTCGGCCTATGGGCGCGTTGCCGGGCCGGGATCGTCGGCCGGGCCGAGCTTCGGCGATTTCGTCTCCAATGTCGTCACCAGCGCCGTCCATCAGAGCGCCTCGACCGAGACGGCGGCGAATGCGGGGCTGCTGGGCAATGGCGATCTCACCCATGTCGTCGCCTCGGTCGCGCAGGCGCAGGTGGCGCTGCAGACGACCGTCGCGATCCGCGACCGGCTGATCACGGCGTATCAGTCGATCATGAACATGCCGATCTGACCATGATCGTTCGGCCCCAGCGCGCGCGCCGGCTCCTGGTCCGCGCCGGCATGCCCGGGTGTGGCGCGGCGTTGCGGGATCGCGCATGCAGGGCATGACCGATCCGGCGGTGATCACCACGCTGCATGCGGCGCTGGTGGTCGCGGCGAAACTGTCGGCGCCGCCGCTGATCGCCTCGCTGGTTTCGGGCGTCGTGATATCGCTGTTGCAGGCGGTGACCCAGATCAACGAGGCGACCATTTCGTTCCTGCCGAAGATCGCCGCCGTGGTCGGCACGCTGATGGTCATGGGCGGGTTCCTGTTCAGCACGCTCGCTGCGTTCGCCCACCAGATCTTCAGCGCCATGATCCACGTGGGCTAGCCGTGTTCCCGCACGATCTGGCCAATCTGGTCTATGGTCCGCTGCTGGTGCTGGTCCGGATTTCGAGCCTCGTCATGGCCGTGCCGTTCACCGGCAACGGCACCGCGCCGGCGCAGCTGCGCATCGGGCTGTCGGTGGCGCTGACCGCGATCGTCGTGCCGCTGATCGGCGGGGCGATGCCTGGCGTGCCGGCATCGATCCTGGTCTTTGCGCTCGAGATCCTGCGGGAGATCGTCATCGGCCTTTCGCTCGGCTGGCTGACCGGGGCGATCCTGCTGAGCCTGCCGGTTGCCGGGCAGATCATTTCCTACCAGATCGGCCTTTCGAGCGTGCTGCTGCCCAATTCGACGATCGGGCCGAACAGCACCGTCATCGCCAATGCGATGGGATTGCTGCTGCCCGCCCTCGTCTTTGCCAGCGGGATCTTCCTGCTGCCGGTGCTGGCGATCGTCCGCTCGTTCCGCACCCTGCCGCTGCCTGCCGGACTCGGGGGGGCGAATCTGCCGGCCGCCGGCGTGCTGCTGGACCTCGCGGTGAAGGCGGTTTCGGCGGAATTCGTTGCAGCCCTGCATCTCGCGGCACCATTTCTCTTCATCGGCCTGGTCTGGCAGGCGGGGCTCGGCCTGATGTCGAAAGCGGCGCCGAACATCCAGGTCTTCTTCATCGCCGCTCCGCTGCAACTGCTTGGCGGGACGGCGCTGCTGGCCTTTCTCGCCTCGCCGATGATCTCGGTCTGGCATGATGCGACGCTGCCGCTGCTGCGGGCCTATGCCGGCTGGTAGGACCGCCGGCCGGGCCCGGTGGCGTCGGATGAGGCCGTCCGGCCATGGATGACGACAAGGAAAGTAAAACCGAAGCCGCCACGCCAACCCGGCTGGCGAAGGCGCTCGGCGATCATGGCCAGGGCGCGTCGCGCGAGGTCGCGGCCCTCGCGGGGCTGGCGGTTGCCTTTGTTTATACCAGCAGCAGGCTGCCCGCGTCCGCCGATCATCTGGTGAGGGTTCTCGCCTCGCTGTTCACGCGAGCCGCGACCATCGATGCCGGCGCGTCGCTCGGCCGGGCGACATCGCAGGTCGCGGTGGCGGCGGCGGGGGTCGTTCTACCGCTCGCCGCGGCGATGGTGCTGGCGGCGGCGATCGTCACGCTGCTGCAGACGGGGATGAAGCTCAACATGTCGGCCGTCGGGTTCAACTTCGCGCGGCTGAACCCGCTGACCGGGCTGACCCGGATGTTCGGCGCCCAGAGCCTCGGGGTTTCGGCGCAGACCATTCTCAAGCTCGTCGCGATCGGCGGCGCGCTCTATGTCGTCATGGCGGACCGGCTGCGCGGGATCGAGACGCTGCTGGTCGGCTCGGACATCGCGCTGGTCCGGGCGATTTTTGGCTCGATCGTGGCGATGCTGGGCGGGGCCCTGGCCATCCAGGCGATTGCCGGGCCGCTCGACTTCGTCATGACGCGGCGGCGGTTTTCCCAATCGACGAAGATGTCGCAGCAGGAGATCAAGGACGAGCAGAAGGAAATGGAGGGCGATCCGCGGATCAAGGCGCGGATCAAGGCGGCGCAGACCGCGCTGGCCAAGCGGAGCCTGCAGGTGGCGATGACGCGGGCGGCCGTGGTGGTGACCAACCCGACGCATTATGCCGTCGCGCTCGAATATCGGCCCGGGCAGGCGGAGGCGCCGAAGATCGTCGCCAAGGGCGTGGACGAGCAGGCCGCGCGCATCCGCGATCTCGCGCGCGATGCGCGGATTCCGATCGTGCCGAATCCGCCGTTGGCGCGCGCGCTCTTCCAGCAGGAGCTGGAATCGGAAATCCTGCCCGAGCACTACCGGACGGTTGCGGAGATCATCGCCTATATCTGGCGTCTCGCCGAGAAGCAGGCCCAGCATGTCTGAGCGGTATGGCTGGGCGGTATGTCCGGCAGGGGCGGCGGATTGTCCGGCGTGCCGGGCCGGGTGACGCGCCGGGTGACGCGCTCTGGCGGCCGGTGTTCAGCCGCGGCGGGCGTTGATCTCGAGGATCGCCAGCAGGGCTTCCGCCCGCTCGGCCTCGTTTTTCGCCTCGAGCAGCACCTGTTTTTCCGCCGGGCTGAAGGGGCAGGCCATGCAGAGCGTGACGATCAGGGCCTCGTCGGAAATTTCCTCGATCGCGTCCCAGTTCGCATCGATTCCGGTTGCCTCGAAATAGTGGCCGAGCGCCTCGACCAGCATGGCGCGGGTCACCGGCGCGGCGTCGTCCACGGGGTTGCCGGAGAGGGCCGCGACATCGTCGCGGAAAGCGGAGACATCGCCCTGCACCCGCCGGTAGCCGCGGCGCATTTCGGCCTCCTCGACGACCTCGAAGCGCATCAGCCCGGTCAGGGTGATGAGGTAGCGGCCATCCTCGGTCTCGCTGAAGGCGGTGATCCGGCCGAGGCAGCCGACGCGGTGGATGGCCGGGCCGTGCTCGGTGCGCGGCGCGTCCGGCAGGGGCTGGATCATGCCGAACAGGCGGCCGGCGGCCATCGCGTCGTCCACCATCGCGAGGTAGCGCGGCTCGAAGATGTTGAGCGGCAGCCGCCCGCCGGGAAACAGCACGGCGCCGGTGAGGGGAAAGACCGGAAAGACTTCCGGCACCCCTTCCAGCCGCGCGTGAGCGCCTGACATGCCGAACAGAGAACTCAACTGAACAACAGCGCGGAGAGCTTGCGCCGGGCGGCCATCGTGTCGGCGTCGTCAACGCCCCAGGCGTCGAAGAACTTGAGGAGCTGGAGCCGGGCGGCGTCGTCGTTCCAGCCACGCTGGCGGCGCATGATGTCGAGCAAAGCGTCGGCGGCCTCGGTGCGGTTGCCGGTCGCGTTCAGCGCGACCGCCAAAGCGAGGCGGGAGTCGTGATCGTTTTCGTTCGCCGCGAGCTTCTGTTGCAGCTCGGCGAGCTGGCGGGCGGCGGCGCGGCCCTCGCGCGCCACAGAGAGCGCCGTTTTCGCCGCGGTGATTTCGGCGTGATCGGCGAGGGCGGGCGGGATTTCGGCGAGGATGGCGGCCGCGCGGTCGTCCGCGCCGAGGGCGATCAGGGCGCGGACCAGGCCGGCCCAGGCCTCGGGGCGGTTTTCATCCTCATCGAGCGCGGCGCCGAAGAGCGATGCGGCTTCCTCCGCCCGGTTGCCCTCCATCGCCGCGCGGGCCTGGGCGATCAGGTCCGCCGAGGGGGCGGACGAGCCGGCGGCCTTGAGCAGGGCGTCGACGAAGCGGCGCACGTCGCTTTCCGGCAGCGCGCCCTGGAACAGGTCGGCGATCTGTCCCTGCCAGAAGGCGGCGACGGTGGGGACGGATTGCAGCGGCAGGCCGAGGCTGGCGAGCTGCTGGACGAGGGCGCGGTTCTGGTCGATGTCGATCTTGACCAGGCGGATGCGCCCGCCGTAGGCCCGCACCACCTTTTCGAGCGTCGGCGTCAAGGTCTTGCAGGGGCCGCACCAGGTCGCCCAGAAATCGACCAGCACCGGCACCTTGCGCGATGCCTCGACGACATCGGCCATGAAGGTGGCCTGGCTGCCTTCGATGATCTGGGCGTCGGCGCCGGCCGGGCGCCGCGCATCGGGGTCTGTCAGATGATCCATGGTCATGATCCGTTTCTATGCCTCACTAGATGATAGACAACGGCGCCGGTGCAAGCCAGTCGCACGCATGGGTGCGTGAAATGGGGCGCGGAACCGGGTGCGGGAGGGATTTTATGGGGTGTCGCGCCGCAGTCCGGCGGCGTCGAGCGCCTGGAGATAGGCGGCCCAGCGCTGGGCGTGCTCGCGGCCCAGCCGGTGCAGGTAGTCCCATGAATAGATGCCGGTGGAATGGCCGTCGTCGAAGGTGATCCGCACGGCGTAGTGGCCGTTGGGTTCCAGCCGGGTGATGCCGACGCCCCGCTTGCCGGCGACGAGCTGGCGCTCGGCGGGGCTGTGGCCCTGAACCTCGGCGCTCGGGCTCTCGACGCGGAGATATTCGGCATCGAGCGCGAAATGCGCGCCGTCGGCGAAGCTGATCTCCAGCACCCGCTCGGCGCGGCGCAGGCGCAGCTCGGTGGGTTCGGGCGCGGTCACGGCTCGATCTGGCGGGCTTCGTCGACCAGCATGATGGGAATGCCGTCGCGCACGGGGAAGGCGAGGCCCGCGGTGGGGCTGATCAGCTCGGCGGCCTCGCGGTCGTAGATCAGCTTGCCCTTGGTCAGCGGGCAGACCAGGACTTCGAGAAGGCGAGGGTCGATCGGCGCGGTATCGGCCATGAAGGACATCCCCTGAAATGAACCCGATGCGGCGGAGCTGGCGCGGCGGCCGGGATTGGCAAGGTCCGGTGGGCGAGGTCGGGCGGCGTGCGCCAGCATCGCGACATATGGCGGACCCGAAGAGACTCGAACTCCTAACCCCCAGATTCGTAGTCTGGTGCTCTATCCAGTTGAGCTACGGGTCCGCCGTGGGAGGCGCATTAGCGGATCGGCGGCGATCCCGCAACCCCATGGGACGGTTGTGTGCGCCGCATGACATGGCGGAGGGGCGCAAATCCGGTTTCGCGGCGGGGCGGGGCGTGCTAAGCCGCCGCAATGAGCGAGACAAGGACACTGGTGGTCGGCGCCGATCATGCCGGGTACGAACTGAAGGACCGGCTGGCGGAGGCCGCGCGCAAGGCGGGGTGGGACGTGGTCGATTGCGGCACCAATTCGCCGGCGAGCGTCGATTATCCCGACATCGCCCATGCGGTGAGCGCGCGCATCGAGGCCGGGGCGGCGCGGTTCGGGCTGCTGGTCTGCGGGTCGGGCATCGGGATGGCGATCGCGGCGAACCGGCATGAAGGCGTGCGCTGCGCCCAGGCCCATACGGCGACGGAGGCGCGGCTTTCGCGCCAGCACAACGACGCCAACATATTAGCGCTGGGTGCGCGGCTGACCGGCGAGGTGGTCGCGCTCGAAGCCCTCGACGCGTTTCTGACCACCGAGTTCGAAGGCGGCCGGCATCAGGGCAGGGTCGCCAAACTCAATCCGGAGCCAAAAGCATGAACGAGCAGAGCCCGATTGCGAACATCGCGCGCTTCTTCACCTCCTCGCTGGCCGAGACCGATCCCAATCTCGCCGCCGCGATCGGCCGCGAACTCGCCCGCCAGCAGGACGGCATCGAGCTGATCGCCTCGGAAAACATCGTCTCGCGCGCGGTGCTCGAGGCGCAGGGATCGGTGCTGACCAACAAATATGCCGAGGGCTATCCGGGCAAGCGCTATTATGGCGGCTGCGCCGCGGTTGACGTCGCCGAGGAGCTGGCGATCGCGCGGGCGCGCGAGCTGTTCGGCTGCGCCTACGCCAATGTCCAGCCGCATTCGGGCGCGCAGGCGAACCAGGCGGTGTTCCTCGCGCTGCTGAACGCGGGCGACACGATTCTGGGCATGAGCCTGGCCGCCGGCGGGCATCTGACCCATGGGGCGGCGCCGAACCTGTCGGGCAAGTGGTTCAACGCCGTGCAGTATGGCGTCAAGCGCGAGGATGGCACGCTCGATTACGAGGAGCTGGAGCAGCTTGCCCGCGCGCACCGGCCGAAGCTGATCATCGCCGGCGGCTCGGCCTATCCGCGCTTCATCGATTTCGCCCGCATCCGCAAGGTGGCGGACGAGGTCGGCGCGTATTTCCTGGTGGATATGGCGCATTTCGCCGGGCTGGTCGCGGCGGGGATTTTCCCCTCGCCGCTGCCGCACGCGCATGTGGTGACCACGACGACGCACAAGACCCTGCGCGGGCCGCGCGGCGGCATGATCCTGTCAAACGATCCCGAACTCGGCAAGAAGTTCAACTCGGCCGTCTTCCCCGGCTTGCAGGGCGGGCCGCTGATGCATGTGATCGCGGCGAAGGCGGTGGCCTTCGGCGAGGCGCTGCGCCCCGATTTCCGCGCCTATCAGAAGGCGCTGGCCGAGAACGCCCGCGTGCTGGCGGCGACGCTGATCGAAGGCGGGCTCGACATCGTGACCGGAGGCACCGACTGCCATCTCGTGCTGGTCGATCTGCGGCCGAAGAACGTGACGGGCAAGGCGGCGGAGGCCTCGCTCGAGCGCGCGCACATGACCGCGAACAAGAACGCGATCCCGTTCGACCCGGCGAAGCCGGCGGTGACCTCGGGCATTCGCCTCGGCACGCCGGCGGCGACGACCCGCGGGTTCGGGACCGAGGAGTTCCGCATGGTCGGCCGGTTCATCGTCGAGGTGCTGGACGGGCTTTCTGCCTCCAACGACGGCGCGAACGACGCGGTCGAGGCGGCGGTGGGCGCCAAGGTGCTGGACCTCTGCGCCCGGTTCCCGATCTACCGGTGAATGCGCGGTGCGCTGCCCGTTCTGCGGTGAGGCCGACACCCAGGTGAAGGACAGCCGGCCGGCGGAAGATGGCACCGCCATCCGCCGCCGGCGCTTCTGCCCGCAATGCAGCCAGCGCTTCACCACCGTCGAGCGGGTGCAGCTGCGCGAGCTGGTGGTGATCAAGGCGGATCAGCGACGGGTCGGTTTCGACCGCGACAAGCTGGCCCGCTCGATTCGTACCGCGCTGCGCAAGCGGCCGGTGGATGACGAGCGGATCGAGCGGATCGTCAATGGCATCGTCCGCAAGCTCGAAGCCTCGGGCGAGGCGGAAATTCCTTCGAGCGAGATCGGCGAGCTGGTGATGGATACGCTGAAGGAGGTCGACGCGGTGGCGTATGTGCGCTTCGCCTCGGTCTATCGCGATTTTCGTGAAACCAAGGATTTCAAGGCTTTCCTTGGCACGATGGACCAGCCGAAATAGGCATGGACGATCTGGCCCCGATGCGTTCCGCCCTCGCGCTCGCCCGGCGCGGCCTGGGCGAGACCTCGCCCAATCCGAGTGTCGGCTGCGTGATCGTGCGGCAGGGAAGGGTGGTCGGGCGCGGACGGACGGCGCCCGGCGGGCGGCCGCACGCGGAAACCGAGGCCCTGGCCATGGCCGGGGACGCGGCGCGCGGGGCGACCGCCTATGTCACGCTCGAACCCTGCGCCCATCATGGCCGGACCCCGCCCTGCGCGGAGGCGTTGATCGCCGCCGGGATCGCGCGCGTCGTCATCGCCATGACCGATCCCGACCCGCGGACCGATGGCGCGGGCATCGCCCGGCTGCGCGCCGCGGGGATCGAGGTGGTGACGGGGGTGGGGGAAGCGGAGGCGGCGGAGATCAATGCCGGGTTCATCCTGCGGGTGCGCGCCGGGCGGCCGCTGGTGACGCTCAAGCTCGCGACCTCGCTCGACGGGCAGATCGCGACCCGGACCGGGGCAAGCCAGTGGATCACCGGGGCGGCGGCGCGCCAGCTTGGCCACGCGCTGAGGGGGATGCACGACGCGGTGATGGTCGGGGTGGGCACGGTGCTGGCCGACGACCCGGAGCTGACCTGCCGGATCGAGGGATTCCGGGCGCGCCCGCTGGTGCGGGTGATCGTGGATTCGCATTTACGGATTCCGCTGGATGGCCGGCTGGCGCGCGGGGCGGCGCGCGATCCGCTGTGGATCGTGCATCGCGACGGCGCCGACCCGGCGCGGCGGGCGGCGCTGCTGGCGCTGGGCGCGCGCCTGTTCGAGGTGCCGGCGGCGCCGGTGGGCGTCGATCTCGGCGCGGCCTTCGCCGCGCTGGGGGCGGCGGGGCTGACCCGCGTGCTGGCCGAGGGCGGCGGCACTCTTGCGGCCGCGCTGATCCGCGCCGATCTGGTGGACCGGCTGGAATGGTTCACCGCGCCGATCGTGATCGGCGATGACGGGATCGGCGCGGTGGCGGGATTCGGCATCGAGACGCCGGCGGCGGCGGCGCGGTTCGCGCGCCTTGGCGAAACGCAGTGCGGCGGCGACCGCCGCGCGCGCTATCGGAGGGACTGAGCGATGTTCACCGGGATCATCACCGGGGTTGGCGCGGTGCGCGAGGTGCGGCCCGGCGGGGCGGCGACGGATACGCGGCTTGTGATCGGCGTGCCGGCGGGAAACCCCGCCTGGGCGGGGATCGGCGAGGTGGCGCTCGGCGCGTCGATCGCGTGTTCGGGCTGCTGCCTGACCGTGATCGAGCGGGGGGCGGACTGGTTCGCCGTCGAGGTTTCGGGGGAGACGCTGTCGAAGACGACGCTCGGCACCTGGCGGGCGGGGACGGCGGTCAATCTCGAACGGGCGCTGCGGATAGGCGACGAGCTGGGCGGGCATGTCGTCTCCGGCCATGTCGACGGGCTGGGCGAGGTGGTCTCGACGCGGCCGGAGGGCGGTTCGACGCGGTGGCGCTTCGGCGTGCCGCGCGACCTCGCCCGTTTCATCGCGCCGAAGGGCAGCGTTGCGGTCAATGGCGTGTCGCTCACGGTCAACGAGGTTGACGGCGCGGAATTCGGGGTGAACATCATCCCGCACACGGAAACGCATACCAGTTTCGCCACGCTGGCGGTGGGCGATGCGGTGAATATCGAAATCGACATGCTGGCGCGCTATGTGGCGCGGCTGGCGGAGGCAGGCTGATGGACCATCTGAAGACCGCGTCGTTGCAGGAATATCTGGCATCGGCCGAGGAGATCATCGAGGAGGCGCGGGCGGGGCGCATGTTCATCCTGGTGGATGACGAGGACCGCGAGAACGAGGGCGACCTCGTGATCCCGGCGCAGTTCGCCACACCGGATGCGGTGAATTTCATGGCCCGGCACGCCAGGGGGCTGATCTGCCTCGCGCTGACGCGGGCGCGCTGCGAGACGCTGGGGCTCAAGCTCATGGCGCAGTCGAACGGGTCGCGGCACGAAACCGCCTTCACCGTGTCGATCGAGGCGCGCGAGGGGGTGACGACGGGGATTTCCGCCGCCGACCGGGCGCGCACCGTCGCGGTGGCGATCAACCCGGAATGCGGGGCGGCGGACATCGTGACGCCGGGGCATATCTTTCCGCTGATGGCGCGCGACGGCGGCACGCTGGTGCGCACCGGGCACACCGAGGCGGCGGTGGATATCGCGCGGCTCGCCGGGCTGACCCCGGCCGGGGTGATCTGCGAGATCATGAACGATGACGGGACGATGGCGCGGCTGCCGGACCTCGTGTCGTTCGCGCAGTATCACAACCTCAAGCTCGGCACGATCGCCGACCTGATCGCCTATCGGCGGCGGATGGAGAAGCTGGTGCGGCGCGCGGGCGACGGGATGATCACCGATGGCGCCGGCCAGCAATGGCGCAGCGTGGTCTATGAGAACACGATCGACCGGGTCGAGCATGTGGCCCTCGTCAAGGGCGATATCGCCGCCGACGAGCCGGTGCTGGTGCGGATGCACGCGGTCAGCACCATCGACGATATTCTGGGCGGCGACCATATCCGCGATCTCCGGCGGGCGATGGCGCAGATCGCGCAGTCGGGCCGGGGGGTCGTCGTGCTGATCCGCGAGGCGCGGCCGGATGCGGTGTCCTCAAGGTTGCAGCAGATCGTCGGCGGGGCGCGCACCGGGGCGGTGCTGCGCGACTATGGCGTGGGCGCGCAGATTCTCGCCGATCTCGGCGTGCGCGACATGGTGCTGCTGTCGAACCACAAGCGCGCCGTGGTCGGGCTTGAGGGCTACGGGCTGAACATCGTCGAACAACTGCCGATCGAGGAGCCCGCGAGGTCATGAGCACCGCCGATGCCCCCGAAGCCGAGGTGCCGGACGTGCCGGGCCCGGCGCCGCGCGTCTTGCTGATCCGCGCGCCGTATTATCGCCAGGTCGTCGACGGGATGACCGATGCGGCGGTGATGCTGCTCGGCCGCGCCAATGCGACGATCGAGACGGTGGATGTCGCCGGCGCGTTCGAGCTGCCGCAGGCGCTCGCCATCGCGCTGCGCGGGCGGGCGCGGTTCGACGGCTATGTGGCGCTCGGCTGCGTCGTGCGCGGCGAGACCGATCATTACGAGTTCATCTGCGATTCGGCGATGAACGGGCTGATGCAGGTGGCGATCGACCACGCCGCGCCGCTCGGGACGGCGCTGCTCACCGTCGATACGCTCGCGCAGGCGGAAGCGCGCTCCGCCGAGACGGGCTCGAACAAGGGGGCGGAGGCGGCTTCGGCCTGCCTGCGGCAGATCGCGCTCGCGCGGCGGATGGGCCTCGCATGAAGCCCGCAGCGAAAGGCGCGCGGCCGCGCACCCTGGCGCGGGCCGCCGCGGTGCAGGCGCTCTATCAGTGCGAGCATGCCGGGGAGACGGCGGAAACCGTGATCGACCAGTTCGTCCGCCATCGCTTCGGGCGGATGGCCGGGCTGCTCGATGCCGGGGAGAGCGAGGTGGCGCCGCCGGACGTGCCGCTGTTCTCGCGCATCGTCCGCACCGCGACGGCGCAGCAGGACGTGGTCGATCCGCTGATCGCCGGGGTGCTGCCGGAGGCCTGGCCGATGCCGCGGCTCGACCCGGTGCTGCGCGCGCTGCTGCGCGCCGCCGGCGCCGAGCTGTGGATGACCGACGGGCCGCCGGCGCGCGTCGTCATCAACGAGTATCTCGACGTGGCGCACGGGTTTCTCGAAGGCGAGGCGGTGCAGATGGGCAATGCCGTGCTCGACCGGATCGCCCGCACGCTGCGGGAGGGCGAGTTCGCCGGCGAGGCCCGGGCTTGAGGTGAGCGGGCTTGAGGTGAGCGGCGAGTTCGGCCGCATCGCCCGGTATTTCGCGCCGCTCGCCGCGGCCGAGGGGCTGGGACTTGCCGACGACGCCGCGCTGTGGACACCGCCCGCCGGGCTTCAGGCGGTGCTCACGGTCGACCAGATGATCGAGGGCGTGCATTTCCTGCCCGACGATCCGCCCGATCTCGTCGCCCGCAAGCTGATGCGCCGGAACCTGTCCGACCTTGCCGCGATGGGGGCGCGGCCGGAGGGGTATCTGCTCGCCACGGCGCTGCGGGCGGAGACGCCGGAAGCCTGGCTCGCGGGATTCGCCGCGGGGCTGGCGGCCGACCAGGCGGAATTCGGGGTGCGGCTGTGGGGCGGCGACAGCTCGTCCACCCCCGGGCCGGTGACCACCGCGATCACCATGATCGGCAGTCTCGAACCTGGGACCGCGCTGCGGCGCGGCGGCGCGCGGCCGGGGGATGCGGTGTTCGTGACCGGCACGATCGGCGATGCGGTGCTCGGGCTGCACGCGGCGCGCGGCGGGATTGCCGATCCGACCGGTGTGTTTCGGGCCCGCCGGCTGCTGCCCACACCGCGCACCGGCCTGGCGCTGGCCGGGATCGCGACCGCCGCGATCGATGTCTCGGACGGGCTGGTGCAGGATCTCGGCCATGTGTGCCGGGCGTCGGGGTGCGGTGCGGTGATCGAGGCGGGGCTTGTGCCGCTGTCGGACGCGGCGCGGGCGGCGGGGATGGGCTGGCGCGCGACGATCCTGACCGGTGGCGATGACTACGAGTTGCTGCTCGCGGCGCCGTCCGGGCGGGCGGCGGCGCTGGAGGCGGCCTGCGCGCCGGTGCCGCTGACGCGGATCGGCCGGTTCGTGGCGGGGGCGGCGGAGGTGCGGGTGATCGACGAGACGGGCCAGCCGGTTCCGCTCGGGCGGGCCGGCTGGCAGCATTTCTGACGCGGGGTCAGGCGGTTGTGGCGTCGGGCGGGGCCTTGAAGGCGACGTCGCGCTTCAGCGAGAACGGATCGCTCGGGTTGCGCTGGTTGAGAATGTCCTGCATCCGCAATTCGACCGTGCCGAGAATTTTCGGGTGGGTCAGGCAGTAGAAGCGGTTCTGCTCGATGCAGTCGAAGGTGCGGGCGGCGACATCGGCGGCGCCGAGGCGGCCCGAGGTGACGGCCTTGCGGGTCTGTTCCTCGGCGAGGCGCTGGCTCGCCGTCGGCGGCGCGTCGTTGGCGAGTTCGGCCGGGCGGTTGCGCGCCGCGTCCTTGATGCCGGTATCGACGAAGGCGGGGCAGAGCACGGTGACGCCGAGTTTCGCCCCGGCGATCCGCAGATCCTGGAACAGGGTTTCGGACAGGGCGACGACGCCGTGCTTGGAGACGTTGTAGACCCCCATCGTCTGGGCGGCGACCAGCCCGGCGACGGAGGCGGTGTTGACGATGTGGCCCTCCTCGCCATTCGCGATCATGCGGGGGACGAAGCAGCGCACGCCGTGGATCACGCCCCAGAGATTGACGCCGAGCACCCATTGCCAGTCGCGCACGGAATGTTCCCAGAGCAGCCCGCCGCCGCCGACCCCGGCATTGTTGAACAGCAGATGGGCGTTGCCGTATCGCGCGAAGACCGCATCGGCGAAGCGCTCCATCGCTGCGGCGTCGCTGACATCGAGGCGTTCGGTGAGCACCTCGGCGCCGGCGGCGCGCAGCTCGGCGGCGGTGGCCTCCAGCGCGTCGGGCTGGATGTCGGCCAAAGCCAGGCGCATGAAGCGGCTGGCTGCGATGCGGGCGAATTCGCGGCCGAAGCCGCTGCCCGCGCCGGTGATGACGGCAACCCGGTTGTGGAAATCCTTCATGGCAGAATCACGATCTTGCCGGTGACGCGGCGCGCCGCCATGTCCCGCAGGGCGTCTTCCGTCTGCTCGAGGCGGTAGGTTTTCGACACCAGCGGGCGGATTTCGCCGCGCGCCAGCATGGCGAACAGGTCTTCCATCATCCGGATCTGGTTCTTCGGCTCGCGGCGGGCGAACTCGCCCCAGAACACGCCGACCAGCGACGCGCCCTTGAGCAGCGGCAGGTTGAGCGGCAGGGCGGGGATGGTGCCCTCGGCGAAGCCGATGACGAGGTAGCGGCCGCGCCAGGCGATCGAGCGGAAGGCGGGCTCGGCGAGCTTGCCGCCGACGGGATCGAAAATCACGTCCGGCCCCTTGCCGCCGGTATGTTCGCGGATCGCGGCGCGCAGGTCTTCGGTCGTGTAATTGATGAGGGCGTCGGCGCCGTGGGCGCGGCAGAGTTCGAGCTTTTCCGCCGACGAGGCGGCGGCGATGACCCTCGCACCCTTGGCCTTGGCGATGTCGACCGCGGCGAGGCCGACGCCGCCGGCGGCACCGAGCACCAGGATCGTCTCGCCGGGCTTGATCTCGCCGCGATCGACCACGGCGTGGTGCGAGGTGCCGAAGGCGAGCATCAGCCCGGCGGCGACCTCGAAGGAGACGCTGTCCGGCACCGGCACGCAGCGATGCGCGTCGATCGCGATCTTTTCAGCGAATCCGCCGGTGGAGCAGAGGGCGAGCACGCGGTCCCCCGGCTTGTAGCCGGCGACACCCTCGCCGACCGCCTCGATCTCCCCGGCGATTTCGGCGCCGGGGGTGAAGGGCAGTTCGGGCTGGACCTGGTATTTTTTCTGGATGATCAGCACGTCGGGGAAATTCACCCCGGCGGCGCGCACCCGGATCAGCACCTCGCCCGCCTGCGGGACGGGATCGGGCAGGTCGCGCAGGAGAAGCGTTTCCGGCCCGCCCCACGCCTCGCAGCGGATCGCGCGCATCAGGCCTGGCCCGGTTCCGACAGCCCGTCCGCGATCAGCACGTTCGGATAGCCGCCGGTGCGCGCCGGATCGGTGTTGCGGTAGCGGCGGTGTTCGAGCCGGGCGAGCTGGTCGCGATGCACCTCGTCCGGCCCATCGGCGAGGCGCAGCGTGCGCTGGTGGGCATAGGCCGAGGAGAGCCAGGTATCGGCGACGCCGCCGCCGCCGAAGGCCTGGATCGCCCAGTCGATCACCTTGCAGGCGACGTTGGGGCGACGACCTTGATCATGGCGATTTCGGCGCGGGCTTCCTTGTTGCCCACCGTGTCCATCATCTGGGCGGCCTTGAGGGTGAGCAGGCGGGCCTGGTCGATCATGATGCGGCTTTCGGCGATGCGCTCGCGCCAGACGCTCTGCTCGATGACCGGCTTGCCGAAGGCGGTGCGGCTTTCGAGGCGGCGGACCATGCGCTCCAGCGCGCGCTCGGCGGCGCCGATCGAGCGCATGCAGTGATGGATGCGTCCCGGCCCGAGGCGGCCCTGGGCGATCTCGAAGCCGCGGCCCTCGCCGAGCAGCATGTTGGTGGCGGGCACCCGCACCTTGTCGAAGATCATCTCGGCATGGCCGTGCGGGGCGTCGACATCGCCGAACACCGGCAGGGCGCGCTTCATCGTGACACCCGGATGCGGGAAGGGCACCAGGATCATCGACTGGCGCTTGTAGGGGTCGGGGTTTTCCGGATCGGACTGGCCCATCACGATCAGGATGCGGCAGCGCGGATCGGGCGCGCCGGAGGTCCACCATTTATGGCCGTCGATGACGTATTCGTCGCCCTCGCGGCGGATCGAGGTTTCGATGTTCTTTGCATCCGACGAGGCGACGCGCGGCTCGGTCATCGCGAAGGCGGAGCGGATTTCTCCGGCCAGCAGCGGCTTCAGCCAGGTTTCCCGCTGCTCTTGCGTGCCGTAGCGGGTCAGCACTTCCATGTTGCCGGTATCGGGGGCGGAGCAGTTGAAGGCTTCCGGGCCGAAGGGCGAGCGGCCCATGATTTCGGCGAGCGGCGCGTATTCGACATTGGTCAGCCCGGCGCCGTGCTCGGATTCGGGGAGGAACAGGTTCCACAGCCCCGCCGCCCTGGCTTTCTGCTTGATGTCCTGCAGCAGTTCCAGCGGCTTCCACTGGTCGGCCTGGGTGTGGGCGGTGTGGAACAGCGCCTGTTCGTTGGGATAGACGTGCTCGGCCATGAAGTCGGCAACGCGCTGGCGCAGAGCCTCGGTCTTGGCGGAATAGCGGAACTCCATGGTGGCATTTCCCTCGTGGTCTGATTCTGCTGGACGATCGATTTGACCCAACTGTGCGAGGTGCGCGCGGGTTATGCAAGTCCCCAAGCGGCAGAGCGGATACGGCTGGGGCACTGCCGCTTGACAGCGCGCCGCCCGCCGCCGATTTTCCCGGCCGTTTCGGAGGAGGAAACCGGATGAGCACGGACAACCAGCCGCGTCTTGTCGAGATGCTGCCGCAGCACAGGATCGACGAGGCGGCGCTGTTCGCCTATCTGGCCGCCAATGTCGACGGTTTCGCTCCGCCGGCCGCGATCCGCCAGTTCCAGGGCGGGCAGTCCAACCCGACCTACCTGATCGAGACGCCGGGGCGGAACTACGTGCTGCGCAAGAAGCCGCCGGGAACGCTGCTGCCCTCGGCGCACCAGATCGACCGCGAATATCGCATCCAGAGCGCGCTGGCCGCGAGCGCGGTGCCGGTGGTGCCGATGCTGCATTACTGCACCGACGCCGCGGTGATCGGCACCGAGTTCTACGTGATGGGCCATGTGGCGGGCCGGGTGTTCCACGACGTGATGATGCCCGGGCTCGCGCCGCAGGAGCGCGGCGCGATCCACCGGCAGATCATCGAGACCATCGCCGCATTGCACATGGTGGAGTACGAGGCGGTGGGGCTCGCCGGATTCGGCCGGCCGGACCATTATGTCGCGCGCCAGATCGAGCGGTGGACCAAGCAGTACGAAGCCTCGAAGACCGAGGATTTCGCGCCGATGGCCAATCTGATCGCGTGGCTGCGCGGCAATATTCCCGAGCGCGACGAGAGTTCCATCGTGCATGGCGATTTCCGCCTCGGCAACATGATGATTCACCCGACCGAGCCGCGCATTCTCGCGGTGCTGGACTGGGAGCTTTCGACCATCGGCCATCCGCTCGCCGATCTCGCCTATTGCTGCATGTCCTACCACCTGCCGCCCGGCTCGGGGCCGGCGATGGCGGGATATCAGGGGGTCGATCTCGCCGCGCTCGGGCTGATGAGCGAGGCTGAGGCGCTGGAGCTTTATTGCCGGCGGACCGGGCGAGAGCGGATCGAGAACTGGCGCTTCTTCCTCGGCTTCTCGCTGTTCCGCTCGGCGGCGATCGTCGAGGGGGTGTATGCCCGCGCGCTGGCCGGCAATGCCGCCGACCAGCGCGCCCACCGGATGCACGACGTGTTCCTGCAGGTTGCGAAAACCGGCTGGAACGTCGTGCGCGGCGACTGAGCGGCGATGGATCGCGGCCGGCGCCGCCCCTCGCGTAACGGTATCGGCGGCCCGGGATGCGACCGGTGCCGCCAGCAGAAGGAAGTCCGACACATGAAGCTGTTTCACTCCGTCACCAGCCCGTATGTCCGCAAGGTGATGGCCTGCGCGATCGCCCGCGAGATCGACCAGCGGATCGAGCTGATCCCGACCAACCCGCATGAGAGCCCGGCGGCGCTGACCGCGAACAACCCGCTGTCGAAAGTGCCGTGCCTGGTGACCGACGAGGGGGTGGCGCTGTTCGACAGCCGGGTGATCTGCGAATATCTCGACCAGATCGGCGATGCGTTGCCGCTGTTTCCGGGCAGCGGGTCGGCCCGCTGGACGGCGCTGCGCTATCAGGCAATGGGCGATGGCATTCTCGACGCCGCCGTGGGCATCCGCATGGAAAGCCTGAAGCCGAAGGAAGCGGCGCGGGCGGCGTTCATGGAGCGGCAGATGCAGGCGATCGAGCGGACGCTGGCCGTGCTCGAACAGGACCCGCCGGGCCGGATGCTGGATATCGGCTCGATCGCGGTGGGCTGCGCGCTGGGCTATCTCGATTTCCGCCTCGCCGCGCATGACTGGCGGAAAGCCTGCCCGGCGCTGGCCGCGTGGTTCGCCGCCTTCGCGCGCGAGCCGGCCTTCGCGCGGACCGCGCCGCCGGCGGCCTGAGGCCGAGGCGCGGCCAGGGTCAGGCGGCGACCCAGCGCGCCGCCAGAGCGCCCGCGCCATCGAGCGTGCCGATGGCGCGGCGGTGGCCTTCCGGCCGCAGCCACAGAACATCATACAGCGCGGGGCGCAGGTGGCAGACGGCGAAATGCCGGGCGGCCGCCTCCAGGCTCAGGGTCTGATCGAGACGGTCGGCCGCGGCTTCGGTGCCCGGCGGCAGTTCCGCGCGGTAGATCTGGCGCGCGCCCTCGGGCAGGGCGCGCCAGATGGCGGAGGCCTCTTCATCGTCGTGATGCAGCGTCACCCGGCCTTCGATGCGGATTTGCAGCTTCGCGGCGTGTGAATAGGCGAGGAGCGCGGCGCGGCCATCGCGGCTCAGCTCGGCGAATTTGGCGGAGCGCGCATCGGTGTGGAAGGTGATCTGTCCGCCCTGCGCCGCGCGGCCGCGCAGCACGACGCTGCGCAGGCGGGGCCCGCCGTCCGCCCCGGTGGTGGCGAGGCCGATCACGTGGAAATCGCTGCGCCGGTCGCGCACGCCGCTTGTCAGCCGGGCGAGCGCGGCGGCGATGAAATTTTCTGCCGGATGCAGGGCGGGATCGGTGTCGTGCGCGATGGCGGCTTGTGGGGCGGGTTCGGTCATGGGTGAAGATCTGGACCGTTTCGGGCGGATGAAAACCCCGCCGGGGCAAGAAGAAAGGCGGATGGGGGAGGCCCCATCCGCCTTGGCGGTCTCAGTCAGGTGCGTGGTCCGGCCCGCAGGGGCCGGGTTGCGCGGTCAGTCGGCGCCGAAGACTTCGGGTTCGCCGGCGAGGATCGTCGCTTTCGCTTCTTCCGGATCGGGCGAGCCGGAATTCACCGCGACCTGGATGACGATCAGGCTGAAGACGATCAGGATGATCGAGGCGACGAGGTTGGAGAACGTGCCGGTGCCGCCGGTCAGGTTCTTCGGGCCGAGATAGGTGATGAGCCACAGGCCGAAGAAATACGGCGCCAGCCACCACGCGCCGCGCCAGTGCAGGTTGCCGAGCCCTTCGCCCATCGTCGCCTCGTAGCCGACATAGACGATCGTGAAGAGGAGGATGATGCCGAACAGGAAGTTGTCGGTCGAAGCGCCGCTCCAGAACACGATGAAGTTGGAGATGATGAAGGCGAGGGTCGAGACCAGCGTGCCGCCGGGCAGCTGGTAGGGCCGCTTGTATTGTTCGACCGGCATGGTCTTGCGCAGGGTCAGCAGCACGATCGGGCCGGTGCCGTAGGAGAGCACCGAGGCCGAGGAGATGAAGCCGATGATCTTCTGCCAGGACGGGAAGGGGAACATGAAGAAGACGCCGACGATCAGCGTCATGATCAGGCCGCCGATCGGCACGCCCACCTTGGACAGTTTCGCGAAGGTCTGCCCGCCGAGCAGCCCTTCCTGGCCGGTGGCGTAGACCACGCGCGAGGTGGTGGTGAAGTAGATGATGCCGGTGCCGGCGGGCGAAACCACGCTGTCGATATAGAGCAGGATGGCGAGCCAGGTGGCGCCGACGATGGTGGCGAGACCGGCGAACGGGCCGGAGGCGCCGGCGAAGGTCAGCGCATCCCACCCCTTGGCGAGGTCGGACGGGCGGAGCGCGCCGATGAAGGCGACCTGCAGGCCGACATAGAGCACCAGCGCGATGGCGACCGAGCCGACGATGGCGATGGGCAGGTTACGGCGCGGGTTGCTCGATTCGCCGGCGAGTTCCACCGCCTGGCGGAAGCCGAGATAGGCGAAGATGACGCCGGATGTGGCCACGGCCGAGAACACGCCGGCCGTGCCGTGCGGGGCGAAGCCGTGGGCCGAGAAATTGCCGGGATGGAAGCCGGCGATGATCAGCACGATCACCGTCAGCGCCGGGACCGCGAGTTTCCACCAGGTCAGCGCGCTGTTGACCGTCAGCACGAGGCGCACCGCCAGCGCGTTGATGCCGGTGAAGACCAGCATCAGGATCAGCGAGGCGAAGAAGCCGAAGCCGGTGAGCACGCCGGATTTGTCGACCAGGCCGGGGATGTAGTTGTTGCCATAGGTGATGACCGCCGAGGCTTCGGCGGGCGGCACGGAGACATAGCCGAGAAACACCACGAAGCTCATGATCACGGCCATCAGGTTGCCGTGCGAGAGTTTCGGGAAGGCGATCACCGCGCCGCCGCGCGGGAAGGCCGTGGCCAGCTCGGCATAGACGAAGCCCAGCAGCAGGACCGCGACACCGCCGATCAGCCAGGCGAAGATCGCCGCCGGACCGGCATCCTTGGCGGCGTGAAGCGGGCCGAACAGCCAGCTCGAGCCAATGATGCCGCCTAGACTCGCGAAGAGCAGGCCGATGATACCCGCATCCCGCTTGAGTTTGACACCCGATTTTCCACTCATTTTACGTGCCCCCATGACAGTTTATGAACAAACCCTAATGCAGTTTTGCATCGGAGGAAACCGGTCCGTGAATCTGCCATGACAAAATCGGGGTTTACAACCTTGCCGTTCATCATGGGCGGCAGGGGGGCCTGTCCGATCCGCCGGGATCGGACATCATGCTAATGTCGGGGGTCAGGCGTCTGCCGGTTCGCGGGCGGGGCGGCGGCGCTGCGGGCGGAGGATGAGCACCATCGAGACGAACAGGGCGGCGAAGCCCATCGCATCGCCCCGTGTGAACGGTTCGGCGAGAACGAGCACGCCCATCAGCGTGGCGGTGGCGGGCAGCAGGGCGGTGAAGGTGCCAGCGATGCCGGCCTGGACCCGCCGCATGCCGTGATACCACAGGATCACCGCGAGCACGCTGGAGGTGAGGCTGTTGACCAGCAGCAATCCGGCGATCGTCCAGGTGAAGTGGACCTGCCCGAAACCGGCGATGGCGAGCGGGGCGGTCATCGCGGCGCCGCAGGCCTGCATCCAGAAAGTGGCCTGCATCACCGGGAGCAGGCCGGCGGCGCGGCGGGCGAACAGCGCGTATCCGGCCTCGCCGCAGACCGCGCCGAAGATCAGCGCGTCGCCCAGCAGGCTGAAGCCGCCGCCGCCGCGCGCGAGGGCGGCGATGCCGACGCCCGCCAGCACCACCGCCGCCCATTGCAGCGGCCGCAGATGCTCGCGCAGGAACAGCGCGGCGCCGAGCGCGATCACCGCCGGCAGGCTGGCGAGGACCAGCCCGGCCTGCACCGCGCCGGTGAGTTTCAGCCCGGCGACCATCATGCCGTTGTAGAGCAGCGTGCCGCACGCCGCCTGCATGAACAGGATGGCCAGCGTGCGCGGCGCCGGCAGGCGGGGTGCGACCAGCGGGGCAAGGCACAATGTCGCGAAGCCCGTCCGCATGAACAGCAGCGGGAAGGTCGGCAGGTGGGCGGCCAGCAGTTTGAGCAGGACGACATTGCCGCCGACGATCACCATCGAGGCGGCCAGCGCCGCATAGGCCGCGATCACGGCGAAAGATCGCTGCGATAGGGGGATTGCTCGCCGAGCATCGCCATTTCCTCCTCCACCGCCGGGCGCTCGGCGTCGAGAAACCGCGCCACGGCGTCGCTGAGGCCGGGATGGCCGATCCAGTGCGCGGAATAGGTGCGGCTCGGCAGGTAGCCGCGCTGGATCTTGTGCTGGCCCTGGGCGCCGGCCTCGACGCGGGCGAGGCCGGCGCCGATCGCGTAGTCGATCGCCTGGTAGTAGCAGAGTTCGAAATGCAGGAAGGGGATGTCTTCCACGGCACCCCAGTTGCGGCCGTAGAGCGCGTCCCGGCCGCGCAGGTTGAGCGCGCCGGCGATCGGGCGGCCGGCGCGGAAGGCCATCATCATCACCACCGCATCGCCGAGGCGCTCGCCGAGCAGGGGGAAGAAGCGCTCGGTGAGGTAGGCGCCGCCCCATTTGCGGTCGACGGTGGAGAGGTAGAAATTGTAGAAGGCGGCCCATTCGCGCCGACCCATCTCGCTGCCGCGCAGGGCGCGGATTTCGAGCCCCGCCTGGGCGTCGCGCCGCTCGCGGCGGATCGCCTTGCGCTTGCGCGAGGACAGGGCGGCGAGGAAATCCTCGAACGCGGCATAGCCGCGGTTGTGCCAGTGATATTGCACGCCCATGCGCCGCAGCCAGCCGGCCTCGCCCAGCGCGTGCCATTCCGCCTCGGTGCAGAAGGTGGCGTGGATCGAGGAGCAGCCGAGCCGCTCGGCGGCGATTTCGAGGCCGCGGGCGAGGAGCGACGGGGGCAGGCCGTCGGCCATCAGCAGGCGCGGGCCGGGGACCGGGCTGAACGGGGCGGCGACTTGCAGCTTCGGGTAATAGCGCCCGCCGGCGCGCTCGAAGGCGTTGGCCCAGCCGTGATCGAACACGTATTCGCCGTAGGAATGGGCTTTCACATAGGCGGGGGCGGCGCCGAGCAGGCGGCCCGTGCCGTCGCGCAGCGCCGCGTGCTGGGGATACCAGCCGCTGTCGCCGCCGACCGAGGCGCTGTCTTCCAGGGCGGAGAGAAAGGCGTGGCTGACGAACGGGTTGCCGCCGGCGAGCGCATCCCAGTCCGGCGCCGGGATCTCGTGGATGCTCTGGTGCAGCGAGAGGGAGAGGTCGTCCGCGGTGCCGTTCATGTATCCCGTGCGCAATGCGGGAGGGAGCGTGGCGTCCCGCGTAATATTTACAAAATCATAGGTCGTGATGCGGCTTATGCAACCATCCGCCGGGCAGGTCGGAGTCCCGCTCGGGGCAATTCGGGGAGGTGGAGCGATTTGCGCGCCGGCAGCCGGCGGGCCAGATAAGGGGGCATTCGCAAGGAGACAAAGATGGCCGAACGTCCCGTCCCGCTGCCCGACGCCGCCCCGCGCCGCCTCGACGAATACCGGCCGCCGGCTTTTCTGGTCGATAGCGTCGATCTCATCTTCGATCTCGATCCGGCGGCGACGCGGGTGCGCGCCAGCCTGACGCTGCGGCGCAACGCGGCGCACGGGATCGCGGATGCGCCGCTGGAACTCGATGGCGAGGCGCTCGACCTGCGATCGGTGCTGCTCGACGGCGAGGCGCTCGGCGCCAATCGCTACGCGCTGGGCGATCATGGCCTCGTCATTCGCGACGTGCCGGACGAGTTCACCCTGGATACCGAGGTGATCATCGCGCCGGAGCGCAATTCCGAGCTTTCGGGGCTGTATGTCTCGGGCGGGGATTTCTTCACCCAGTGCGAGGCAGAGGGGTTTCGCCGCATCACCTTCTTCCCCGACCGGCCGGACGTGATGGCCCGCTACACCGCGACGCTGATCGCCGATCCGGCGCGCTGCCCGCTGCTGCTCTCCAACGGCAATCCGGTCGATCGCGGGTGCTGCCGGACGGGCGGCACTGGGCGAAATGGGAGGACCCGCATCCCAAGCCGTCCTATCTGTTCGCGCTGGTCGCGGGCGACCTTGTGTCGGCGCATGATGAATTCGTCACCCGGTCGGGGCGGCAGGTGCAGCTCGGCATCCATGTTCGCCGCGGCGACGAGGACAAGGTGGACCACGCGATGGCCTGCCTCAAGCGGGCGATGCGCTGGGACGAGGAGGCGTTCGGCCTCGAATACGACCTCGACATTTTCAACATCGCCGCCGTTGCCGACTTCAACATGGGGGCGATGGAGAACAAGGGGCTCAACATCTTCAACACCGCCCTCGTGCTCGCCCGGCCGGACACCGCGACGGATGCGGATTATCAGCGGATCGACCGGGTGATCGCGCATGAATATTTCCACAACTGGACCGGCGACCGGGTGACCTGCCGGGACTGGTTTCAGCTCTCGCTCAAGGAGGGGCTGACCGTGTTCCGCGACCAGGAATACGGTGCGGCGACCACCGATGCGGCGCTGTCGCGGATCGACGACGTGAAGATGCTGCGCGCCCGGCAGTTCGCCGAGGATGCCGGGCCGCTGGCGCACCCCGTCCGCCCCGCCGCCTATCGCAAGATCGACAATTTCTACACCGCGACCGTCTATGAGAAGGGGGCGGAGGTGGTGCGGATGATCCGCACGATCATCGGCCACGAGGCGTTCCGCCGCGGCTTCGACCTTTATATCGCCCGCAACGACAATGCGGCGGCGACGATCGAGGATTTCGTGGCCGCGATGGGCGAGGAATCGGGGTTCGATTTTTCGCAGTTCATGCGCTGGTACGAGCAGGCCGGCACGCCGCAATTGCGGTTCGAGGGCGACTACGACGCGGCGGCGCGGCGCTATACGCTCACATTGCGGCAGATGACGGCGCCGACGCCGGGACAGGCGCGCAAGGAACCGTTTCTCATTCCGGTGGCGATGGGGCTGATCGGGCCGGATGGCGCGGAGCTTGCCGCCCGGCTGGAAGGCGAGGACGCGGCGCATGCAGGCACGCGGCTGCTGCTGTTGCGCGCGGCGGAGCAGCGCTTCGTGTTCGAGGAGGTCGCCGCCCCGCCGGTGCCCTCGCTGCTGCGCGGGTTCTCGGCGCCGGTGAAGCTCTCGGGGCACGAGGCGGCCGGGCTCGCACGGCTTGCCGCGCACGATACCGACGGGTTCAGCCGCTGGGAGGCTGGGCAGGAATATGCGACGCGGGCGCTGCTCGACGCGATCGCCGCATTGCAGCGCGGCGAGGCAGTGGCGACCGATCCGGCGCTGGTGGCGGCGATGGCGGCGGCCCTCGACCTCGCGACGGAGGCGCCGGCGCTCGCGGCACGGATATTGTCGCTGCCGGGCAAGGACGTGCTGGCGGATCGGATGGCGGTGATCGATCCGGATGCGATCCATGACGCGCTGGAGACGACGCGGGCGGCAATCGGCCGGCGGCTGCGGGACCGCTTCGCTTCACTGTGCGGGGTGGAGGACCCATCGGCGCCGTTCAGCCTCGATCCGGCGAGCATGGGGCGGCGGGCGCTCGGCAATGTCGCGCTGGCCTATCTGATGGCGGCGGACCCGGCGGCGGTGCTGGAGGTGGCGCAGCGCCGCTTCGAGACCGCGCCGACCATGACCGTGCGGCTGGGCGCGCTGGCGCTGCTCGCCGATACCGCGACGCCGGCGCGCGATGTGGCGCTGGCGGCGTTTCACGCGCGCTGGCGCGGCGATGCGCTGGTGGGCGACAAGTGGTTCCGCATCCAGGCGATGGCGGCGGCGCCGGACACGCTGGACCGCGTCGAGGCGCTGACCCGGCACGCCGATTTCGACCTGCGCAACCCCAACCGCTTCCGCGCCCTGGTGCAGGCGTTCGGGGCGGGCAACCAGCGCTGGTTCCACGATTCGTCGGGGCGCGGCTATGCGCTGGTGGCGCGGATGATCGGCGAGGTCGACCAGGTGAACCGGCAGATCGCGGCGCGCTGCATCGACGTGTTCGCGAACTGGCGGCGCTTCGACCCGGCGCGGCAGGCGCTGATGCGGGGCGCGCTGGATGAGATTCTGGCCGCCCCCGCCTTGTCGGCGAATGTGCGCGAAATGGCCGAGCGGGCGCGGGCGGGGTCGTGAAGGATCGCGGGCCGGATCGGCGATCCGGCCCGCGACATCGGGATACTGAAGCTCAGCGCGCGGCGGCCAGCGCCTGATCCAGATCGGCGATGATGTCCTCGATGTGTTCGAGGCCGATCGACAGCCGGACATAGCCGGGCGTAACGCCGGTGGCCGCCTGTTCCTCGGCCGAGAGCTGGGAGTGGGTGGTGCTGGCGGGGTGGATGGCGAGGCTGCGGGCGTCGCCGATATTGGCGACGTGGTAGAACATCCGCAGCGCCTCGATGAATTTCCGCCCCGATGCGGCGCCGCCGGTCAGCTCGAAGCCGACCAGCGCGCCGTTGCCGCCGGTGAGGTAGGTTTCCGCCCGCCGCCGCGCCTCGCCGGTGGCGACGCTGGGATGGATCACCCGCACGACGTCGGGATGGCTGGAGAGGAAATCGACGACTTTCTCGGCGTTCTCGCAATGCCGCGCGATGCGCAGCGGCAGCGTCTCCAGCCCCTGGATGAGCTGGAAGGCGTTGAACGGCGAGAGCGCCGCACCCTCGTCGCGCAGGATCACGGTGCGGGCGCGGATGATGTAGGCGATGGGGCCGAGCGGCTTGACCGCCTCGACCCAGACGGCGCCGTGATAGGAGGGGTCGGGCGCGTTCAGCAGCGGCTGGCGCTCGGGCTGCGCCGCCCAGTCGAAATTGCCGGAATCGATGATCATCCCGCCGATCGAGGTGCCGTGGCCGCCGATATATTTGGTGGCGGAATAGACCACGATGGCCGCGCCGTGGTCGAAGGGACGGCAGAGCAGCGGGGCGGCGGTGTTGTCCATGATCAGCGGGATGCCGAGCGGGCGGCCGATCGCCGCGACCTCGGCGATGGGGAAGACCGCGAGCTTCGGGTTGGGCAGGGTTTCGGCGTAGTAGGCGCGGGTCTTGTCATCGGTCGCGCGGCGGAAATTCTCGGGGTCGGTCGGGTCGACGAAGCGGATCTCGATCCCCTGGTCGCGCAGCGTGTTGGCGAAGAGGTTCCAGGTGCCGCCGTAGAGATCGGTGGAGGCGACGACATTCTCGCCCGCGCGGGTCAGCGTGCGGATCGCGCTGGCCGAGGCGGCCTGGCCGGAGGCGACGGCAAGGGCCGCGACGCCGCCCTCGATCGCGGCGAGGCGCTGTTCGAGCACGTCCGTCGTCGGGTTCATGATGCGGGTATAGATGTTGCCGAGCTCGGAGAGCGCGAACAGGTTGGCGGCATGTTCGGTGCTGTTGAACTGGTAGGAGGTGGTCTGGTGGATCGGCACCGCGACCGAGCCGGTCGTGGGGTCGGCGCGCCAGCCGGCGTGCAGGGCGAGGGTTTCCGGGTGGTGGCTCTTGACCGTCATGGACTGTCTCCGTCGGGGGCTCTGGTTTTCAGGGCACGTTCCGAGACTTCCGGGCCGGAGGTCGTGCTCTGTCGGGCCGGAGGCTAAGCCGCGGGCGGGTGGCGTGGCAAGGGTGGCTGTGGCAGGGGCGGCTGTCGCGCGGGGGCGGGGTTCAGCCGCGCACGCCGGCGAGCACGGCGAGCACGGCATCGCCATAGCGCTCGATCTTGCTCGCGCCGATGCCGGGGACGGTCGCGAGGTCGCTGCGGTCGCGCGGATGCGCGGCGGCGAGGGCGGCCAGTGTCGCGTCGTGGAAAATGACATAGGCCGGCACCTGCTGCGCCCGCGCGGTGTCGCGCCGCCATTCGCGCAAGGCGGCGAAGGCGGGGGAGTCGGTGGCGGAATCCGGCGGGACGGCGCCGCGCCGTGTGGTCTGGCGCGTGCCGGCGGGGTCGCGGCGCAGGCGGAGCGATTCCTCGCCGCGCAGCACCGGGCGGGCGCGGGGGTGGCGAACAGCGCGCCATGGGCGTCGTGATCGACCTCGATCAGCCCGGCGACGATCAGCTGGCGGAACACCGAGCCCCATTGGCGGCGGTCGAGATCGGCGCCGACGCCGAAGGTGGGCAGGCGGTCATGGCCGAGCTGGTGGATCCGTTCGGTCCCGGTGCCGCGCAGGATGTCGATCAGGTGGCCGGCGCCGAAGCGCTGGCCGGTGCGCAGCATGGCGGAGAGCGCCTTGCGCGCGGCCTCGGTGCCGTCCCACGTCTCGACCGGCTGGCGGCAATTGTCGCACTGGCCGCAATCGCGCGGATAGGCCTCGCCGAAATGGGCGAGGATCGCCCGCCGCCGGCAGCCTGCGGTTTCGCAGACGCCGAGCAGCGCGTCGAGCTTGGCGCGGGCGACGCGCTTGACCTCGTCCGGCGCGTCGCCCTGGTCGATCATCCGCCGGCGCAGTGTGACGTCCTGCATGCCATAGAGCATCAGGGTTTCGGCCGGCGCGCCGTCGCGGCCGGCGCGGCCGGTTTCCTGGTAATAGGCTTCGAGGCTCGACGGCAGGTCGAGATGCGCGACGAAGCGGATGTCCGGCTTGTCGATCCCCATGCCGAAGGCGATGGTCGCGACCAGGATCAGCCCCTCGTCGGCGAGGAAGGCGTCCTGGTTGCGGTTGCGCGTTTCGGCGGCGAGACCGCATGGTAGGGCAGGGCGCGCAGGCCCTGGCCGCAGAGCCAGGTTGCGGTGTCCTCGACCGCGGCGCGGCTGAGACAGTAGACGATTCCGCTCTCGCCCGGATGGGCGCGCAGGAAACCGAGAAGCTGGCGCCGCGGCTCGGTTTTCGGGGTGATGGCGTAGGTCAGGTTGGGGCGGTCGAAGCTGGAGAGGAACAGGCGCGCGCCGCCGAGGCCGAGGCGGCGCGCGATGTCGTCCCGGGTCTGCGGGTCGGCCGTCGCGGTCAGCGCGACCCGCGGCACGCCGGGGAAGCGCGCGCCGATGGTCGCGAGCTGGAGGTATTCCGGCCGGAAATCGTGCCCCCACTGGCTGACGCAATGGGCCTCGTCGATCGCGAACAGGGCGATCCGCACCGGTTCGAGCAGGGCGAGGAACTCCTCGGTGACCAGCCGCTCGGGGGCGACATAGAGCAGGTCCAGCTCGCCCGCGCGCAGGGCCCGGCGCACCTCCATCCGTTCCGCCGGGCTCTGGGTCGAATTGAACGAGGCCGCGCGCACGCCGAGCTGGCGGATCGCCTCGACCTGGTTGCGCATCAGCGCGATCAGCGGCGAGACCACGATGCCGACACCCGGCCGGCAGAGGGCGGGCAGCTGGTAGCAGACCGACTTGCCCCCGCCGGTCGGCATCAGCACCAGCGCATCGTGGCCGGCGATCACATGCTCGACGACGTCGCGCTGGCTGCCGCGGAAACCGCCATGGCCGAAGACGCGGCGCAGCATCGATTCGGGATCGGCGGCGGCAGCGGGCGGCGGGAAGGGAAGATCGATTCGCACGCCGCAAGGTGTAGGGCGCGCGCCGGGACCGCGGCAATGGTGCCTTATCTGCAACACCATGAAACAAGCCGTCACAATATTGATCTCGATCAACGACCGCGCGGTTCGGCCCTGATACCCCCGGCATCGTCACTGAATGAAAGTCAACGGGAGACTGCACATGAAACCCCGGTCACATCATGGTTCCTGGCGCCTGGCGGCTGCGGCTGGCATGGTCGCCGCGGCATCGCTGGCGGCGCCGGGCGCCGCCTATGCCATTCCCGCCTTCGCGGCGCAGACCGGAGAGCCCTGCTCGGCCTGTCATATCGGCTTTCCGCAGCTGACCCCATATGGGCGGGATTTCAAGCTCGAGGGCTATATCGCCGGCGGCATGTTCCCGACCTGGAAGAATTTCGCGGCGATGTCGCAGATCGGCTGGACCCAGCAGCACGACAAGATACCGGGCGGGTTGCAGCCAGGCTTCAAGTCGAACGACGCCTGGGCGGCGCAGCAGACCAGCCTGTTCTATGGCGGCGCGCTGGATTCGGCGATCGGGCTCGGCGCGTTCGTGCAGGTCACCTATGATGGCGTGGCCCGGCAGTGGAGCTGGGACAATACCGATATCCGCCTCGCCCGGCCGGGCAAGCTGTTCGGCCATCCGCTGTTCTGGGGTGTCACGCTCAACAACAATCCGGGTGTCACCGATCTGTGGAACACGCCGCCGAGCTGGGGGTATCCGTATATCCCCTCGGGCCTCGCCAACGCGCCGGCCGCGGCACAGCAGATCGCCTCGCTCGCGCAATCGGTCTATGGCATCGGCGTCTATGGCGCGCTGAACGTGACGCCGGCGGACATGATCTATGCCGAGGCGGATCTTTACAAATCGCTGCCGCAGCGGCTGGGCTACGCGCTCGGCGCCGGGGGCGGGGTGAAGATCGATGGCGTAGCACCCTATGTGCGGCTCGCCGTGCAGCACCAGTGGGGCAATTCCTCGATCGAGGTCGGCACCTACGCGCTGATGGACCGAACCTATCCGACCGGCGTCGCCAGCGGGCCGACGAACCGGTTCTTCGACATCGCCGCCGACTCCCAGTTCCAGTACATCACGCAGAACCAGGCCTTCTCGGTGCAGGCCAACCTGGTTCACGAATCGCAGGAATGGGCGCCGGGTGCCGCCAGCAACCGGGCCGACAGCCTCAATGTCGCGACGATCACGGTTTCCGACCTGATCTATCAGAAATACGGGATCACGGAATCGTTCAACACGATCTATGGCAACGCCGATGCGGGCGAGTATACGAGCAGTGCCAATGGCAAGCCGAACAGCAATGCCTGGACGACGGAACTCGATTACTATCCGTTCAACAATGGCGGGCCGAAATGGCTGCCGTGGCTGAATGCGAAACTCTTCGTTGAAAACACGATCTACCCTGTATTCAACGGCAGTGTGCGCAACTATGATGGCGCGGGAACGAACGCGCAGGCGAACGATACGCTCTTTGCGGGCGTGTGGCTGGCTTTCTGACGAACATGACGCACCCGCCCAGGGGGGCGGGTGCCGGACAGGAGAGACTGCACATGAAATCCTTAACCATCCTTGCCCTGGCTGCCGGTGCCCTGAGCATCGCCGGGGCGCATGCGGCGAATGTCGCGCATGGCGAGGCGTTGTTTCAGGCCCAGTGCGCGGCGTGCCACAGCGCCAAGGCGGGGCAGAACGGGATCGGGCCTTCGCTGGCGGGGATCTATGGTGCCAAGGCGGCGGCGAGCGCGGGGTTCCAGTTCTCGCCGGCGCTGAAGCATTCCGGCATCGTCTGGAACGCGGACACGCTTTCCAAATTCCTCGCCAATCCGCAGGCGGACGTGCCGGGCACCAAGATGCCCTATATGGGCATGCCGAATGCGACGGACCGCGCCGATGTGGTCGCCTATCTCAAGACGCTGAGCGGCAAGTAGGGCGGTTGCGGCACGACCCGGCCCAGGCGGGCCGGGTTTTGCCGTGTTTCGTGAACCGGTCTTTCGGGCGGGCCTCATCCGGCGGGAGCGGATGAGGCCTTTTTCGTTGGCGTGGGCCGGCGGCGCGGGCCGGCGGCGCCGTCAGATCGTGCGGGTGCCGCGGGCGATGGCGGCGACGCCGGTGCGCGAGACCTCGGCGAGGCCGAGCGGGCGCATCAGTTCGAGGAACGCGTCGAGCTTGTCGGTCGCGCCGGTGAGTTCGAAGACGAAGCTTTCGGTCGTCGCGTCGATCACGCGGGCGCGGAACGCATCGGCGAGGCGCAGCGTTTCCAGCCGCTTCTCGCCGCCGCAGATCACCTTGATGAGGGCGAGTTCGCGGGCGATGTGCGGCCCTTCGGCGGAGAGGTCGGACACCCGGTAGACCGGCACGAGGCGATCGAGCTGCGCCTTGATCTGCTGGATCACCAGCTCGGTGCCGGAGGTGACGACGGTGATGCGGCTCTTGCGCCGGTCGTCCTCGACGGGGGCGACGGTCAGGCTGTCGATATTGTAGCCGCGACCTGAAAACAGGCCGATGACGCGCGCGAGAACGCCGGACTCGTTCTCGACCAGCACGGAGATCGTGGCGGCGCGCATGGGTTCCTGGACGATGGCGTTCATGTCGGCTCTTTCAGGTTCGGTGTCTCGGGATCTCGGCGGCGATGGCGGGGCTCAGACGAGCACGAGCCCCTCATCGGTGATGCCGGCGGCGCTCGCCTCGTGTTCCGGCCCGAGGATCATCTCGTTGTGCGCCGCCCCCGAGGGGATCATCGGGAAGCAGTTCTCCGCGCGGTCGACATGGATGTCCGCGATCACCGGGCGGTCGGTCGCCAGCATCTCGTCGATCACCCGGTCGAGATCGTCGATGCTCTCGGCGCGCAGGCCGACGGCGTGGAAGCTCTCGGCGAGGCGCACGAAATCGGGCAGGGCGGCGGAATAGCTCTCGGAATAGCGGCCGCCATGCAGCAATTCCTGCCACTGGCGGACCATGCCCATGTATTCGTTGTTGAGGATGAAGATCTTCACCGGCAGGCGGTATTGCGCGAGCGTGCCCATCTCCTGGATGTTCATCAGGATGCTGGCCTCGCCGGCGATGTCGATCACCAGCGCGTCGGGATGGGCGATCTGCACGCCCATCGCCGCGGGCAGGCCGTAGCCCATCGTGCCGAGGCCGCCCGAGGTCATCCAGCGGTTCGGCTTGTCGAAGCGGAAATGCTGGGCCGCCCACATCTGGTGCTGGCCCACCTCGGTCGTGACATAGGTTTCGCGGCCCTGGGTCTTTTCCCACAGCCGGCGGATGGCGTGCTGTGGCTTGATGATCGCGCCGGTCTCGAAGCTCTGGGTGAAGCGCAGCGAGTCCTTCTCGCGCCAGGTCTCGATCATGCGCCACCATTCGGCGAGCGCTGCACTGTCCTGCCGGGCGTCATCCTGCTTCCAGGCGGCGATGAGGGCGCGCAGCGCCTCGGTCGCGTCGGCGGCGATGGCGATGTCGACCACCACGTTCTTGTTGATGTTCGAGGGGTCGATGTCGATGTGGATTTTCTTCGAATGCGGGGCGAAGGCGTTGAGCCGGCCGGTCACGCGGTCGTCGAACCGGGCGCCGATGTTCAGCATCACGTCGCAGCCATGCATCGCGAGGTTGGCCTCGTAGGTGCCGTGCATGCCGAGCATGCCGAGAAAGGCCGGGTTCGAGGCCGGGAAGGCGCCGAGGCCCATCAGCGTCGAGGTGACGGGCGCGCCCGTCAGCTTCGCGAACGCGACGATCAGTTCGGCCGATTCGGGGCCGGCATTGATCAGCCCGCCGCCGGTGTAGATGATCGGCCGACGCGCGCCCTTGAGCAGCTTCACCGCCGCGGCGACGTGGGAAAGATCGGGCTCGGTGCGCGGGCGGTAGGAGCGGTGCGGGCCGTCCGGCGCCTCGGTATAGGGCGCCGGATTGATGAGGATGTCCTTCGGCAGGTCGATCAGCACGGGGCCGGGCCGGCCGGTCCGCGCGACGTGGAACGCCTCGTGCACGATGCGGGCGAGATCGTCCGAGCGCTTGACCAGATAATTGTGCTTGGTGGCCTGACGGGTGATGCCGGTGGTGTCGGCTTCCTGGAAGGCGTCGTTGCCGATCAGGTGGGTCGGCACCTGGCCGGTGAGGCAGACGACGGGAATGCTGTCCATCAGCGCGTCGACCAGGCCGGTGACGGCGTTGGTGGCGCCGGGGCCGGAGGTGACGAGGACGACGCCGACCTTGCCGGTCGAGCGGGCATAGCCTTCCGCCGCGTGAACCGCCGCCTGTTCGTGGCGGACCAGGATATGGCGGATCGCGTTCTGCTGGAACAGCGCATCGTAGATCGGCAGCACGGCACCGCCCGGATAGCCGAAAATGACCTCGACCCCCTGCGCCTTGAGCGCGCGGAGAAGGGTTTCGGCTCCGGAAGCGACGGAATTGTTCACGGCGTTCATATCCCCATCATGTGCGATCGCGGAGCAGGCCTAGCCCGGTCCGCTGCGCTGCGTCAACCCGGCCCATTAATAAATGAAATGATATTGCCGAGCGTGCTTTCGGAAAATTGCGCGGAATCGGTAAAACGTGAACTGATCGTATGCGTATCGCGCTGATCTGCCAGTTTCTGGTGGCGGAACCAGGTGGCCTGGCGTTTCGTGTAGGCGATGGTGGCGGCGATGGCGCGGGCGGCGGCCTCATCGAGGCCGATCTCGCCGGCGAGATGCGCCCGCAATTCCGGCACGCCGTGGGCGCGCAGGCCGGGCAGCGCGGGATCGGGGTGGCGGGCGGTGACGGCGGCGACTTCCGCCAGCGCGCCCGCGGCGAGCATCGCGGCGAAGCGCGCCGCGATCGCCTCGCGCAGCGCAAGGCGGGGCGGGTCGAGCAGCAGCAGCATGACGCGGTATCCGTTGAGACCGTCGCGCGGTGCGGCGTGCCAGGCGGCGAGGCCGCGCCCGGTGCCGAGCAGCACCTCGGCGGCGCGGGCGAGGCGCTGGGGGTCGCTCGGCCGCAGCTTCGCCGCCGTGGCCGGATCGCGCGACGCAAGCCAGGCGTGCAGCGCGGCCGGGCCATCCGCCGCGAGCATCTGCCGCGCCGCCGCCCGCGCCTGCGGCCCGGGATCGGGGATCGGGGCGATGCCGTTGACCAGCGCCGAGAGATACATGCCGGTGCCGCCGCACAGGATCGGCAGCGCCGCCGCCTCCAGCTCGGCCAGCGCCCGGCCGCGCCACCAGGCGGCATCGACCGCGTCTTCCAGCGCCCGCACGCCATAGAGGCGGTGCGGCGCCGCCGCCTCGTCCGCCGGCGAGGGGCGGGCGGTGATGATCCGCCAGTCGGCATAGCATTGCATCGCGTCGGCGTTGATGATCGTGCCGCCGAAGCGCTGTGCTGCGGCGAGGGCGAGGGCCGACTTGCCCGAGGCGGTGGGGCCGGCGACGATCAGCAGCGGCCTTGCCGGGGAGGCGGAACTTGCTCTAGGCGACTGGGTCATGAAATTCGTTCTGGTGCTGGTCGCGGCGCGCGACAAGGTGACGTTGACCGATACGATGGTGGCGCGGGTGCGCGAACTGGCCGCCGGCGGCGCGCCGGCCTGGCTTTCGCCCGGCGAGGCCGCCGAAATTCCGTGCATGAACCCGCCCGATTTCGCCCTGGTGCGCGCGGCGCTCGACAATGCGCCGGTGGATGTGATGTGCGTCAGGGATCGCGGGCGGCGCAAGGCGGTGCTGGTGGCCGACATGGACAGCACGATCGTCACCTCGGAAACGCTCGACGAGCTGGCGGCGGAGGCGGGGATTGGCGAGCGCGTTGCCGCGATCACCGCGCGCTCGATGGCGGGGGAGCTGGATTTCGCCGATGCGCTGCGCGAGCGCGTCGCCCTGCTGGAGGGGCTCGACGTGGCGGCGCTGGAGCGCACCTGGCGGCGCACCGCGATCATGCCGGGGGCGCGCGCGCTGGTCGCGACGATGCGCGCGCATGGCGCGGTGACGGCGCTGGTTTCGGGCGGGTTCACCTGGTTCACCAGCCGGGTGGCGGCGGAGGTCGGGTTCGACACGCATCGCGCCAACGAGCTGCTCGATGACGGTTCCCGGCTGATCGGCCGCGTCGCCGAGCCGGTGCTGGACCGCGACGCCAAGCGCGCGGCGCTGCACGAACTGGCGGCGACGCGCGGGGTGAAGCTGTCGGCGACGCTGGCGGTGGGCGACGGGGCGAACGATCTCGCGATGATCGCCGATGCCGGGCTGGGGGTGGCGTATCACGCGAAGCCGATCCTCGCCGAGGCGGCGGCGGTGCGCGTCGAGCATGGCGACCTGCGCGCGCTGCTCTTCGCCCAGGGCTATCCGGCCGCGTCGTTCAAGGAGTGAGGCCGAGCCGCGGGCGCTCGATCAGCGGGCAGCGGTTCATCACCACGACGAGCCCGGCGGCGCGGGCGAGGGCGGCGGCCTCCTCGTTCGCCACGCCGAGCTGCATCCAGATCGTCTTCGCGCCGAGGCGGATCGCGTCGCGCACCGCCGGCAGCACCCGTTCGGAGGCGCGGAACAGCTCGACCATGTCGAGCGGGGCGGCATCGTCGAGCGAGGCGGCGACCACTCGCCCGTGCAGCCTGGTGCCGGCGAGGCCGGGATTGACCGGGGTGACGTCGTAGCCGAGGCGGAGCAGCGCGCCGAGCACCTCGTTCGAGGGGCGGGACGGGTTGGCCGAGGCGCCGACCAGCGCGATCCGCCGCGTGTTCGTCAGGATGCGCGCGATCGTCGTGTCGTCGAGCCCGTCGATGCTCATGAGCCGCCTCTGGTCTGCCGGTGGAGCCTCCTGTAAGCGCACGGACCATGCGCACCGCAAGACCTTACGTGATCTTTCTGCTCGGCCTGCTGAGCGTCGCCGCGTGGTACCTGCCGAACCGGCCGCGTGCCGGCGGTGTCGCCATGCCCGATGCGCGGTTCAACTCGGTCTCCTACGCGCCGTTCCGCAATGGCCAGTCGCCGCTGACGAAAACCTTCGCCTCCGCCGCCGAGGTGGCGCAGGATCTGCGCCTGATCGCGCGCCATGCGCGCGGCATCCGCACCTATTCCTCGATCGAGGGGGATTTCGATATCGGCGCGCTGGCGAAGCGGGCGGGGCTGAAGGTCTGGGCCGGGATCTGGCTCGGGCCGAACGCGAAGGACAATGCGCGGGAGATGGCGGCGGGGATCGCCGCGGCGAACGCGCATCCGCACACGATCACCCGCGTCGTCGTCGGCAACGAGGTGCTGCTCCGGCGCGATCTGTCGGTGGGGGAACTGATCCGCGACATCGACCATGTGCGCGCCCGGGTGAAGCAGAAAGTGGCCTATGCGGATGTGGCGAGCTTCTGGTTCGAGTTTCCGCAAGTTGCCAGGCATGTCGATGTCGTGATGATCCATCTGCTGCCCTACTGGCAGAACCACCCGGTGGGGGTGAATGGCGCGATCGCGCGGATCGGGCGGACCATCCGCAAGGCCGAGCGTCTGTTTCCGGGCAAGACGATTTCGGTGGGCGAGACCGGCTGGCCGAGCCGGGGGCGATGGCGGGCGGATGCCGCCCCCTCGCGGGTCAACGAGGCGGTGTTCCTGCGGCGCTTCGTCAGCCTCGCCGATCGCGCGCATGTGGATTACAACCTGATCGAGGCGTTCGATCAGCATTGGAAATATCACGACGAGGGGATCGCCGGCGCGAACTGGGGTATCTGGTCCGCCGGGCGGGCGCCGAAATTCCCGCTCTCCGGGCCGGTGGTGGAGATGCCGCACTGGCCGCTTTATGCCGGAGCGGGGATCGCGCTGTCGGTGGTTTTCGCGCTGCTCGGCGGGATGGCGGCGGCATCCGGCCTCGCGCTCGCCTTCGGGCTTGGCAATGCGCTGGTCTATGCCTGGGCGATCACGCATCATGTTCTGTATGACGAATCCCTGCTGATCTGCGCCGCGGTGAACCTGCCGGCGCAGCTCGCCCTGGCGCTGGCCGCCCTGCGCCGGGCCTCGCGCGGCGCGGCGACGCCGGCGGCGGATGGGGCGGCGACGGTGCTGCTGCTGCGCGCGAGCCTGTTCGGCAAGGCGGGTCTGGCCGACTGGGGCCGGCGGCTGTTCGACCACCTCTGGTTCCTGTTCGTGGCGGCGGCGGTCATCGTGCAGGCGGGGCTGGTGTTCGATCCGCGCTATCGCGATGCGCCGTTCCCGGTGTTTGCGGTGCCGGTCGTGATCGCGGCCTGGCGGCTTGCCCGCGGCGACTGGCCGGCATCGCGGAGCTGGCGGGACTGGCTGCCAAGCGCGCTGCTGGCGGCCGGCGCGGTGGCCAGCGCCGTCATCTCCGGCGTGCTGAACCTGGAGTTCATGCTCTGGAACGCGCTGATGCTGGTTGTCGCGGCGCCAGGGCTGCTGGCGCTCCGGCTGGGCGGTGAGCGGCGGTAAGCGGCGCCGCCGCGAGGTCAGCGCATCGCCAGGCTTTCGTTGCCCGGCGGGATGATGAAGCAGGACTGGTGGGCGCGCTTGAGATCGTCGCAGACCATCCTCGCGCTCCGGTGGTCGAGCCCGGCGATCTGGGCGCGCCAGACGCGGCGGCGGTGGACGAGTGTGCTGCCGACGCGGGCGATGCCGACGCGATGCTGGCCGCGCACGAGCAGGGCCTGCCGCCGGGCGAGGCTGTAACTGTCATAGGCGCCGACCTGCGCGGTCCAGCCGGGGACGATGTCGCGCGTGACGCTGGCGCGGTGCGTGACGGGGGCGGCCGCGGCGAGGCGCAGGTGATTCGGGGCCGGCCGGGCGAGATGCGCGAGCCGGGGCGCGGCCGGCGCCGGGGCCGCGGCGGGATGACGGATGGCGGCGGGCGGGGCCGGCGACCTCGCCGGGGCGTTGGCGGCCACCACCATCGCCGGCGCGCCGCCTTCGGCCGCGAACCCGGCATCGAGCAGATGGGCCATGTTGTCATAGGCCACGATCCAGGATGGGGCGTGCATTTCCACGCCGATCAGCATGTGGCCGTTGCGCACCGCGGCGGTGACGAGATTGAACCGGGCGAGGTTGGTGAAGCCGGTTTTCATGCCGATCGCGCCGTCGTAGCGCTTGAGCATGCCATCGATATTGGGGATGGTGCGGCCTTCGAAGCGGAAGCTCGGAACCGAGAAGAGGTAGCGGTATTGCGGATAGTCGAGCAGCAGATGGCGGGCGAGGATCGCCATGTCGTAGGCGTCGGTCACCTGGCCGGGGTCGGGCAGGCCGGAGGGGTTGCGAAAGACGCTGCGCTGCATGCCGATGGCGTGGGCGTGCGCGGTCATTTCGGCGGCGACGCGGCGGATGCTGCCATTGCCGAGATACTGGCCGAGCGCGGTCGCCGCATCGTTGGCGGAGAGCGTGGTCATGCCGAGCATGGCCTGGCGGACGGTCACGGTCTGCCCGGCCACGAGATTGAGCTTCACCGGCTGGACCGCGGCCGCCGCGGCGCTGACCGGCAGCGCCGTGTTCATGCGCAGCCGCCCGTCCTTGAGCGCGGTGAAGGCGAGGTCGAGCGTCATCAGCTTGGTCAGGCTGGCGGGATAGCGGATGTTGTAGGCGTTGTTCTCGGAGATGATCTTGCCGGTCGCGGCGTCCATCACCACCCAGTCGATCCCCGGGGCGAGCGGGCCGGACCCGGTGGCCGCCGCCGCGATCGGGGTGATGTGCCGGTAGGGTCGGTGGTGATGCGCATACGCCTTCGCCGCCGGCGCGGCCAGCAGGGCGGCCGCGCCGGCGCCGCCAATGGCAATGCCCGCGCAGCGCTTCAGGACGCCTCCCGCGCGATCACGCAACCCGGCAAAACCCATATCGATCTCCCGAACATGAACGATACCTCATGCGTCGGATAGGATGATTTTTCCCGCCTGTCCAGTTGAAATAATGAAATTAATAAAAAAGCCAAAGGGTTAATGGTGGATGTTGCGTTGTCGGGCGCCGATCTCGGTGCCCGGCCCGGTCGTTCCGTCCCCGATTTGTCATTGTGCGATGCACAAAAAAAGTTTGACTCCGTCTTCGATAGCGCCTAGATCGGCGATGTTGCACTGCACTATCAACGTGCGTGCGGGACTTTTGGCCGTCGTGTTTCTTCCTGAGACGAAAGTGGCGACAGCCAAGATTGGGTGCCTGCGGGCGCCGGCAATCGTTGCAACGGACTGACAAGGAGTGGATAGCGATGACGACAAAGGCAAAAGCTGCCGATACCGCCCAGAACACCGCCGAGGCGGCTGTGGAGGCGACGAAGGCCCAGGTCGCGGCCGGGTTCGAGAAGACCCTGGCTTCGATGAAGGAGGGCATGGAAAACGCCGCCAAGGGTTTCGAGACCCAGCAGGCCAAGATGAAGGAGCAGGTTGTGAAGGCGATGAAGACCACCGAAGAGATGATGGCGTTCGGCCAGGGCAATTTCGAGGCGCTGGTGAAGGCGAGCCAGATCTTCGCTTCCGGCATGCAGGGCATCTCGAAGCAGATCGCCAGCACCACGCAGAATTCGGTTGAGGAAACCGTCGCGATGACCAAGGCGCTCGCCGGCGTGAAGTCGGTCAAGGAAGCGGTGGACCTGCAGACCGGTTTCGCCCGCTCGCTGATGGAGAAGGCGGTTGCCGAGACCGGCCGCATCACCGACGCCTCGCTGAAGCTGACCGAGCAGACCATCGCGCCGCTGACCGCGCGCGTGACGCTCGCCGTCGAGAAGTTCGGCGCGGCTCTCTGAGCCGATAAAGATGCCCCAGAAACCCTGACGGGTTTCGGGGGCATGACGACTGCCCGATACTGGCGACGCCAGTGTTTGCCTGAAGCCTGGAATCCTTCGGATTTCAGGCTTTTTGCGTTTGGAGCAGGTTCCGATCGGATGACCCGTCCGATCGGATGATGCTCACATTATCAACGTGCTCTGGTTATCAACGTGCTCTGGCAACGCTGTCAGGGCGCGCTGGCGCGGACCACCAGCACGCGGAAACTCCCCGGCTTGAACGCCCGCCTTGGGTAGGTTTTTCCCGGCGCCGGCGGCAGCACGGCCACCTGCCTCGCCGTGGAAAGGTAGGCCGTTCTCGTCGCGGCGTCGAAGGTCATGGTTCGGGCGCCCGGTTCGGTTCCAAGGCGCTGGACGATGCGATATCCACCTCTGGGCGACGCGCCGATGACGGTCAGCGTGCCGTCGATGCTCGGCGCCAGCGCCAGAGCGTCCCGCGCATCGTAGCGCACCGCGTCGGCAAAGCCTGGCAGTTGCAGCGAGGCGACCACTTTCCCGCCGCGCGCATCGACCACCGCCAGCACGTCGTTGCGGCAGGATACGAACAGGCGCGCCGCCGCGCGGTCGATCGCGAGGCCGGTCGGCCCCGTGCAGGCGTGCGAGACGTCGATCTCGCGCAGGATGCGCATGCGCCGCGGATCGATCACCGCGATCCGGTTGGCGGATTTGAGGTTGAGATACACGCGCCCGCGCCCGTCGGCGACGATGAATTCGGGATCGGCATGGAAGGGCAGGGAGCCGACGATCCCGCCATTTGCCGGGTCGATCGCGAACAGGGTCTGGCTGACTTCGTTGGGCACGAGAACCCGCCGCGACGAGGGATCATAGGCGATCGCATCCGGCCCCTTGCCGACATCGATGGTGCGGATCGTGCGCAAGGTCTTCAGGTCGAACATGGTCACGGTGCCGGCCATTCCGGCGGTGGCGAACCCGTGGCCGAAGCGCGGCGCGAGCGCGATGCCATGCGCCCCCCGCACGTTGGCGATCGTGCCGACGAGGCGATCGGTGCGCGTGTCGATCACGTCGACCTGGTCGCCCTGGGCGGCGAAGATGCGGTGCGCCGACGGCTCATCGGCGAGGTAATCCCATTTCACCGGGCCTGCGGGCAGGGCGATCTGGCCGGCGACATGGAAGCGGGGCGTTGCGGCGCGCGCGAAGGGCGCTGCGCACAGGCCGGGCAGCAGGGCGAGAGCGAGGAGGCGCGGCTTGATCATGAAGGGTCCGTTCCGGTTTGAGGGAGCATGGCCTTCACCGATCGGACGCGCGCGGGCAAGCCTCAGTCGCGGGAATTCATCGGAACGTCATGGCGCGGGCCGGGCGGCGAACGGGCGCATGCGGTGCCGGCGCCGTGATCGGGCTGGAATTAGCGCCGAAATCGGGATTCGGGAGGGGGAGAAGACATTGAAACCAGTGGTCGGAGCGGCGGGATTCGAACCCACGACCCCCAGTCCCCCAGACTGATGCGCTACCAGGCTGCGCTACGCTCCGACAGGGGGGTCTTAGCAACTGATTCAGGGTGAGGCAATCGACCCCGGGCGCTTATCTCGGGTCGAGGCTGGCGCGCAGGGTTTCCAGCTCGTCGAGCACCGCGCGGATGGCGGTGCGCAGCACCGTGGTGGTGGCCTGGGCGCGTTCGAGTCGCCGGTCCGGCGCGGCATCGACGGGCCGCCCCGGTTCCGGCCGGGATGCGGCGGCACCGGCGAGGATCGGCAGTTCGGGCGCGTCTTCGCTGGCCTCGGACGGCAGGCCGGCCTCGGCAGTTGCGCGCATGCGCTCGGCGGCGGAGGCGGCGCGTTCCTCTTCCGAGGCGGGCGGGATCTCCCCATGCAGCAGCCCACCGCCCTCGCGGAGCAACCGCTGGACTCCCTTGATCGTATAGCCCTGGGTATAGAGCAGGTCTGCGATGCGTTGCAGCAGCACGACATCGTCCGGACGGTAGTAGCGGCGGCCGCCGCCGCGCTTGAGGGGCTTGATGCGGGGAAACTTGGTTTCCCAGAAGCGCAGCACATGCTGGGGGACATGCAACTCGTCCGCCACCTCGCTGATGGTGCGGAACGCCTCGGCTGATTTGCGCACCCGGGCGCGGCCCTGCTCGTCCTGCCGCGGATCGTCCGGCGGCGCCTCGTCGGTCAAGACCGGCCCGCCGATGACGGGGATTTGCCGGTATCGACCGCTTCGCGCAGGATCTGGCTGGGGCGGAAGACCAGCACGCGGCGCGGCAGGATCGGCACCTCGTGGCCGGTTTTCGGGTTGCGGCCGATGCGACGGCCTTTCTGGCGCACGGAAAAGGTGCCGAAGCCGCTGATCTTGATCGACTCGCCTTCGGCAAGGGCGTGCTTCATGCGGTCCAGCACCGCTTCGAGCAGCGCCGCGGATTCGTTGCGCGACAGTCCAACTGCCGCATAGATCGACTCAGCCAGTCCGGCGCGTGTCAACGTGCTCATTTTTCAAGATTAGCAAGAAAGATCGCCGGGTCAACACGGAACCGGCATCGCCGCGGCGCGGGTGAGGTGCGGCGCCGGGTCAGAACCGGAACAGCGCCGAGCCCCAGGTCAGCCCGCCGCCCAGCGCCTCGATCAGCACGAGATGGCCCGGCTGGATCCGCCCGTCCCGCACCGCCTCGTCGAGTGCGAGCGGGATCGAGGCGGCGGAGGTGTTGGCGTGCCGGTCGACCGTGACGACGACCTGTTCGGGCGACAGGCCGAGCCGCTTGCCCATCGCATCGATGATGCGGCGGTTGGCCTGGTGGGGGACCAGCCAGTCGATATCCGACTGCGAGAGCCCGTTCGCGGCGAGCGCCTCGTCCACCGCGCCGGCGAGCTTGCTCACCGCGTGGCGGAACACCTCCGAGCCCTTCATCACCAGATGCTGGGGCCGGTCGGCCTGGCCGGTCGCGCCATCGATATAGAGGATGTCGCCGTAGCGGCCATCCGAATGGATATGGGTGGAGATCAGCCCGCGATCGGCGTCGTCCTGTGCCGCGCGCAGCAGCACCGCGCCGGCGCCGTCGCCGAACAGGACGCAGGTGCCGCGGTCTTCCCAGTTGAGGATGCGGGAATAGACCTCGGTGCCGATCACCAGCACGCTGGCGCACTGGCCGGAGCGGATGAAGGCATCGGCCACCGAGACGGCGTAGACGAAGCCCGAGCAGGCCGCCGAGAGGTCGAACGCGAAGCCGCGGGTGATGCCGAGGGCGGCCTGGATGCTGACCGCGGTTGCGGGAAAGCCCTGATCCGGCGTTGATGTCGCGACGATGATGGCATCGACCGTCTCGGGCGCGGCGCCGGCATAGGCAAGCGCGCGGCGCGCGGCCTCGGCGCCCATGAAGGTCGCGGTTTCGTGCGGGGCGGCGAGGTGCCGCTGGCCGATACCGGTGCGCTCGCGGATCCAGGTATCGGAGGTGTCGACCCGTGTGGCCAGTTCGTCGTTGGTGACGATGCGTTCCGGCAGGTAGCTGCCGACCCCTTCGAAAACGGTGCGTTTCATGTCGGTCAGCCGGATGTGACAGGTGTGGATGGCGTAACGCGGAAGGCGTCGCTGGCGAGGCGCTCGCGATCGACGTGCTGGGTCAGGTCGTCGCGGATGCGGTCGTTGAAGCGGTTGACGATCATGTCCATCGCGACGTCGACGGCATGGGCGAAGCCCTCGGCGTCGGCGCCGCCGTGGGATTTGACCACGACGCCGTTCAGCCCGAGCAGGACCGCGCCGTTGTAGCGCCGCGGGTCGAGCCATTCGCGCAGGCGCGACAGGCCGGGGCGGGCGAGGAGATAGGCAAGGCGGGCGGCGATGTTGGCGGTGAAGATCCGCCGCAGCAGGTCGCCGACCAGGCGCAGCGCGCCCTCGCCGGTCTTGAGCGCGACATTGCCGGTGAAACCGTCGGTCACGACGACATCGACGGTGCCGCCGGCGATGTCGTGGCCTTCGATGAAGCCGTGGAACTGCGGCCCGATCGGGCTTTCGCGGAGCGCCTCGGCGGCGCGGCGCAGGGTTTCGTCGCCCTTCATTTCCTCGGAGCCGACATTGAGCAGGCCGATCGTCGGGTGCGGCAGGCCGAGCACGGTGCGGGCGAACAACTCGCCCATGATGGCGAATTCGACGAGGTTGCGGGCATCGCAGACGACATTGGCGCCCAGATCGAGCATCACCACGTCGCCGCGCGCCGAGGGGCCGATGGCCGCCATCGCGGGGCGGTCGATCCCGCTCATTGTCTTGAGGACGATCTTGGCGAGCGCGAGCATCGCGCCGGTATTGCCGGCCGAGACCACACCGGCGGCCTCGCCATTGGCGACGGCGTCGATCGCCCGGCGCAGCGAGGCATCCCGAAGCCGCAGGGCGGCGGTGGGTTTCAGCTCGTTGGGGATGACTTCCGTCGTCGCGCGGATGGTGACGCGGTTGCGCAGGCGCTTGCTCAGCCGGATCAGCTCGTCGAGCCGCGGCGCGTCGCCGAACACCTCGAACCGGGCGCTCGGGTGGCGCTCGGCGGCGATGTCGAGCCCGGCAATGACCACATCCGGGGCATTGTCGCCGCCCATCGCATCGACAGCGAGCACCGGGGCTCCCGCGGCGGCAAGCGGGCGATCGGGGCCCTGCGGCGGATGCGGCACGGAGGAGGCGGAGTCGGGAGGGGATCCGGTCGTCATCGGCTGTGCGGAGGCACGGACGGTGGCGACAAGGTCACGGCCGGATCAGATCCGGACCGTGCCCTTGAGATCCTTGCCGGCCGCGACGACTTCACGCCCGTCATAATGGCCGCAATGGCCGCAGACGTGATGCGGACGCTTCAGCTCGCCGCAGTTGCTGCACTCGGCATGAGCCTGCTGGCCCACGGCGTGGTGGCTGCGGCGCATGCCTTGGCGGGAGGGGGAGGTCTTGCGCTTGGGTACGGCCATGGGTCGCTCTCGGTTCTGTACGTTTCGTCGCGAAAGGTCCGGGCGCGCCAGCAGGTGACGCCCCGCGGACCGGGGGGAACGGAAAGGGGCGCTCTAGCAGAGAGAGGGGCGGAGGGCAAGATTGGCGGTGGGGCGGACTGGGCTGGGCTCAGTCCGGCCGGCGGAGCTTGGCGAGGGCGGCGAACGGGTGCGCCTGCGGCGCCGCGCCGGCATCGGGTGCTGCGGGCGGTTCCGCGCCGGGCCGGCGGGGATAGGGATCGAGGGCGAGGGCGAGCTGCTCGACGAGCAGGGCGCCGAGATCGGCCATTGTGCTGTCCAGCGCGATCTGGTCTGGCGCGTCGGGGTCCAGCATGTCGTCGTCCTCCGCCGGCGCGCCGTTGGTGACGAGCAGCAGCGCGGCGGTTTCGGCGATCGACTGCTCCACCGGTTCGAGCGAGACGATGCAGGATTGCGTGACCTCGGCCGCGAGCTCCAGCCGCGCCGCGATCCGCGGTCCGCCGGCGCGGCGCAGGTGGAAACGGCCCGACAGCGCGGCGATCGCGGGGATGCCGAAGGCGGCGGCGATGGCGGCGCGCTCTGCCGGTGTGGACTCGATGGTCAGGGTTTCAGGCTCATCGCCGAGGCGGGCGAGATCGAGGCGCCGGATGAGCGGGGCGGGGGCTGCGTCAGTCATGTTAAAACAGTGCCGCATCTTGCACGGCGAGGGAAGCTCGCTCATAGAGCCTGAACCAGCCGCAACCCGAGGATCGAGCCGCGTGCGCAGATTGGCGATCAAGCTCCGCCCATTTCTCCCCTTGCTGATGCTGCCGGCGCTCGCCGGCTGTGCCGTGTTTTCGGCGCAACCGCGCTATCGGGGCACCGCGGTGACCGAGGCGCAGCTCAAGCAGCTCACTCCCGGCGTTTCGACCGAGGCGGACGCCACCGCCCTGCTCGGTTCGCCGACGCTGCGGGAATCGTTCAACGACCACGACTGGCTTTATGTGAGCCAGGTGACGCGGCCGCGCATCGGCCAGACCCTCGGCGTCGAGAAGCAGCAGGTCGTCGTGCTGGATTTCGGCGGCGGCGGGGTGCTGAAATCGATCCGCCGGGTTGGCAAGAAACAGGCGGTGAATGTGGCGATGGCGGGTGGCAGAACGCACGCGCCGGGCGGCCATGCAGGTTTCCTGCAGCAGCTTGTCGGCGGTGTCGGGCATTATAACCCGGGCCTTGGCGCCGGACAGTCCGGCGGCCTGGGCGGAGCGAGCGGATTCTGATCGCATGATCGGGCGGCGCGGCATTCTGGCCGGAACCGGGACCGTGGCGGCGCTGGCGATGGCCGGGACCGCCCGCGCCTCGACCTCGGTGCTCGGCATGGCTGAGCCCGTCACCAGCCTGCCGCCCGGATCGGAGGCGCCGCAGCTGAACGACGTGGTGGCGCCGGGGTGGCGGCGGGACGTGCTGATCCGCTGGGGCGATCCCGTGCTGCCCGGCGCGCCGCC
>NZ_CAJQZK010000082.1:0-50890 GCF_907164655.1 Acidocella sp. C78
GCGCGCATGTGCTGATCGACCAGTTCACCGCGCGCGGGGCGGATCATGACATGATCCTGCACGACCTGCTGACCCCTGCGGCGCGCCGGCTCGGCGTGTTGTGGGAGGAGGACCGCTGCGATTTCGCCGCCGTCACGCTCGGCATGGTGCGGCTCAACCAGATCCTGATCGAGAGCGGGCCGCCGGCGGACCTGCCGGGCGGAGGCGCGCGGGTGGCCGGGCATGCGCTGTTCGCGGCGGCGCCGGGCGAGCAGCACACATTCGGGATCGCGGTGCTGGCGGATGTGTTCAGCCATGCCGGCTGGCTGGTGAGTGCCGAGCCGCGCAGCACCCGCGCGGTGCTGCTCGGCATCGCGCGGCGCAACTGGTTCGACGTCATCGGCCTGTCGGTGACGACGGACCGCTGGCTGAAGGGCCTGCCCGCCATCATCCGCTCGCTGCGCGCCGTCGCGCCGAACCCCGACCTGCATGTGATGGTCGGCGGCAAGGCCTTTCTCGACTATCCGGAACGCTGCCAGTTCGTGGGCGCGGACTCGATGGCCGCCGACGCGCAGGACGCGCTGCGCCAGGCCGGAAGGCTGACGCTCAACCGCGAGGCGGCGCGGCGCTGAATTTTGCCCTGAACGAGACGCATGTCAGTGCGCATTGACGACCAGGGTAGTTGAAAGTTGACACCAGGGAGGATACTTCAGACGTCTCGAATATATATACAAACGGCTGAAAGAGTGGTCCGAGATGAAAGCCTTCAAATCGCCCGGCAAATGGCTCGTCGGCATGAGTCCGGACATTGTCGGCATGATGATTGCGACGATGGCGGATATTGCGCTGATCGTCGACCGGAAGGGCGTGATCCGTGACATCGCGGTGCAGAACGCCGGACTCGCGCGCGAGTTCGCCGAGATTTCCGACTGGGTCGGGCAGCGCTGGGCGGACACCGTGACGGTGGAAAGCCGTGACAAGGTGGCGGCGATGCTGCGGGCGGCGGGCGATGACCAGGCCGCGCAGCCGCTCGCCTCGGACCGGCACGTGAATTGCCCCGGCCGCGACGGCCGCGACGTTCCGGTGCTGTTTTCGGCGCTCGCTATCGGCGAGAAGGGCAGCGTCGTCGCGTTCGGGCGCGATCTCAGGACCATCGCCGTGTTGCAGCAGCGGCTGATCGACGTGCAGCAATCGCTGGAGCGGGATTATTCGCGGCTGCGCCATGTCGAGACGCGCTATCGCATCCTGTTCCAGAAATCCTCCGAGCCGATGCTGGTGGTCGATGGCGCGACGCAGCGCGTGGTCGAGGCCAATCCGGCGGCGCAGCGGATGTTTCACGGGCAGGGCAAGCTGGTGGGACGGCCCGTCGCCGACCTGGTGGAGCCGGGCAGCCGGGCGGCGCTCGACCAGATGCTGGGTGGGGTGAGCCGGGCCGGCCGCGCCGACGACACGCCGATCCGCCTGCTCGGGCAGGCGGAGCCGGCGCATCTCTCGGCCTTCGTGATCCGTCAGGGCGGCGGGCTGCACTTCCTCATCCGCCTGGCGCCGGCGCCGCGCGCCGTGCGGCAGGACGTGCTGGCGGACAGCCGGGCGGATCTGCTGAAACTGATCGACAACGCGCCGGATGGCTTCGTCGTCGCCGGTCATGACGGGCGGGTGATCGCGGCGAACGCGGCCTTCGCCGAGATGGTGCAGGCGGCGTCCGCCGAGCAGGTCGTCGGGCATTCGCTGGAGCAGTGGCTCGGCCGGCCGGGCGTGGACCTGCCGGTGGTGACCGCCAATCTGCGGCAGAACGGGTCCGTGCGGCTCTATCCCACCACCTTGCGCGACGAGTTCGGCACCGAGATCGAAGTCGAGATTTCGGCGGTGTCGGTCACCAGCGGCGGCAAGCCCTGCTATGGTTTCGCGATCCGCAACGTCGCCGGGCGGGGGACGCCGGAGCTGATGCGCCCGAGCGCGACGCGGGCCGTGCCGCGCTCGCTCGAACAGATCGGCGAGCTGATCGGCCGGGTGTCGCTCAAGGACATCGTCCGCGAGGCGACCGACGTGATCGAGCGGCTGTCGATCGAGGCGGCGCTCGACATCACCGGCGACAACCGGGCCTCGGCGGCCGAGATGCTCGGCCTGTCGCGACAGAGCCTTTACGTGAAGCTGCGGCGCTACGGCATGATGGATGCCGCGCCGGCCAGCCCCGGATAGGCCGAAGGGGGAGCGATGGCGTCAGCGAAAGAGCCGAACCTCACGCTTGCTCCCCTGCGCGTCGCCCCTTCATCCCTGCCCGCGCCGCGGGTCTGTCTCGAACTTCTCAAGCCGGTCACGTGGTTCGCCGCGATCTGGGCGTTCGTGTGCGGTGCGGTGTCCTCCGGCGCGCCGCTGGCCGGGCGCTGGCCGGAGCTTCTGCTCGGCATGGTGCTGGCCGGGCCGATGGTCTGCGGCACCTCGCAGGCGGTGAATGACTGGTTCGACCGCCATGTCGATGCGATCAACGAGCCGGACCGGCCGATCCCCTCGGGGCGGATGCCGGGGCGCTGGGGGCTTTATGTCGCGCTGATCTGGACGGCGCTGTCGCTCGCGGTGGCGGCCCCGCTCGGGCGCTGGGGCGTCGGCGCCGCGGTGTTCGCCCTGCTCGCGGCCTGGGCCTACAGCGCGCCGCCGCTGCGGCTGAAGCGCAATGGCTGGTGGGGCAATGCCGCCGTCGCCCTCTGCTACGAGGGGGTGCCGTGGTTCACCGGGGCGGCGGTGATGCGCGGCGCGCTGCCCTCCGCCCCGGTGCTGTGGCTGGCGCTGCTCTACAGTTTCGGCGCGCATGGCATCATGACGCTGAACGATTTCAAGTCGGTCGAGGGGGATCGGCGGAGCGGCATCAGGTCGCTGCCGGTGCAGCTCGGCGTCGGCCCGGCGGCGCGGCTCGCCTGCGTGGTGATGGCGCTGCCGCAGATCGTGGTGATCGGGCTGATGATCGCCTGGGATCACCCGCTCGCGGCGTTCGCGGTCGGGCTGTTGCTGGCGTGCCAGCTCGGGCTGATGGGAAGGCTGCTGCAGCGCCCGCGCGAGCGCGCCCCCTGGTACAACGCGACCGGGACGACGCTTTATGTGATTGGCATGCTGGTCTGCGCTTTCGCGCTCGCCGGCGGAGGAGCGTGAAATGGCCGCGATAGAGGAATACGACGTGGCGGTGATCGGCGGCGGACCGGCCGGGGCGACGGCCGCCGCCACGCTGGCGCGGGCCGGCCGCGCGGTGCTGCTGCTCGACCGCGCGGGGCGGATCAAGCCCTGCGGCGGCGCGGTGCCGCCGCGGCTCATCCATGAGTTCGACATCCCCGATCATCTGCTGGTGGCCCGCGCGCGGGGGGCGCGCATCGTTTCGCCGCGCGGGCGGCAGGTGTCGATGCCGATTGCCGGGGACGGGTTCGTCGGCATGGTGGACCGCGACGTGTTCGACGAGTTCCTGCGCGCGCGGGCGGCGCGGGCCGGCGCGGTGCGGCGGACCGGGCGGCACGAGCGCATCGAGCGCGCGGCGGACGGGCGGACGCTGGTGCATTACCGCGCCGGCGAAATGCGGCACACGGTGGCGGCGCGGGCGGTGATCGGCGCCGATGGCGCGGCCTCGGCGGTGGCGCGGCAGATGGTGCCGGCGGCGCGCGCGGCGCGGCGGGTGTTCGCCTATCACGAGGTGATCCGCGCGCCGGCGGCGGGTGAGGCGGCGGCCGCGGGCTGGGACGGCAAAAGGTGCGACATCTATTACGATGCGCGGGTTTCGCCCGATTTCTACGCCTGGATTTTCCCGCATGGCGAGACCGCGAGCATCGGCACCGGCAGCGCGGTGAAGGGGTTTTCGCTGCGCGGCGCGGTGGCGGCGCTGCGCGACGAGGCCGGGCTCGGGCAGGCGGAGACGATCCGCGCCGAGGGCGCGCCGCTGCCGCTGAAGCCGCTGGCGCGCTGGGATGACGGGGTGAACGTGCTGCTGGCGGGCGATGCCGCCGGGGTGGTGGCGCCGGCCTCGGGCGAGGGGATCTATTACGCGATGCTCGGCGGGCAGCTCGCCGGCGAGGCGTCCGACGCCTTTTGCGCCAGCGGCGATGCGCGGGCGCTGCGCGAGGCGCGGCGGCGGTTCATGGCGGCGCACGGCATGGTGTTCGCCGTGCTCGGGATGATGCAGGATTTCTGGTATGCCAGCGACCGGCGGCGGGAGCGGTTCGTCGCCATCTGCGGCGACGCCGACGTGCAGTCGATCACCTGGCAGGCCTATATGGAAAAGGCGCTGGTGCGGGCGAAGCCGGCGGCGCATCTGCGTATCTTCGCGAAGAACATCGCGCATCTGACCGGGCTGGCGCGGGCATGAGCGCGCTCGGGGGCGGCTGGGAGCCGGTGCTGGTCGCGGCGGGCGCGGCGGCGGCGACGGCGCTGGCCGGCGGGCTCGCGACGCGGCTGGGCGCGTGGTACCGCCAGCTCCGCAAGCCGTCCTGGCAGCCGCCGGAATGGCTGTTCGGCCCGGTCTGGACGCTGATTTTCGCGCTCGCCGCCGCCGCCGGCGTGATCGGCTGGGAAAGCGCGCCCGCACCCGGCGCGGCCGGGCGGCTCGTGGTGCTGTTCGGGCTCAACGCGGTGCTGAACATCCTGTGGAGCGTGCTGTTCTTCACGCTGAAGCGGCCGGACTGGGCGCTGGCCGAGCTGGTGGCGCTGTTCGCCTCGATCGCGGCGATCATGCTGGCGATGCAGCCTTATGCCGCGGGGGCGAGCCTGTTGCTGCTGCCCTATCTGTTGTGGGTGGGTTTCGCCGGCGTGCTGAACCTGACGATCGTGCGGCTGAACCGCCCGTTCGGCGCCGCTCTGGGGGCGCGCTGACATGGGGCCGTATCCGTTCAGCGCGATCGTCGGCCAGGACGAGATGAAGGAGGCGCTGCTGATCGCGGCGATCGAGCCGGCGCTGGGCGGGGTGCTGGCGCTGGGCGATCGGGGCACCGGCAAGTCGACCGCGGTGCGGGCGCTGGCGGCGTTGCTGCCGGCGGTGAGTGCGGTGGCGGGCTGCCGCTATCGCTGCGATCCGGCGGATCGGCGGCGGCTCTGCCCGGAGTGCCGGGTGCTGCGCGTCGGCGGGCGGTTGCCGCGCGAGCGGGTGCGGGTGCCGGTGGTGGATCTGCCGCTCGGCGCCACCGAGGACAGGGTGGTCGGTGCGCTGGACATCGAGCGGGCGCTGGCCGATGGCGTGAAGGCGTTCGAGCCGGGGCTGCTGGCCCGCGCCAACCGGGGGTTTCTCTATATCGACGAGATCAATCTGCTGGAGGATCATCTGGTGGATCTGCTGCTCGATGTCGCGGCCTCGGGCGAGAACGTGGTGGAGCGCGAGGGGCTGAGCCTGCGCCATCCGGCGCGCTTTGTGCTGATCGGCAGCGGCAACCCCGAGGAGGGCGAGCTGCGGCCGCAGCTGCTCGACCGGTTCGGCCTGTGCGTCGAGGTCCGGACGCCGACGGATATCGACGAGCGGATCGAGGTGGTGCGGCGGCGGGACGCGTTCGAGCAGGACCCGGCCGGCTTCGCGCGGCGCTTCGCGGCGGCGGAGGCCGGGCTGCGCGAGGCGATCGTCGCGGCGCGGCGGCTGCTGCCAATGGTCGCGGTCGCCGACGAGGTGCTGGCGCTCGCCGCCCGGCTGTGCGTGGCGCTCGGCACCGACGGGCTGCGCGGCGAGCTGACGCTGCTGCGCGCGGCACGGGCGAAGGCGGCGCTGAAGGGCGCGGTCGCGGTGACGCCGGCGCATCTGCGGGCGGTGGCCCCCGCGGCGCTGCGCCACCGGCTGCGGCGCGATCCGCTCGATGAATCGATGGCCGGCGCGCGGGTGGATCGCGCGCTGGACGAGGTGTTCGCCGCATGAGCCCGATGCCGCCGCCGCGCCCGGCGCGCAGCGCGGCGGTGGTCGCGGCCCTGTTCAGTCTTGATCCGGCGGGGCTGGGGGGCATCTGGGTCCGCGCGCCGTTCGGCCCGGCGCGGGACGGGTTTGTCGAGCATGTCCGCGCTTTGCTGCCGGCGGGGGCGGCGATGCGGCGGGTTCCCGCCGGGATCGACGACGGACGCTTGCTGGGCGGGATCGACCTCGCGGCGAGCCTCGCCGCCGGGCGCAGGGTGATGGCGGCCGGGCTGCTGGCGGAGGCGGCGGGCGGCGTGCTGGTGCTGCCGATGGCCGAGCGGCTCGACCGCGCCCTGTGCGCGCGGCTGGCGCTGGCGCAGGAGGGGCGGTTCGGCGCCATCGCCCTCGATGAGGGGATCGGGCCGGAGGAACGGCTGGCCCCCGCGCTGGCCGACCGGATGGCCTTCGCGCTCGATGCCGCCGACCTCGCGGCGCCGCGGGCGCGATCGCGCGGGCTTGGCGCGGCGCGGCGGCGGCTGGCGCGGATGCGGATGGGCGATGGCGTGGCCGAGGCGCTCTGCCATGTGGCGGCGCAACTCGGCATCTTTTCGCTGCGGCCGGTGATCCTCGCCATGCGGGCGGCGCGGGCCGCCGCGGCGCTGGCCGGCCGCCGCAGCGCCGGCGAGGAGGATGCGATGCTGGCGGCGCAGCTCGTGCTCGCCCATCGGGCCACCCGCCTGCCGGCGGCGGCCGAAGAGGACGCGCCGCCCGAGCCGCCGCCGCCGGAAGGCCGCGACGAGGAGATGGATTCGGCGGCGCCGGAGACGCCGGGCGAGCAGGCGGCGGACCGGGTTCTCGACGCCGCCCGCAGCGCCCTGCCGCCCGAACTCCTGGCCGCGCTGCTGCTCGGCCAGGGCCGCCGCGGTCAAGCGGGCGGGCGCGCCGCCGCCCCTGCCGCCGCGACGGCGGCGCATGGAAGGCCGCTCGGCGCGCGGCCCGGCCGGCCGGGGCGGGAGCATGGCCTCGCCCTCGTCGAGACGCTGCGGGCCGCCGCCCCGATGCAGGCGCTGCGCCGGCGCGAGCGGCCGGATCATCCGGGGCGGGTGATCGTGCTGGGGGGGGATTTCCGGGTTCGCCGGCATCAGGCGCCGGTCCGCTCGGTGGCGATTTTCGCGGTCGACGCCTCCGGCTCGTCGGCGCTGAACCGGCTGGCGGAAGCGAAGGGCGCGGTGCAACTGCTGCTGGCCGATTGCTATGTGCGGCGCGACCAGGTGGCGCTGCTGGCATTCCGCAACCGTGGCGCGGAGCTGCTGCTGCCGCCCACCGCGGCGCTGGCGCGCGCGCGGCGGAGCCTTGCCGCGCTGCCGGGCGGCGGGGCGACGCCGCTGGCCAGCGGGATCGACGCCGCGCGCGACATCGCTCTCGGCGCGCGGCGGCGGGGCAACCGGCCGCTGCTGGTGCTGCTGACCGATGGCGGGGCGAATATCGGCCGCGACCGCCAGCCGGGCCGCGCGGCGGCGGCGGCGGATGCGCGGGCGGCGGCGTCCGCCTGCGCCGCGGATGGAATTCCCGCCCTGCTGATCGACACCGCGCCGCGGCCGAACGCGTTCGCCGCCGAACTCGCCGGCGCGATGCGGGCGCGCTACCTGCCGCTGCCCTTTGCCGATGCGCGCGCGCTGAGCCGGGCGATCCGCGCGGAGCAGGCCGCATGAGCGCCGCGCTCGCGCTGTGGGACCGGGTGTTCGAGGCCGAGGCGCCCGACTGGGAGACCGATGGCGGGACTGGCCGAACCGCGCGGCGAGCCGCTTCGTGACCGCCGGCGGGTTGCGTTTCCATGTTCAGGTGATGGGGGCGGGGCCGGTTCTGCTGCTGCTGCACGGCACCGGGGCGGCGACCCATTCCTGGCGCGGGCTGGCGCCGCTGCTGGCGCGGGATTTCACGATCGTCGCGCCGGATCTGCCGGGCCACGGTTTCACCGCGGCGCCGTTCTGGCCGCGCATGTCGCTGCCCGGCATGGCCGGCGCGATCGCGGGCCTGCTCGATGCGCTCGGGGCGCGGCCGGCGCTGGTGGCCGGGCATTCGGCGGGGGCGGCGATTCTGGCCGAGATGTGCCTGCAGGGGCGGATCGCGCCGGCGGGCCTGGTCAGCCTCAACGGCGCGCTGCTGCCGCTGAAGGGCGTTGCCGGGCAGGTATTCTCGCCGCTGGCGCGGCTGTTCGCGCTCAACCCGCTGGTGCCGCGCGTGTTCGCCTGGCACGCGGCGGACAAGGCGGTGGTGGCGCGGCTGCTGCGCGGCACCGGATCGCGCATCGATGCGGCGGGGGCGGAATTCTATGCACGGCTGGCGCGGCGCAGCGGCCATGCGGGGGCGGCATTGATGATGATGGCGAACTGGGACCTCGCACCGCTGGCCGCGGCGCTGCCGCGTCTCGCACCCAGCTTGCTGCTGATCGTGGGGACGGCGGACCGCTCGATCCCGCCGGCCGACGCGCGCGAGATCGCGCGGCGTGTGGCCGGGGCGAGGGTGATCGAGCTGCCGCGTCTCGGCCATCTCGCGCATGAGGAGGCGCCCGAGCGCGTGGCCGGCGAGATCGCCGGTTTCGCGCGCGAGATCGGGGTGCTGGCGGCATGAACGTGATCGCCCGTCAGGACGTGGGAGCGGAGGCGATGTCGAGGCGGCCGCATGCGGTGGTGATCGGGGCGGGGTTCGGCGGGCTGGCCGCCGCGATCCGGCTCGGCGCGCGGGGCTGGCGCGTCACCGTGCTGGAACGCTGCGAGCAGCCCGGCGGCCGGGCCTCGGTGTTCCGGCAGGACGGGTTCGTGTTCGATGCCGGCCCGACCATCATCACCGCGCCTTTCCTGCTGGAGGAACTCTGGGCGCTGGCCGGCGGGCGGATGGCCGACGATGTCGATCTGCGGCCGATCGACCCGTTCTATCGCATCCGCTTCGATGACGGCTCGCATGTCGATTGCTCCGGCCATCATGATGCGATGTGCGCCGAGATCGGCCGGCTCGCCCCGGGGGATGTGGCCGGCTACGAGCGCTTCATCGCGATGACCGAGGAGATCTACCGGATCGGGTTCGAGCGGCTCGGCCACGTCCCGTTCGGCCACTGGACCGACATGGCGCGCATCCTGCCCGACCTCGTGCGGCTGTCCGGCCATCGCAGCGTTCATGGGCTGGTGGCGCGGCATGTGCGCGACCCGCGGGTGCGCGCGGCGCTGAGCTTCCATCCGCTGCTGGTCGGCGGCAATCCGTTCCGGGTCAGCGCCATCTACGCGCTGATCCTGCATCTGGAGCGCCGGCACGGCGTGCATTTCGCGATGGGCGGGACCGGGGCGATCGTCGCCGGGCTGGCGCGGCTGATCGGGCGGCAAGGCAATCACATCCGCTGCAACACGCCTGTGGACCGCATTCTCGTGCGCGAGGGGGCGGCGTGCGGCGTCGAACTCGCGGATGGCAGCCGGATCGCGGCGGATATCGTGGTCTCCGACGCCTGCACCGGGTTTACCTATGGCCATCTGCTGCGCGGGGTGGCGCGGCGGCGCTGGACCGACCGCAAGCTCGCCGCGGCGCGCTACTCGATGGGGTTGTTCGTCTGGTATTTCGGCACCGACCGGCAGTTCGGCGAGGTGCCGCACCATACGATCGTGATGGGGCCGCGCTATCGCGGGCTGCTCGACGACATTTTCGAGAAGAAGCGCCTGGCGCCGGACATGAGCCTCTATCTGCATCGCCCGACGGCGACCGATCCGGCGCTGGCGCCCGAAGGATGCGACGCCTTCTACGCGCTCGCGCCGGTGCCGCATCTGGGCGGCGGCCAGGACTGGGAGCGCGAGGCCGAGGCGTTCCGCCAGCGTGTCGAGCGGCGGCTGGCGGAGACGGTGATGCCGGGGCTTGGCGGGCACATCGTCACCTCGCGGGTGATGACGCCGCGGGATTTCGCGACCCGCTACGATTCGACCTGGGGCGCCGGCTTCGGGATGGAGCCGGTGCTGACCCAGAGCGCCTGGTTCCGCCCGCACAATGCGAGCGAGGATGTGCGCAACCTGTTCCTGGTGGGCGCGGGCACCCATCCCGGCGCCGGGGTGCCGGGCGTGCTCTCGACCGCGCGGGTTCTCGATACGGTGGTTCCCGATGCCGATACGTTCGTCTGATCCCGACATCGCCGCCTGCGCCGCGCAATTGCGGCGCGGCTCGGTCAGCTTTCATGCCGCCTCGCTGCTGCTGCCGGCGGCGGCGCGCGCCGCGGCGACCGCGCTCTACGCCTTCTGCCGCGAGGCCGACGACGCGGTGGACCTTGCCGCCGACAAGGCGGCGGGGGTTGCGGCGATATCGGCGCGGCTGGAGGCGATCTGCCGCGGCGCGCGGCTCGATGATCCGGTCGATCGTGCCTTTGCCGCGACCATGGCGGCGCACGGGATTCCGCGGGCGCTGCCGGAGGCGCTGATCGAGGCTCTGGCCTGGGACGCGGCGGGGCGGCGTTATGCGACGCTCGCGGAGTTGCGCGCCTATGCGGCGCGGGTGGCGGGGTCGGTCGGGGTGATGATGGCGATGCTGATGGGCGTGCGGGACGAGGCGAGCCTCGCTGCTGCCTGCGATCTCGGCCTTGGGATGCAGCTGACCAACATCGCCCGCGACGTGGGCGAGGATGCGGCGGAGCGCCGGCTCTATCTGCCGCTGGACTGGCTGGACGAGGCCGGGCTGGAGCCCGAGCGGTTCCTCGCCCGCCCGGAATTCAGCCCGGCGCTGGCGCGGGTGATCGGCCGCCTGCTCGACGAGGCCGAGCGGCGCTATGCGGCCGCGGGAAGCGGCATCGCCGCGCTGCCGCTGGCCTGCCGGCCCGGCATTGCGGCGGCGCGGCGGATCTATCGCGAGATCGGCCGGCGCCTGGCGGCGAACGGGCTCGACTCGGTCACCACGCGCACCCGCGTTTCCGGCCGGCGGAAGCTCGGGCTGGCCGCGCTCTCGCTGGCCGATGCCGCGACCGCGGGGCTGTGGGCGCCGCTTGCCGGGCCATCTTCCCCTTGTCCGGAAGTGCGCTTCCTGATCGATGCGGCGGCGTCGGGCGGCGAGGCGGTGGGGGCGGCGGCGCGGGTGATCCTGCTCATCGACCGGCTGGAACGCGAGGAACGCACGGCGCGGATGAGGGCGGCCGGGGCGCGCCTCCCGCTCGTCTGCGGTGCGGCGGAGCCGGCGTGATGGCGGCCTGGGCCGGGCATTACGCGACCTTTCTGGAGTTTTCGGGCATCGACGCGCTGGTGCTGGCGGCGGCCATCTGGTCGCTCGTGTCGGTGCGGCGGAGCCTGCGGCGGGACCGCGAGCGCGACGGGTCCTAGAGCATCATCTGATCCTTTCGGATCGGCTGCCTCAATCTCAGATGAACCGGCGCGGCATGCGGAAGGGCAGCATGAACTGCACGGCGGGGTGGACCAGACGGTCGCAATCCAGCGTCTCGTGCACGGCCTCGACTTGTTCGCCGCCGAGCGAGGCGGCGATGCGGGCGCGGGCGTAGAAGGGCGTGTCTTCGAGGTTGCCGATCAGGGTGGCGGCGCCATCGCTGCGGGTTTCGCGCGCGAGGCGCCAGCGCGTCGCCGGCAGGGCGGCGATGGGCGGGGGCGTGAAGGCGGTGGCACCGCCGGCGGCGGCGAAGGCGAGGGCGAGCGAGGTCTGCCCGCCGTCGCGCCGCTCCGCGTGGTAGAGGATGGCCGCGCCCTGCCGGGTTGCCGCGCGCGACCAGTGCCAGCGCCGGAAGGCGCGGGCGATCGGCTCGTCGCCCTCGTTGCGGTCGAGATAGGCGTTGCCTTCCCAGGCGAGGTCGGGCTCGGTGAAGGCGACACGGATGCGCGCGCAGGGCGCGAGCGGCTGCCAACGGTGCCGTCCCGCCGCATCGAGCGTGTAGAGGGCGCTCTCCAGCGCGTGGGGGGTGAGGCGGAGCGTGCCGCGCACCCGGCGCGGCAGGGGGTTCGACCATTCCGCGATCTCGGCCGCAAGCCCGCCGGCATCGAAGGTGAGCCGGCTCGGGCCGATGACGAGGCTGGCGGCCTCGGCCCGCAGGCTGTGGCGGCGGCGCTCGGTCATGGTCCAGCGGTTGGCCCGCGGGCCGTAGAGGGCGAGGTTGATGGCAACGAAATCCTCCGGTGCCGCGCCGTCGGGGGCGAGGCGGCGGGCGGCGGCGTAATAGGGTGAGAACACCGAGCCGATGAAGGCGATCAGGGTGAGGGCGTGGCGCCCGTCGTCGCTCAGCGCGTCGACATACCACCAGGCATAGCCGCCGCGCGGGACCGGGCGGTCGAAGCGGATCATTCCGCGTCCGCCAGGATGGCGGCGGCGGCGAAACTGCCGGAGAGGGCGGCCATCGGCAGGCCCGGGCCGGGATGCGCCGAGCCGCCGGCGAGGTAGAGCCCCGGCAGCGCGGTGCGCGCCCGCGGGCGGGCGAAGGGATCGCGCCAGCTGGCGAGATCGCGGCCATAGAGCGCGCCGCCGGCGCCGGGGAACAGCCGTTCGAAGCCGGGCGGGCCGGTGACGGCACTGCCCACGATGTCGAGCGTGAGGCCGGCGGCGGCGAGGCGGGCGCGCACACGGGCCCAGCAGGCGGCGGTCGCGGCATCGTCCGGCATGGCATTGTCGCCGAGCGGCGGGGCGTTGACCAGCACCAGCAGCCGTTCCGCGCCGGCGCCGCGGGGCCGCTCGCCGGGCGCCTGCCCGCCACGGTCCTGGGCGCAGACATAGATGGTCGGGTCCGGCGGCAGGGCGCCGGCGGCGAGGGCGGCGAACTCGGCGGGGTAGTCGCGGCTGAAGAACACGTTGTGGTGGCTGAGCGGGAAGCCGCGCGCATGGGCGACGACCTGCCAGGTCACCGCCGAGAGCGAGCGCGGGGCGGCGGCGGCGCGGCCGAGGGCGGCGCGGGCGGCGGCGCCGAGGCCGCCGGCGCCGATCGCGCCGATCTCGCCGGCGGCGATGACCGTGCGGCCGGCGACCTCCGAGCCATCCGCGAGGCGGACGCCGCTGACGCGGCCGCCATCGGTCAGCACCTCGGCCACAGGCGCGCCGAGGCGGAAGCGCGCGCCGTGGCGGCTGGCGGCGCGCATCAGCGCGGCGGCCAGCATCGTCATGCCGCCCTCGATCGTCCACACGCCGCGCTGTTCCGCGTGGGCGATGAGCATCAGCGTCGCCGGCGCGGCGAAGGGCGAGGCGCCGGAATAGGTCGCGTAGCGGGCGAAGAGCTGGCGCAGCCTGGGATCGGTGAAGCGGCTGCCGAGGACCGACCACAGGCTGGCGAAGGGCGAGGCGCGGCCGAGGGCCAGCAGGCCGGCGAGGCCGGTGCGCCGGCCGAGGGCGAGGAGACCGGGAGACGGGTTGCGCATGAAGGCGGCGTCGAGCGCATCGTAGAGCGCGCCGCTGCGGCGGCAGAAGGCGGCGAATTCGCGGGCGGCGCGCGGGCCGAAGGCGGCGAGGATGGCGGCCTCGCTCGCGGCCGGGGTTTGCCGCAGGTCGAGCCGGGTGCCGTCCTGCCAGTGATGCCGGGCGATGACATCGAGCGGGGCGAGGCGAAGCTCGGCCGCGAGGCTGGTGCCGGCGGCGCGCAGCAGGTCGTCGAACACGTGGCGCATCGTGACCACGGTTGGCCCCGCATCGATCGCGCGGCCGGCGACGGTGACGGCGCGCAGCTTGCCGCCGGGTGCTGCCGCGCGGTCGAACACGGTGACGCGCCGGCCGGCGGCGGCGAGGCGGATGGAAGCGGCGAGGCCGCCCATGCCGGCGCCGATGATCAGGACGGTCGATGGGTCTCGTGCGGGTATCGCGGGGTCCTCCGATAGCGGCCGAGTATCCGAAAATACTTGACGGAGTGTCAACCAGATCGCACAGTTAAAAGCGACAATAAAAAGTGACACACGGCTTAACCATCGGAGGTCCGTCATGGATGCCATGTCGCTCATCGAATCCACCCTCACCACGGCCATGCTGCGGGCCGAAACCGGCGGCGGACCGCCGAAGCTGGCGGCGGCGATGCGGCACGCGGTGTTTCCGCGCGGCGCGCGGGTGCGGCCGCGGCTGTGCCTCGCGGTGGCCTCCGCCTGCGGGGCCGACCGGTTCGACGCGGCGGTGGCGGCGGGGGCGGCGCTGGAATTCCTGCATTGCGCCTCGCTCGTGCATGACGACCTGCCCTGTTTCGACGATGCGGCGACGCGGCGCGGCCGCCCCTCGGTGCATGCCGCGTTCGGCGCGCCGATCGCGGTGCTCGCGGGCGATGCGCTGATCGTGCTGGCGTTCCAGACCCTCGCCCTCGGCTGCGCGGTGCAGCCGGGCCCGGTTGTCGCGCTCAGCGGGATCGTCGCCGAGGCGGTGGGCATGCCGGGCGGCATCGTCGCCGGTCAGGCCTGGGAGAGCGAGGACGAGGTGGATCTCGCGCGCTATCAGCGGGCCAAGACCTCGGCGCTGTTCGCGGCGGCGGCGATGGCCGGGGCGGCGAGCGCGGGCGAGGACCCGCTGCCGTGGCGGGCGCTGGGCGACAATCTGGGCGATGCCTATCAGATCGCCGACGATCTCTGCGATGCTGCCGGGGATGCGGCTTCGTGCGGCAAGCCGGTCGGGCGGGACGACGCGCTGCACCGGCCGAGTGCCGTGCGGCGCTTCGGCATCGAGGGCGCGCTCGATCTGCTGGACGAGGTGGCGGAGCGCGCCGCGGCGTCCATCCCCGATTGTCCGGGGGTGGCGGCGCTGCGTGCGCTGATCGTGCAGGAGGCGAAGCGGCTGGTGCCCAAGGGGCTGGCGCGCGCGGCGGCCTGAGGCGCGCGCGGTGACGGCGAGCGCCGTGCGCGCCGGTGTTCCGCCGGTGTCGGGCTGGCGGCGGCGCTGGCGGGATCTGCGCAACCGGCTGCTTGCGAACGGCACCTTCCAGGATGTTGCGGCGCGTTTTCCGCCGACCCGGTTCGTGGCGCGGCGGGAGGCGCGGGCGCTGTTCGATCTGTGCGCCGGCTTCGTCTATTCGCAGACGCTGGCGGCGTGTGTCGAGCTTGACCTGTTCGCGCTGCTGGCGGCGGGGGCGGAGCCGCTCGACCGGCTGGCCGCGCGCTGCCGCCTCGCGCCCGCGGCGATGCTGCGGCTCGCGCGGGCGGGGGCGGCGCTGCGGCTGCTGGAGACCGATGGCGCGAGCGTGGCGCTCGGGCCGCTGGGTGCCGCGCTGCTGGCCAATCCGGGCATCGCGGCGATGGTCCGGCATCATGCGCTGCTCTATCGCGACCTCGCCGATCCGGTCGGGCTGCTGCGCGGCGAGACGGATGCGACCCTTGCCGGGTTCTGGCCGTATGAGGGCGGCGACGCGCCGCGGGCGGCGGCCTATTCGCAGCTGATGGCGGCCTCGCAGCCGATGGTCGCCGCGGGGATTCTCGCCGCCTGGAATTTCCGCCGGCACCGGCGGATTCTCGATGTCGGCGGCGGCGATGGAAGGTTTCTCGAGGCGGTCGCCGCGCGGGCGCCGGACCTGGAGCTGATGCTGTTCGACCTGCCGGATGTGGCGGCGCTGGCGCGGGCCCGCTTCGCCCGCGCGGGGCTGGCCGGGCGGGCCGGCGCCCCGGCCCGCGCCTATGGCGGCGACATGCGCGCCGACCGGCTGCCGGAGGGGGCGGACATCGCCACCCTCGTCAGGGTGCTGCACGATCATGACGACGCGGATGCGACGGCGATCCTGCGCAATGTCCGCGCCTGCCTGCAACCGGGCGCGACCCTGCTGATCGCCGAGCCGCTGGCCGCCGCGGCGGGGGCGGCGCCGGTGGGCGATGCGTATTTCGGGTTCTATCTGCTGGCGATGGGGCGCGGCCGGGCGCGGCGGGCGGCGGAGCTTGCCGCGATGGCGGAACGCGCCGGCTTTACCGGGGCGCGGCAGATCGCCACGCCGCAGCCGCTGCTGACCGGGCTGATCGCGGCGCGGGCCGGGTGAGCGCGCGCGACAAAAGACGCGTTGACTGTAAGTTTAGATTGACATTTTATTTTGTACTTGTAAGCTGACATTTACAATACGACCGCACGGCTCGCGGCACTCCAGAGGGGACGTGCCTTGCTCGACAGTCTCGCCATCATCATCGAAAGGCCGTTCGACCTGTCGCTCCGGCGGGTGAGGCTCGATCCGCAAGCGGCCACGGATGTGGTGGTCGAGGTGGCGTGGTCGGGGGTGAGCACCGGCACGGAGAAGCTGATTTTCACCGGCGAGATGCCGCCCTTTCCGGGCATGGGCTATCCGCTGGTGCCGGGCTACGAGGCGACGGGCACGATTGTCGCGGCGGGGCGCGAGGCGCGCGGGCGGCTGGGCGAGACGGTGTTCGTGCCGGGGGCGCGCTGCTTTGGCGAACTGCGCGCGCTGTTCGGCGCGGATTCACGACATTTGGTGGTGCCGGCCGAGCGGGCGGTCCGGGTTCCCGCCGCGCTCGGCGAGGACGCGACCCTGCTGGCGCTGGCGGCGACCGCTCGCCATGCGATCAGGGTTGCCGGCGGAGCGCCGGAGCTGATCGTCGGGCATGGCGTTCTCGGCCGGCTGATCGCCCGCCTCGCGACGCTCGATGGCGGCGCGCCGGTGGTCTGGGAAACCAGGGCAGCGCGGTTCGCCGGGGCGCGAGGCTACGAGGTGCGGGCCGCGGCGGACGATCCGCGACGGGATTATCGCACGATCATCGACGCCTCGGGCGATTCCGCAATTCTCGATCTGCTGATCGGCCATCTCGCGCCGGGGGGGATGATCACCCTCGCCGGGTTCTACGCCGCGCCGCTCGGCTTCGCCTTTCCCCCGGCCTTCCTGCGCGAGGCGCGGATTTCGGTTGCCGCGCAGTGGCGGCCGGAGGACCTCGCCGATGTCGCAGCGCTGGTCGCGGCGGGGCGGCTCGACCTGTCCGGTCTGGTGACGCACCGGGTGCCGGCGGGGGACGCGGCGGAGGGATATGCCGCCGCCTTCGACGACGATTCCTGCCTCAAACTGCTCATCGACTGGAGAGACATGACATGAACGCAAGCGCCGGCCGCACGGCTCCCGATACCGAGATTGGCGCGAGCGCGAATCCGGCGAAGAAGACGCAGATCATCGCGATCTACGGCAAGGGGGGGATCGGCAAGAGTTTCACCCTCGCCAACCTGTCGTATTCGATGGCGCAGCTCGGCAAGCGGGTTCTGCTGATCGGGTGCGACCCGAAAAGCGACACGACCTCGCTGCTGTTCGGCGGCAAGTCGTGCCCGACGATCATCGAGACCTCGGCGCGCCGCAAGGCCGCCGGCGAGGCGGTGGAGATCGGCGATGTCTGCTTCAAGCGCGACGGCGTGTTCGCCATGGAGCTGGGCGGCCCGGAAGTGGGGCGCGGCTGCGGCGGGCGCGGGATCATCCACGGGTTCGAGCTGCTCGACAAGCTGGGCTTTCACCAGTGGGATTTCGATTACGTGCTGCTCGACTTCCTGGGCGATGTGGTCTGCGGCGGGTTCGGCCTGCCGATCGCCCGCGATCTGTGCCAGAAGGTGATCGTGGTCGGCTCGAACGACCTGCAATCGCTCTATGTCGCCAACAATGTCTGCTCGGCGGTGGATTATTTCCGCAGGCTCGGCGGCAATGTCGGCGTCGCCGGGCTGGTGATCAACAAGGATGACGGCACCGGCGAGGCGCAGGCCTTCGCCGAGGCGGCGGGGATTCCGGTGCTGGCCGCGATTCCGGCGGATGAGGATATCCGCCGCAAATCGGCGAATTACGAGATCGTCGGGCGGCCCGGCGGGCGCTGGTCGCCGCTGTTCGAGGCGCTCGGCGTGCAGGTGGCCGAGGCGCCGCCGATCCGCCCGACGCCGCTGAGCCAGGACGCGCTGCTCGGCCTGTTCAAGGGCGACGCGGTGGGCCGCGGGGTGGTACTGGACCCCGCCAGCCTCGCGGACATGTGCGGCTCTGACGTGCTGAACCGGCCGTCGCTCGAAGTCGTCTACGAGGGGGCCTGATCATGTCGCCGCCGGAGGGGACGATCGCGCGGCCGCAGGAAACCGGCTGCCATGGCGGGCGGGAGACGATGCGCGAGGCCGCCCGCGCCGCCGGCAAGTCCGCCGTGCTGGAGCGGCTCGCCGCCGATTACCCGCAGGGGCCGCACGACCAGCCGCAATCGATGTGCCCGGCCTTCGGGGCGCTGCGCGTGGGCCTGCGGATGCGGCGGGTGGCGACCATCCTGTCCGGCTCGGCCTGCTGCGTCTATGGGCTGACCTTCACCTCGCATTTCTATGGCGCGCGCCGCAGCGTCGGCTACGTGCCGTTCGACTCCGAGACGCTGGTGACCGGCCAGCTCTTCGAGGATATCCGCGACGCGGTGCGGCGGACGGCGCAGCCCGAGGGGTATGACGCCGTCGTCGTCATCAATCTGTGCGTGCCGACCGCTTCGGGCGTGCCGCTCGACCTGCTGCCGCGGGAGATCGACGGCGTGCGTATCATCGGCATCGACGTGCCGGGCTTCGGCGTGCCGACCCATGCCGAGGCGAAGGACGTGCTGGCCGGGGCGATGCTGCGCTATGCGCGGCGGGAGGCCGAGGCCGGCGCGGTGGCGCGGCCGCGCGCGGGCCTTGCCGAGGAGCGGCGGATCACCCTGCTGGGCGAGCTGTTTCCCGCCGATCCGCCAGGGGTCGCGGCGATGCTGGCGCCGATGGGGCTCGGCGTCGGGCCGGCGGTGCCGGCGCGGGAGTGGCGGGATCTGTATGGCGCGCTCGATTGCGTGGCGGCGGCCGCGGTGCATCCGTTCTACACCGCCAGCGCGCGGGAATTCGAGGCCGCGGGCCGCTCGCTGATCGGCTCGGCGCCGGTGGGTGAGGAGGCGACGGCCGACTGGCTCGACGCCGTCGGCCGCTGCGCCGGGATCGAGGCGGCGCGGATCGACCGGGCGAAGGCCGCGGCGATCGCGCCGGTGCGCGCCGCCCTCGCCGCCAATCCGGTTTCGGCGCGGATGCTGGTTTCCGGCTATGAGGGATCGGAGCTGCTGGTCGCGCGGCTGCTGATCGAGGCGGGGGCGGAGATCCCCTATGTCGGCACCGCGCTGCCGGCGACGCCGTGGAGCGAGGCGGACCGCGCCTGGCTCGCCCAGCAGGGCACGCATGTGCAGTTCCGCGCCTCGCTCGAACAGGATTGCGCGGCGCTGCGCGACATCCGCCCCGATCTCGCCTTCGGCACCACGCCGCTGGTGCAGGCGGCGAAGGAGGCGGGTGTGCCGGCGGTCTATTTCACCAACATCGTGTCATCGCGGCCGATCTTCGGCGCATCGGGCGCCGCGGCGCTCGCCGCCATCGTCGCGGCGCAGACGCGCGGGCGCGAGCGGTTCGGCCGGATGATCGGGTTCTTCGCCGGCGATGCGGCGCAGGCGGAGGAGGTTTCCTGATGCTGGTGCAGGATCATGACCGGGCGGGCGGGTATTGGGGCGCGGTGTATGCCTTCGCCGCGATCAAGGGGTTGCGCGTCGTCATCGACGGGCCGGTGGGCTGCGAGAACCTGCCGGTGACGGCGGTGCTGCACTATACCGACGCGCTGCCGCCGCACGAGCTGCCCATCGTGGTGACGGGGCTCGACGAGGAGTCGCTCTCGATGAGCGGCACCGAGGGGCCGATGAAGCGCGCCGCCGGGATCGGCGACCAGAAGGTTCCCGCGGTCGTCGTCACCGGGTCGATCGCCGAGATGATCGGCGGCGGGGTGACGCCAGAGGGCTCGAACCTGCGGCGCTTCCTGCCGCGCACGATCGACGAGGACCAGTGGCAGTCCGCCGACCGGGCGATGGTGTGGCTGTGGAACGAGTTCGGCCACGCGAAGGCGAAGCGCGCCGAGCGGAAGGAGGGCAAGCCGCGCGTCAACATTATCGGGCCGATCTATGGCACGTTCAACATGCCCTCCGATCTCGCCGAGATCCGCCGCCTCGTCGAGGGGATCGGCTGCGAGGTCAACCTGACCTTCCCGCTCGGCGCCGATCTGAAGGACACGCCGAGACTCGCCGATGCGGACGTGAATGTCTGCCTCTATCGCGAATTCGGCCGCAAGCTCTGCGAGGCGCTGGGCAAGCCCTATCTGATGGCGCCGATGGGGATTTTCGCGACGACGAATTTCCTGCGCACGCTCGGCGAGCTGACGGGCGTGGACCCCGAACCCTTCATCGCCCGCGAGAAGGAGACCACGATCAAGCCGATCTGGGATCTGTGGCGGAGCGTGACTCAGGATTTCTTCGCGACATCGTCGTTCGCCGTGGTCGCGACCGAGACCTATGCCCGCGGCCTGCGCCGCCTGCTTGAGGAGGATCTCGGTGTGGCGTGCAGCTTCGCGATCGCCCGCCGCCCCGGGGTGAAGCCGGACAATGACGCGGTGCGCGCGGCGATGGCGGCGAACCCGCCGCTGGTGCTGTTCGGCTCGTATAACGAGCGGATGTATGCGGCCGAGCGCGGCGGCCGCTCGGTCTATATTCCGGCGTCGTTTCCGGGCGCGATCATCCGCCGCGCGACCGGCACGCCGTTCATGGGGTATGCGGGTGCGACCTACGTCGTTCAGGAATATTGCAACGCGCTGTTTGACGCGCTGTTCAACATTCTGCCGCTCGGCGCCGATCTCGACCGGATCGAGCCGACGCCGGTGCGCGCCGATGCGGGCGAGGCCTGGGCGCCGGATGCGGCCGCGGCGCTGGACCGGCATCTTGCCCATGAGCCGTTCCTGATCAGGATTTCCGCGGCCAAGCGGCTGCGCGACCGCGCCGAGCGGTGCGCGCGCGAGGCGGGTGCCGCGCGCGTCGAGGCGGCGCATGTCGCCGTGGCGCTGCGCGAGACGGTGCCGGCGTGATCGCTTCAGCCGACAGAGCCGCATCTGGGCCGAGCCCGGTGCTGCCCCTCCTGCTTGCCCCAGCGGCGAGGCTCCCCCATCGGCCGCCCGCCGCACGGCGCCGGCCGTCCCCCCGCGCGGGGTTCGCGCGGAACTGGCAGGCTCGGGCAACCGCGCCGGCCACAACGAGGATAACAGTCTGATGTCCATGACAACGCATGATCGGGAAGGGTCGTTATCCGGCCTGACCGAACGGGAGGCGAAGGAGTTCCACTCGATCTTCATCGCCAGTTTCATCGGCTTCACCGTCATCGCGATCATTGCCCACTTCCTGGTGTGGCAGTGGCGCCCGTGGATCCCGGGTCCGCACGGCTATGTCACCGGGTTCCTGGATAACGCGCATATCGGGGTGAAGATGCTCACCTCGCATATCGGATAAGGGAGGACAGACCATGTGGCGCATGTGGCTTCTTTTCGATCCGCGCAGGGTGCTGACGGCGCTTGGCGTGTTCCTGTTCGCGCTGGCGATCCTGATTCACTTCATCCTGCTGAGCACCCCGCGTTTCGACTGGCTCGGCGGCGCGCCGGCGATGACGACGATGCAGCAGCAGTCGGCCATGCCGGCAAACAAGTAACGGGGGCGGCAAAACCCTTCAGATGATCCCGGCGCCGGTCGGCTCGTGCCGACCGCGCCGGGGGAGGGGCCCCAACCGAATGGTGAGGAACTGCCCGATGGCACTGCTCAGTTTTGAAAGAAAATACCGCGTCCGCGGCGGTACCCTGATCGGCGGGGACCTGTTCGATTTCTGGGTCGGGCCGTTCTATGTCGGCTTCTTCGGTGTGACCGCCGCCTTCTTCATCATGCTCGGCACGGCGCTGATCATCTGGGGTGCTGCGCTCGGGCCGACCTGGAACATCTGGCAGATCAGCATCGCGCCGCCCGACCTTTCCTATGGGCTCGGCCTGGCGCCGCTGGCCAAGGGCGGGCTCTGGCAGATCATTACCGTCTGCGCGATTGGCGCCTTCGGCTCATGGGCGCTGCGCGAGGTGGAGATCAGCCGCAAGCTCGGGATCGGGCTGCATGTGCCGGCGGCGTTCAGCGTCGCGATTTTCGCGTATGTCACGCTCGAGGTCATCCGCCCGCTGCTGATGGGCGCCTGGGGCAATGGCTTTCCCTACGGCATCATGAGCCATCTCGACTGGGTGTCGAACACCGGATACGCCTATCTCAATTTCGAATACAACCCGATGCACATGGTCGCCGTGACGCTGTTCTTCACGACGACGCTCGCCCTCGCGCTGCATGGATCGCTGGTTCTGGCCGCGATCAACCCGCCGGCGGGCGAGACGGTGAAGTTCGCCGAGCACGAGGACACGTTCTTCCGCGATTTCATCGGCTACTCGATCGGCACGCTGGGCATTCACCGGCTCGGCCTGTTCCTTGCCCTCGGGGCGGGGTTCGCCAGCGCCACCTGCATCCTGCTCTCCGGCCCGTTCTGGACCCAGGGCTGGCCCTCGTGGTGGGGGTGGTGGCTGCATCTGCCGATCTGGCAGTTCGGCGGTCATTGAGGTGCGCCATGCAAGTTCGCACCGTTCATAACCTTCAAGCAGTCCGGGGGCTCGGATGATCGAATATCAGAACATCTTCACGCGGGTGCAGATCCGTGGGCCGCTGCATGACGGCGTTCCGGCGCCGGCGGGTGTGTGGGGCCGGCAGGGCAAGCCTTTCTTCAGCTACCTGCTCGGCCAGATCGGCAACGCCCAGGTCGGCCCGATCTATCTCGGCTCGCTCGGCGTCGCCTCCATCGCCTGCGGCCTGATCGCCTTCGAGATCATCGGGCTGAACATGATGGCCTCGGTGAACTGGAACCCGATCCGCTTCGTGCGCGACCTGCCGTGGCTCGCGCTCGAACCGCCGCCGCCGGCCTACGGGCTGCGGCTGCCGCCGATGGACCAGGGCGGGTGGTGGCTGCTGGCCGGATTCTTCCTCACCACCTCGCTGCTGCTCTGGTGGCTGCGGGTCTACCGGCGCTCGAAGCAGCTCGGCCTCGGCACCCATACCGCCTGGGCCTTCGCCTCGGCCATCTGGCTGTTCCTCGTGCTCGGCTTCATCCGCCCGCTGCTGATGGGCAGCTGGGGCGAGGCGCCGCCCTTCGGCATCTTTCCGCATCTCGACTGGACCGTCGCGTTCTCGTTGCGGTATGGCAACCTGTATTACGATCCGTTCCATATGCTCTCGATCGTGTTTCTCTATGGTTCGGTGCTGCTGTTCGCGATGCATGGCGCGACCATTCTCGCCGTCAGCCGGTTCGGCGGCGAGCGCGAGGTGGAGCAGACGGTCGATCGCGGCACCGCATCGGAGCGCGCCGCGCTGTTCTGGCGCTGGACCATGGGGTTCAATGCGACGATGGAGAGCATCCATCGCTGGGCCTGGTGGTTCGCGGTGCTGACCACGCTGACCGGCGGGATCGGGATTCTGCTGACCGGCACCGTCGTCGACAACTGGTTCCTGTGGGCGGTGAAGCACCATGTCGCGCCGGCCTATCCGCACATCTACGGCCACATCGCCGATCCGGCGCAGGGTGCGGCAGCGGGCAAGGGGACACTGCCATGAAAGTCACGATCACCCTGCTCGCCCTGATCGGCGGCATGACGGCGATGGTCCTCGGCGTGCTGACCTTGCAGCCGCCCACGGTGCGCTCGGTACAGCGCGGCTATCGCGGCACCGGCCAGCAGCTCGAATACAGCCCCGCGGTGATCGCCGCCGCCTTTGCCGCCAACCAGGCGCCCTCGGCCCTGCCGCAGAACAATGCCGGGCCGCCGGCCGGCACGATCTACAAGAACGTCCAGGTGCTCAAGAACGTTCCGGCCGGCGCCTTCGCGCGGATCATGGTCTCGATGGTGCAGTGGGTCGCGCCGAAACAGGGCTGCGGCTACTGCCACGTCGCCGGCAATTTCGCGTCCGACGCCAAGTATCAGAAGCGGGTCGCGCGGCGGATGCTGGAGATGACGATCTTCGTCAATGCCGACTGGCAGACGCATGTGAAGAAGGTCGGCGTCACCTGCTATACCTGCCATCGGGGCAACAACGTGCCGAGCCGGGTCTGGTTCGAGGGCGTCGCCCCGCCGCACGCCGGCGGGCTGATGGCGACGCATAGCGGCGAGGCGCGGCCCTCGGCGGTGGCGGATGGCTCGGCGCTGCCGGCCGACCCGCTCACGCCCTTCCTGCTCGGGCATGAGCCGATCCGCGTGACCGGGACGACCGCGCTGCCCGCCGGCAACCGCCACTCGATCCAGCAGACCCAGTGGACCTATGCGCTGATGATGCACTACGCGACGGCGTTGGGGGTGAATTGCGATTTCTGCCACCAGACCCGCGCCTTCGCCGACTGGTCGGAAAGCACACCGCAGCGGGTGACCGCCTATTACGGCCTGCACATGGTCCGCGCGCTGAACAACGACTACCTGCTGCCGCTGACCGGCACCTTCCCAAGGGCCATGCTCGGCCCGGCCGGCGATGTGGCGAAGGTGGACTGCGCGACCTGCCACCAGGGTGTGTTCAAGCCGCTCTATGGCGCGCCGATGGCGGGCCAGTTTCCTTATCTGCGCGGCCCCGCCGCGCTCGCCCAGCCCGATCCGAAGGCAGCGGCGGCGCATGGCGAGGACAACCCCGCGATGATCACCATGGCGTCCGCCCCGGCTGCGGGCGGCGCCAAACCCACAGCGTCCCCCGCCCCGACCGGGGCGGGTGCACCGGGCCAATAACGCCGCGGCTCCCCGGCGTTCGCCCGACACTCGGCGTGGGTCGAAAGGCCCACGCCTTTTTCTTTGGCCCGGGTTTCGATTGCGCGGGGGGCCAGCGCGGCGGATGGGCAGCATGGTGCGCCGGGCAGGACTTGAACCCGCAACCAAACCGTTATGAGCGGTCCGCTCTAACCATTGAGCTACCGGCGCCCAGCGCCTGTATGGCGTCGGGGCGGGGCAATTGGCAATATCCCTCCGGACGGCTAGAACGCGCGCGACATTATTCAGGAGGTTCCGCCATGGACGTTTCCAAGATCCCGGCCGGCAAGGCGCCGCCGTCCGACATTCATGTGGTGATCGAGATTCCGCAGGGCTCGGCGGTGAAATACGAGGTCGACAAGGAGAGCGGGGCGGTGATGGTGGACCGTTTCCTGTTCACCCCGATGGCCTACCCGGCGGCCTATGGGTTCATTCCGAACACGCTCGCCGACGACGGCGACCCGGCGGACGCGCTGGTGCTGGTGCCGGCGGCGGTGGTGCCGGGTGCGGTGATCCGGGCGCGGCCGATCGGGGTGCTGCGGATGGAGGACGAGGCGGGGCAGGACGAGAAGATCGTCTGCGTGCCGCATGACAAGATCCACCCGCAATTCTCGGGCGTGACCGAGGTGGACCAGCTGCCGGCGATCACGCGCGACGCGATCGAGCATTTCTTCACCCATTACAAGGACCTGGAGAAGGGCAAGTGGGTGAAGGTGACCGGCTGGGAAGGCCGCGAATCCGCCGAGGCGGCGATCAGCCAGAGCCTCGCCCGCGCCGCGAAGTGATTCTGCTCCTCCCGTCCTGGTGAGGGACGGGAGGCTTTCCTGCCCAGGTGAGGGCGGAGCGGCCTTTGAGGCCGTCAGGCCCCGGTTTCCGCCGCGAGGATGGCTTCGAGGCCCTCGCGGTAGGAGGGAAAACGCCAGGGGCGGCGCAGCGCCGCCCTGGTGCCCTCGCTCCGCACGATGCGGTTTTCCGACCAGAAGGACAGCGCCATCGGCGACATCTCCCGCCGCGCCTCGTCGAAGGGGATCGGCGGCGGCGGGGCGATGCCGAGCAGGGACGCGGCATGGGCGATGACATCGGCGCTCGGGGCCGGTTCGTGATCGGCGAAGTGAGGATGCGGACGCCGCCGGTGGCGGTGGCGATGGCGGCAAGGGTGCCGCCGGCGATGTCGTCCACATGGATGCGGCTGAATTTCTGCGCCGGCCGGTCGATCCGGCGGGCGGTGCCGGCGCGCAGGTCGTCGAAGGCGGAGCGGCCGGGGCCGTAGATGCCGGCGAGGCGGATGATGTCGACGGCGCGGTGGTCGTTCGCCAATGCCGCCCAGCTCTGCTCCGCCTCGATGCGGCGGCGCGTGCGCGGCGAGCCGGGGGCGGGCGGCGTGGCTTCGTCGACGGTGCCGCCCTGGCGGTCGCCATAGACGCCGGTGGTGGAGAAATAGCCGATCCAGCGCAGCGCCGGGGCGGCGGCGATGGCCTCGGCGCAGAGGGCGAGGAGCGGGTCGCCGGCCTCGCCGGGGGCGGCGGTGAGCAGGAGGTGGGTCGCTTCCGGCAGGGCGGCGGCGGCGGCGGCGAAGGGGATGAGGGCGACGCCCTCGGGCGCGGATCTACCCGCCGGGTCGCGGGCGGTGGCGATGACGGCGAAGCCCGCCTCGCGGGCGGCGATGGCGACGGCGCGGCCGGTATAGCCGAGTCCGGCGATGAGCAATGTGGCGGTCATCTCTTGTGCGGAAGGTGCTCGGGGAGGGAGGCGCGGTCGGCGGCGGCGCGTTCGAGGCGGTCGCCGTGGCGGCGGGCGAGGACGACCATCGCAAAGCCGATGGCGACGATGACGACCGCCGCGGCGGCGCCGAGCGGGCCGGCGAAGCGGTTGATCTGCTTGCCGAAAATATAGGCCACGCCGCCATAGACGCTGGCCCAGACGAGGCAGGCGAGGATCTGGAAGGCGATGAAGCGGCGCCATTCCATGACCGTGACGCCGGCGAGCAGGGCGGCGAGGGCGCGCATCACCGCGAAGAAGCGGCCGAAGACGACGATCTTGCCGCCGTGGTTCTCGAACAGCCAGTGGCCGGCGCGCAGGCGGCGCTCGGTCAGGCCGATATGGCGGCCATGGCGGAGCAGCATCGGGTAGCCGGCGTTGCGGCCGATCCAGTAGCCGGCGGCGCCACCGGCGATCGCGCCCGCGGCGGCGGCGAGGATGAGGACCGAAATGTCGATCCGGTGGGTGGTGCCGGCATAGATCGCGGCGGAGACCAGCGCGGTTTCGCCGGGCAGCGGCAGGCCGAGGCTTTCCAGCATGATCAGCGCGGCGACGGCGACGCTGCCATAGGCGGCGATCCAGGGGGCCAGTGCGTGGTTGAGGGCGGCGATCATCGGGTGCTGCGGGCCTGTGTGGCGGTTCGGGTTAGAGCGCTGTCCGATCCATCCGGATCGGATGTGGCGCTCCATGATATTGATAATTAGAGCATCTTTGTCCGATCAGACGACTCCATCTGATCGGATGATGCTCTAATCGGCTTTCATTGTAACGCAAAATCCGCGATAAGCATCGCATGGTGGAGCAGGAAACCGAAATTCAGGCGATCGAGAGGCTCGAAGTGGCGCTGGCGCGCATTGCCGCCCATGTGGCGAGGCCCGCCGAGGCGGATCGGCGCGGCGACATCAAGGATGCGCTCGACCGCATGATCGCGCAGCTGCGCGCGGCGCTCGACGAGGCCGAACGGGTGGAACAGGGTTGATATGGCGAACGTGAACATCCGGATCAACGGATTTTCCTATTCGGTGAGCTGCGAGGACGGGCAGGAACGGCATCTGCAGGCGATGGCCGCCGAGATCGACCGCCGGGTGAGCAGCATCAAGGCGATCGGCGAGCAGACCGGCGAGGCGCGGCTGCTGGTGCTGGCCGCACTGCTGCTGGCCGACGAGTTGCACGACCTGCGGGCGACGCATGAGGCCATGCAGGCGGCGAAGCCCACGGGCGTGTCCCCCGAGCATGTCGCAAGGCTGCGGCGCGTCGCCGCGCGCGCCGAGGAGATTGCGGCGGACCTCGCGGAGTCCTAAGTTGAGGGGGCGAGGCTGCCCGGTGCGTCAGGCAAGCACATCCCCGGGGCCAGTAAGTATCTCCCAGGGAGCTGGCTCTGTCGGAACCGTGGTTCCGGTATTTCCGGCGCCCACCTGCTCACGCAGGCTCTGGGAGGATGTCAACGCCAACGGCCAGGGCGGCTTCGCACTTTTGCTCCTCTCCCCGACAGCATGACGGATAGCGACCTTATCGCGCGCAAGGCTGCGGCGCGGCAGGCGGCACTCGACCGGCGCGACGGGCTCGACCCCGCGCTTGGCGCGCGTCTCGCTTCCGTGGTGCTGGAGCAATGCCCGCCGCCTGCCGGCGCGGTGGTTTCGGGGTTCTGGCCGATCGGTGCGGAAATCGATATCAGGCCGCTGCTGGCGGCGTTGGAGGCGCGGGGGCACGCGATCGGCCTGCCGGTGACGCCGAAGCGCGGCCTGCCGCTTATGTTCCGGCGCTGGCGGCGCGGTGCGGCACTGGTGCCGGGGCGGTTCGGCACCTCGCACCCCGACGGCGAGGAGATCGTGCCCGATTTCGTGCTGGTGCCGCTGCTGGCCTTCGACCGGCGGGGCAACCGGCTCGGCTATGGCGCGGGGTATTACGACCGGACCCTGGCCGGCCTGCCCGATGCGTTCCGGCTGGGGTGCGCCTATGCATCGCAGGAGGTGGACGAGGTGCCGGTGGGGCCGCAGGATGCGCGCCTTCATGCGGTGGCGACCGAACGCGGCGTGGTGCGCGCGGGCTGACGCCTCCTTTCAGGGTGCTCAATGGATATCATTCGGATTCCGCGATCGAAGATCGGCGATATCGGGCGGCTGGCCTTTGCCGACCCGGATGTGGACAATCTCGCCTTCGGCGAGTCTGATCGGACGCCGCCGGAGGCTGCGCGGGCGGCGCTGATCCGCGCCGTCGAGGCCGGGGACACGCATTACGTGGACAGCCGGGGGCGGCTGTCGCTCCGCCTCGCGCTGGCGGATTATCTGAGCCGGGTGCACGCGCAGCCGGTGGCGGAGACGCGGATCGCGGTGACGGCCTCGGGCATGGCGGCGATCGGCGTCGCGTTCACCGCGATCTTGCGGCAGGGCGACAAGGTGGTGATTCACGAGCCGGAATGGCCGAACCTCGCTGGCGCGGCGCTGGCGCGGCGGGCCGAGGTGGTGCGGCTGAAGCTGGACGAGGACGGGGCGGGCGGATTCCGCCTCGATCTCGACCGGCTGGACGCGGCCCTCGACGGTGCGCGGGTGTTCTGCCTCAACTCGCCGAACAACCCGACCGGGTGGATGGCGAGCGATGCGGAAATCGTTGCGATCCTGGAGATCTGCCGGCGGCGGGGCGTGTGGCTGCTGTCGGACGAGGTGTATTCGCGGCTGAGTTTCGACGGCCGGCCGGCGGCGCCCTCGGCGCTGGACCATGCGGGGCCGCAGGATCGGGTGATCGTCGTCAATTCGGTGTCGAAGACCTGGGCGATGACGGGATTCCGCGTCGGCTGGCTGGTGCTGCCGGAGGGCGAGCGGGACGCGGTGGGCGAGTTGATCGAGGCGACGCATTCCGGCGTGGCGCCCTTCGCGCAGGAGGCGGCGCGCGCGGCGCTGGAGTGCGAGGACTATGTCGCCGGGTTCCGGGCGTTCTGCGCCGAGGGGCGGGCGATCGTCGGCGCCGGGCTCGCCGGGCTCAACCGCGTGCGCTACAGCGCGCCGCCGGCCGGGCTCTACGCCTTCGCGCGGATCGAGGGGGTGGCGGACAGCCTGGAGCTGGCACGGCATCTCGCGATCGCGCACAAGGTGGCGGTGGCGCCGGGGATCGCGTTCGGCGCGGCGGGCGAGGGGCATTTGCGGATCTGCTTTGCGCAGAGCCCGGAAAAGCTGGAGCGGGCGATGGCCAAATTGCGCGCGGGGCTCGTTTCTTTGATCTGATATTAACCAGTTCACGTTATGTTCGAGTTATGGTTCTGGACATGAGATGGATCGGCCTGGTCGCGGCAGCCTGGGTACTGGCCGGCGGGATGGCGGCAGCGCGGGCGGCTTCGCCACTGCCCGATCCGGCGCTGACGCCGGGGGCGATCAACCCCGCGGTGAGCGGGGCGACGATCGGTGCGACGATCTGCCGGCGCGGCTGGACGCGGACGGTGCGGCCGCCGGTGTCCTATACCGAGCCGCTGAAGGCGGCGCAGATCCGGCGCTATGGCTATGAGGATTCGCGGCCCTGGAAATACGAGGAGGATCACCTGATCCCGCTCGCGCTCGGCGGCTCGCCGACCAGCCCGGCGAATCTCTGGCCGGAGCCGCATCTCGGGCCGGGGCAGTGGGGCTCCTATGCGAAGGACCGGCTGGAGGCGCGGCTGGCGCGGCTGGTCTGCGCGCACCGGCTGGGGCTGGACGAGGCGCGGCGGATGATCGCGCGGGACTGGATTTCCGCCTATCGGCGCTTCATCGGCGCGCGGCCGGACAATGCGCCGTTGCATGGGCGCGGCGCGGGATATGATGGCGGATATCGGCCGTATGACCACTGGCATCGCTGGCACCACTGGCATCGCCGCGACTGGTGAGGCGGAGCGGCGCGAGCCGTCACGTTACGGCAGTTCGCCATTTGGTGTCAGCAAATCGCCGCTGAAATTCAGCAATGCGCGGGTCGTCGGGTTTCGGGATGATCCCTGACGGCGCAAGGCTTCAGGCGGGGCGGTCGGCGTCGGCGCCGGTGAGGGCGCGGGCGAAGTCGGTCGCGTCGAAGGGGCGGAGATCGGCCGCCTGTTCGCCGACGCCGACGGCATGGATCGGCAGGGCGGCGGTTTCGGCCAGGGCGACGACGACGCCGGCGCGGGCCGAGCCGTCGAGCTTGGTGACGATCAGGCCGGTGAGATCGACCATCTGCTTGAAGGTGGCGACCTGGGCGATGGCGTTCTGGCCGGTGGTGGCGTCGAGCGTCAGCAGCACGGCGTGGGGGGCGGTTTCGTCCTGCTTGCGGATGACGCGGATGATCTTGCGCAACTCCTCCATCAGCGCCGCCTTGTTGTGCAGGCGGCCGGCGGTGTCGATCAGCACGATGTCGTGCCCGTCGTGCCGGGCGCGGGCGATCGCGTCGAAGGCGAGGCCGGCGGGGTCGGCGTTGGCGGGGCCGGTCATCACCGGCGCGCCGGTGCGCTCGCCCCAGACCTGGAGCTGTTCGACCGCGGCGGCGCGGAACGTGTCGCCGGCGACGAGCAGGGGTTTGGCGCCGGCCTCGGCATAGGACTGGGCGAGCTTGCCGATCGTGGTGGTCTTGCCGGTGCCGTTGACGCCGACCATCAGGATGACGAACGGGTTTTTGCGCCGGTCGATATCGAGCGGCTGCGCGACGGGGGCGAGGATTTTCGCAACCTCCTCGGCCAGCGACGCGCGGATTTCCGGCGGCGAAACGTCCTGGCCGAAGCGGGTGCGGCGGAAGGCGCGGATGACGCGGGCGGCGACGGCGGGGCCGAGATCGGCGGTGATCAGGAGGTCTTCGAGTTCTTCGAGCGCCGCGTCGTCGAGCTTGCGCTTGGTGAAGGTGTCGGTGATGCCGGCGGCGAGCTTCTGGGTGCTGCGGGTCAGGCCGGATTTGAGCCGCGAGAGAAAGCCGAGCGCCATTATTCCGCTCCTGCGGTCACGCCGGTGGCATCCGCGCCGGTGATCCTTGTGGTGACGAGCGCGCCCGGGGTGACGGGGAGCGAAAAGCGGATCGGCGCGAAGGTTTCGGTGTGGCCGGTGGTTTCGGTTTCGGCCAGCGCGGTGACGGTGGTGCCGGTCATGGCGCGGAAGCGGGCCTCGGCGCGCCGGGCGCCGGCCTCGCGCAGACGGGCGGCGCGGGCGCGGCGCTCGGCCATCGGCAAAGCGGGGATGCGGGCGGCGGGCGTGCCCTTGCGGGCGGAGAAGGGGAAGACGTGGAGATAGTCGAGCCCGGCATCGTCGACCAGCGCGAGGGTTTCGGCGAAATGCGCCTCGGTTTCAGTGGGGAAACCGGCGATGAGGTCGGCGCCGAGGGCGATGCCGGGGCGGAGCGCGCGGGCGCGGGCGGCGGATTCGATGACGTGGTGGCGGAGATGGCGGCGCTTCATGCGCTTGAGGATGAGGTCCGATCCGGCCTGCACCGAGAGGTGCAGATGCGGCATCAGCCGGGGTTCGGTTTCGATCAGGCGCCAGAGATCGTCGTCGATCTCGGCGGGGTCGATCGAGGAGAGGCGCAGGCGCGGCAGGTCCGGCACGGCGGCGAGCAGGCGGCGGCAGAGCTGGCCGAGTTTCGGCGCGCCCGGCAGGTCGGCGCCGTAGGAGGTGAGGTCGACGCCGGTGAGCACGACCTCGTTGTAGCCGTTGGCGACGAGGGTGCGGACCTGTTCGACCACGGCGCCGAGCGGGATCGAGCGCGAGGGGCCGCGGCCATAGGGGATGATACAGAAGGTGCAGCGGTGATCGCAGCCCTGCTGCACCTCGATGAAGGCGCGCGCGCGGGTGCCGAAGCCCTCGATCAGGTGGGCGGCGGTCTGGCGGAGCTGCATGATGTCTGCGACGAGGACCGGCGCTTCGGACCGCCAGGCCTCGGGCGTGAGCTTCTCGGCGTTGCCGAGGACGCGGGCGACACCCTCGATGCTCGACCACGAGGCGGGGTCGATCTGCGCGGCGCAGCCGGTGACGATGATTTTCGCGCTGGGCGCGGCGCGGTGGGCGCGGCGGATGGCCTGGCGGGCCTGGCGCTCGGCCTCGGCGGTGACGGCGCAGGTGTTGACGATGACGGCGTCGCCGAGCCCGGCGGCCTCGGCATGGCTGCGCATCACCTCGCTCTCGAAGGCGTTGAGGCGGCAGCCGAAGGTGAGGATGTCGAGGCTCATGGCGCGAGCATCCCGGCGTCCAGCTCGCCCTCGAAGACCAGGGCGACGGGGCCTTCCATCAGGACGTGGCCGTCCTCGCGCCAGGTGAGGGTGAGGGTTCCGCCGTCCATCTCGATCTCGGCGCGGCGGGCGGCGAGGCCGCGGCGATGGGCGTTGACCAGGGCGGCGCAGGCGCCGGAGCCGCAGGCCAGGGTGAGGCCGGCGCCGCGTTCCCAGACGCGCAGGCGGATGCGGTCCGGCGCGTCGATCCGGGCGAAGCCGATATTGGCGCGCGCGGGGAAGAGGCGGGCGCGTTCGAGCTTCGGGCCGATCGTCTCGATCGGCAGGTGGGTCAGGTCGTCGACGAAGAAGGTGGCGTGGGGGTTGCCCATCGAGCAGGCGGCGGGGTTCTGCACCGGGCCGAGGGCGAGGCGGAGCGAGAGCGTGTCCGCCGGCTCTGCCAGGGGGATGTCTTCCCAGCCGAGTTTCGGCGCGCCCATGTCGACCTCGACCAGGGTGGGGCCCTTGATGTCGGCGGGCAGCAGGCCGGCATTGGTGCGGATGACGAGGCGGCGGGCGCCGGTTTCGGCGGCGAGCAGGGCGGCGACGCAGCGTGTGGCGTTGCCGCAGGCGCCGGATTCCGAGCCATCGGCGTTGAGGATGCGCATGAAGGCGGCGGCGTCGTCGTCAGGCTCGATCAGGATGATCTGGTCGCAGCCGACGCCGCGGTGACGGTCGGCGATGCGGGCGGCGGCGGCGGGAGCGAGGTCGAGCGGGTGCGCGCGGGCATCGAGAACGACGAAATCGTTCCCGGCGCCGTGCATTTTCAGAAATTGTCGGACCGCTGCCATGCGGTTCGTATATGGCGTTGCGGCGCGGCGCGGAAGGGGGCGCTATTCGAGGGGGAGCGTTGCGGTGATGGCGGCGAGGCCGGGGGCGACGCTGCGGGCGCGGAGATAGAGCGCCGTGCCGATCAGCGCCATCACCCCGCCCTGGAACAGCGGCTGGACGTAGAAGGGCGCGTGGGGCAGCACCAGCACCGAGCGGATCAGCGCGATGGTGACGACGATCGAGAGCAGGGCGACCGGCACGACCATGACGCCGCGGCGGAAGGGTTCCGACCAGCCATGGCTGGCATGGCGGGGGTTGTAGCGCAGGTTGAGCGCGGCGCAGGCGACGGCGAGCCAGACCAGCAGGATGGTGACCGAGCGGGCGACGATGCCGAAGGCCCAGCCGATATAGGTCGCTTGCACGAGGAAGAGCGATGCGAGCACGACGGTGAGGGTGAGGGCGGCGACCGGCGCGCGGCGGCGCGAGGTTTCGGCGAAACGGGCGGGGATCAGCCCGTCCTCGGCCCAGGCGAAGAGCATGCGCGAGGTGACGACCATCTGCGGCGCCAGCGTCTTGCCGACGATGAGCGCGATCACGAGGTCGAGTGCTGCGGCGAGGGGGCGCGGGGCGGCGAGGCCGATGATGCCGGGGGCGGTGACGAGGGAGGCGTGCTTGTGGCGGATGAGGTCCAGCGCCGCCCACCAGGGCACGGCGTGCAGCAGTGCCGCGGCGACCAGCGAGAACAGCACGACCGAGGTGAGCCAGGCGATGACGATGCCGCGCGGCATCACGGTTTCGGCGTGCTCGGTCTCGCCCGACAGGGCGGGCGCGCCGGACAGCCCGCCATAGGCGAAGATGAACAGGGTGCAGACGGCGAGGAAGGCGTGCGGGTCGAAGGGTGGGGTGGCGGCCGGGCGGGTGAAGGCGATGCCGGTGCGCGCCGCGGCGGTGTGCAGCAGGGCGGCGGGGTCGGCGGCGAAGCCGATGATGCCGACGGTCAGGGCGGTGACCACGACGAGGGCGAGCAGGATGATGACGAGGCGGCCGTAATCGCGGATGCCGGCGACATGGATGCCGTAGATGATCCAGAGCGCGGCAAGGCCGAGGGCGAGATGGCCGGGTTTCGAGAGCAGCATGTGGCCGGCGGCGAAGCCGGCATTGACCATCGCGTTGCCGAGGAAATTGCCGAAGGCAAAGGCGATGAAGCCCATCGCCGCGGTGATGCTGGCCCACCAGACGAAATGCAGGATGAAGCCGAGCGGCAGGTTGAGGGCGCGCACCGTCCAGACATAGGAGGAGCCCGCGCGCGGCATGGCGCGGGAGAACCGGGCGTAGAGAAAGACCTTCAGGAAGATCACCAGGCCGGTCGCGAACATCGCCAGCGGCACCAGCGCGCCGATGCCGGGATAGACGCCGAGGCTCTGGGGGACCACGAAGTTGATTCCGGCGCCGTATTCCTGGGTGACGGCGGAGGCGACGACGGCGGCGAGGCCGAGGGTTTTGGCGAGGCGGAAGCCGGTCGACGCGCTCATGTCCGGCGGCTCCTGGCGGGTGTTGCTGGTTTGGGGGTGAAGACGCACCATTGCGCGCCGGGGCAGCGCCAGCATTCGGGCTGGCGGGCCTTGCAGACATAGCGCCCGTGCAGGATCAGCCAGTGATGGGCGCGGCGCAGCAGGTCGGGCGGGATGCGCTTGACCAGGCCATCCTCGACTTCGCGCACGGTCTTGCCGGGGGCGAGGCCGGTGCGGTTGCCGAGGCGGAAGATATGGGTGTCCACCGCCATGGTGGGCTGGCCGAAGATTTCGTTGAGCACGACATTCGCGGTCTTGCGGCCGACGCCGGGCAGGGCTTCGAGCGCCTCGCGCTCGGCCGGGACCGCGCCGCCATGCCGCTCGACGAGGAGCTGGGCGAGGGCGGCGACGTTCTTCGCCTTGGACTGCCAGAGGCCGATCGAGCGGATATGCGGGCCGATGCCCTCGGCGCCGAGGGCCGCCATCGCCGCCGGGGTGGGGGCGGCGGCGAACAGGAAGGGGGTCGCCTTGTTCACCGCTGCGTCGGTCGTCTGCGCGGAGAGGACGACGGCGACGAGGAGGGTGAAGGGGTCGGAATACTGCAGTTCGGTGCGGGGATCGGGGTTGCCGGCGGCGATGGCGTTGAGGAAGGGGCGGATATCCGCCGTCTTCATTTTGCGCGCGGTGCTGCGGGTGGTGCGGCGCTGCGGCGGCTGTGCGGCTTCGGACGGCATTGGCGATTAGTGCGGTTCGGGCGGGATTTTGGCAAGCGCCGGCGCTTGCGGAACCGTGATTCGATGCGAAGATAGGGTGATGTCGGAAATTGCGAGCATGGCCGTGGCGACGCCAGGGCGGCCGATCTTTCAGGCGATGCTGACGCCGCACCGGAGCATGAGCCGGCGGGGCATGTTCATCGTGTTCGCGTTGATGGCGGCCGGATCGTTGCTGGTGACCAGCCTGATGTGGCGGCTGGGGGCGGTCATGGTGATCGGGTTCAACGGCGCGGATCTGCTGCTGGCGGTCACGCTCTATGCGATGAACATGCGTGCGGCGAAGGCATCGGAGGCGATCGTGCTGACCGACGAGGCGCTGACCATCACCAGAACCACGCCGGGCGGCCGGCGGAGCGAGGTGCGGCTGGCGCCGGGATGGCTGCGCGTCGAGATCGAGGAGCAGCCGGGGAGCAATCCGCTCGTCTGGGTCGCGAATCGGGAAGCGCGGCACATCGTCGGGCTTGCGCTCGGGGATGCGGCGCGGCGGGATCTGGCGGGCGCGCTGCGCGAGGCGATCCAGCGGATGCGCTCGCCACGGTTCGACAACCCGCAGACACGCGACTGATGCCCGCGGGCCGGGCCGGGCGGTGGCTGCTCGTGCTCGGCTTCATGGCGGTTTGCCTGTATCCGGCGGCACGCTACGGGGCGATGACCTGGCGGAATTTCCCGGCCAGCCTGACCGCGCCGAACGGCGCCGTGGTGGTGCGCGATTTCGTCGATTTCTGGGGCGCGGCGCGGGCGGTTCGGGAGGGGCACGCGGCGCTGCCCTTCGACCCGGCGGCGTTCCACCGCTGGCTTCAGGCGCGGTTCGCGCCAGCGCAGGACGTGAACACCTGGAGCTATCCGCCATCCTTCCTGCTCCTGCTGCTGCCGCTCGGTTTTCTGGGGCTGTTGCCGGCTTTCGGACTGTGGCTTGGCGGAACGCTGGCGCTGTTGTTCGGCGTGTTGCGGCGGCTCGGGATCGGCGCGGTGCCGGCGCTGGCCGTGCTGGTGAGCCCGGCGGCGGCGGAGACGCTGCTCGATGGGCAGAACGGCGCGTTGACCGCCAGCCTGCTGGCGGGCGGGTTCGGGCTGCTGGACCGCGCGCCGGTGGCGGCGGGGGTGATGTTCGGCGTGCTGACGATCAAGCCGCAGCTCGGGCTGCTGGTGCCGGTGGCGCTGCTCGCGGCGCGGCAGTATCGGGCGGTTGTCGCGGCGGTGGTGACGGCGGCGGCGCTGGCGGGGCTGAGCGCGCTTGTGCTGGGCGCGGGAAGCTGGAGCGGATTTTTCGCCGCGACCCGGCCTTACATGACGCATCTGCTGCTGCTGTCCGGCCATCGTCAGCTCTATCAGTTGATGATGCCAACGATGTTCATGGCGGCGCGGGTGAGTGGGGCGGGTGTTGCGCTCGCGACCGGGCTGCAAGGGGTGGCAACGGCGCTGGCCGCCGGGGCGATGTGGTGGCTGTGGTCGCGGCCGGCGCCGCCGGCGCTGCGCCTCGCGCTCAGCCTGACGCTGGTGCTGCTCGCGACGCCGTTTGCCTATGATTATGACATGGTTCCAGTCGCGATCGCGGCCATGCTGCTGGCGCGCGAGGGATCAGGGACGGGTTTCTGCCGGGCGAGGGCGCGGTGCTGGCGGCGTGGCTGCTGCCGGGGATCGTGGTTTCGCTCGGATTTCTGGGGGTATCGATGGCCGGGCCGGCGATCGTCGCGTGGCTGGCGATCGTGCTGGTGCGGCGGATTCGCCGCAGCGTTAGAGCATCTTTATCCGATCGGATGGGATCATCTGATCGGATAAAGATGCTTTAATTATCAACAAGATAGAGCACGACATCCGATCCTGATGGAGCGGAACGTGCTCTAAAAGCGCGCCGGAAGACTGGCCGCGCGCAAGAGAAAAGCCGTGAGGTTGCCCCCACGGCTTTCCTTGTTCCGGGCCGGAGCCTGGAGCGGTGGATCAGAAATCCATGCCGCCCATGCCGCCCATGCCGCCCATTCCGGCGTCGCCACCGGCGGGGCCTTCTTTTCCGGACGCTCGGCGACCATCGCTTCGGTCGTGATGAGCAGGCCGGCGACCGAGGCGGCGTCCTGCAGCGCGGTGCGGACGACCTTGGTCGGGTCGATGATGCCGGCCTTCACCATGTCCTTGAACTCGCCGGACTGGGCATCGAAGCCGAAGCTGTAGTCGTCGTTGTCGAGCACCTTGCCGGAGATCACGGCGCCGTCTTCACCGGCGTTCTCGGCGATCTGGCGCATCGGCGCGAGCACCGCCTTGCGGATGATGTCGATGCCGAAGCGCTGGTCGTCGTTATCGGCCTTGAGCTTGTTGATCGCGAGCGAGGCGCGGGCGAGGGCCACACCGCCACCCGGGACGATGCCTTCCTCGACGGCGGCGCGGGTCGCGTGCAGCGCGTCGTCCACACGGTCCTTGCGCTCCTTCACCTCGGTCTCCGAGGCGCCGCCGACGCGGATGACGGCAACGCCGCCGGCCAGCTTCGCCAGACGCTCCTGCAGCTTCTCACGGTCGTAGTCCGAGGTGGTCTCCTCGATCTGCGCGCGGATCTGGTTGCAGCGGCCGGTGATGTCGGACTTCTTGCCGGCACCTTCGACGATCGTGGTATTTTCCTTCTCGATCAGCACCTTCTTCGCGCGGCCGAGCATGTTCAGCGTGACGGTCTCGAGCTTGATGCCGAGATCTTCGCTGATGACCTGGCCGCCGGTGAGGATCGCGATGTCTTCCAGCATGGCCTTGCGGCGGTCACCGAAGCCGGGCGCCTTGACGGCGGCGATCTTGAGGCCGCCACGCAGCTTGTTGACGACCAGGGTGGCGAGCGCCTCGCCCTCGACGTCTTCGGCGATGATCAGCAGCGGCTTGCCGGACTGGACGATGCTTTCGAGCAGCGGCAGCATCGGCTGCAGGCCGGAGAGCTTCTTCTCGTGGATCAGGATGTACGGGCTGTCGAGATCCGCGACCATCTTTTCCGGGTTGGTGATGAAGTAGGGCGAGACGTAGCCGCGGTCGAACTGCATGCCCTCGACGACGTCGAGCTCGGTCTGGATGCCCTTGGCTTCCTCGACCGTGATGACGCCCTCGTTGCCGACCTTCTGCATCGCCTCGGAGATCATCTTGCCGATCTCGGCTTCGCCGTTGGCGGAGATGGTGCCGACCTGGGCGGTTTCGCTCGGGGTCGTGATCTTCTTGGTGCGCTTCTTGAGCTCCTCGACGATGGCGTTGACCGCCTTGTCGATGCCGCGCTTCAGATCCATCGGGTTCATGCCGGCGGCAACCGCCTTCGCACCCTCGCGGACGATCGCCTGGGCGAGGACGGTCGCGGTGGTGGTGCCGTCACCGGCGAGGTCGTTGGTCTTCGAGGCCACTTCGCGCACCATCTGCGCGCCCATGTTCTCGAACTTGTCAGCGAGCTCGATTTCCTTCGCGACCGTCACACCGTCCTTGGTGATGCGGGGCGAACCGAAGCTCTTCTCGATGACGACGTTGCGGCCCTTCGGGCCGAGGGTGACCTTCACCGCGTTGGCGAGCAGGTCGACACCGCGGATGAGGCGTTCGCGGGCGTCGGCCGAGAAGCGGACGTCTTTAGCAGCCATGTGTAACTTCCTTTATACGATATCGGAGGGGAAACCGGGGGTGATCAGGCGGCCTTCTTCTTCGAAGCCGTACCCTCGATGATGCCCATGATGTCGGATTCCTTCATGATCAGCAGCTCTTCGCCGTCGATCTTGACCTCGGTGCCCGACCACTTGCCGAACAGGATACGGTCGCCGGCCTTGACGTCGAGCGCGACGACGGCGCCGGTTTCGTTGCGGGCACCCGGGCCGACGGCGATGACTTCGCCTTCCATCGGCTTTTCCTTGGCGGTGTCGGGGATGATGATGCCGCCGGCGGTCTTTTCCTCGGCGTTCAGCCGGCGAACGACCACGCGGTCGTGCAGGGGACGGAATTTCATGTGGCTCGCTCCTGACTTCAGAAGTCTGTTGCAACAGTTTCGGGCTCAGCAGCGCCGGCCCTCTCGATAGGCACCGGATGCTTGCTAGCACTCTCTCCGGGAGAGTGCCAAAGGATAAGGTTGCGGGCCATGGATGTCAAGCCCGGCAGCACTTGCGGGTGACGAGTGCTAAAGTATTGATAAAAAAGATTTTTCTTGCCAAACACCGGGGTGTCATGGCATCGTCATGGTCAGGAGGAGCGGACTGGCACGGCCCGCCGATGACAGCGCGACGGAGACAGACCATGATGATGAGCCGACAGCTCGAAGGATACCGGCTGACGACAGCCGAAATTCTCTACCACCTGCCCGACCATCCGGGCGTGTTGCAGAGTTACGTGTGGCAGGATCTCGACATCGCGCCGCGCTATCCGGTGCTGCACCGGTTTCTCGATTTCTGGAGCAGGCAGATCGAGGGCAGGCTGCATTCGGTGCGGGTGGGCACGGCCGCGCTGATCACGCCAGGGGAGATGCGCAGCCCGCATATGTTCCAGCTTCACTGAGCGATGCGCGGGAGCGGCTGGCGGCGAGCGTGGCGCCGAGGTGACACACTTACCCGAATTGCAGCCCTGCGGCGCGGTTAAGGATACGTTCAGTCATCCATGCGATAAGATGTATTGCGCAGGGGTGACTGAAATGGCGGGCGTGACGCGACAATTCCTTCTCGTGCTGGGTGTGGCGCTTGGTGTTGCGCCGCCATTCGCCGTCGCCCGCGCCCAGGGCGTGAACCCCGCGATCGCGGCGAGCGAGACAAGAGTGTCGCTCGGGGTGACGGCGAGCGGATATACGTATCGCGAGAGCGGCGGAGTTGACCGGGAAAGCGGCGTGCTGCCCGGCTTCAGCGCCGGTGTCTCGCGGCTGGGGCCGGCGCTCGGGATGCGCGACATCTATACCGGCGTCGTCTACGATTTCGCGGGCGGGGCGCTCGGCTATCAGGGATATCTGCAGGGTGGCGCCGGTGCGCCGCGACCCTATGACCAGTCGGACAGCGCGCGGTTCAATCATGTCGAGGTGCAGCTCGGCGCGGCGGTGCCGCTCGGTCGGGCGATCAGTGTGCTGCCCTTCGTCGCGATCGGGTATCAGAGCTGGTCGCGCAATGTCGGCGGCGGCAGCGGGTATGGCAGTTTTTATCACGCGGTGCTGGCCGGGGTTGGAGCAAAGCTCGACTATGCGGCGTCGGGGCGGCTGGTGCTTTCGGCGGCGGCAGAGGGGCTGGCGGTGCTGGGCGGCGGGGTATCCGCGCCGGCGCTTGGCCTTTCGGGCGGGTTCGGCACCAGCGGCGAGGAAGAGGTGCGGCTGGGCGCGGACTGGCGGCTCGACAATGTCTGGCACGTTTTCGCCGGGCTGGAGATGCGGCATTTCAACTATGCCGGGTCGAAACCGTCCAACGGGGTGTACGAGCCGACGAGCGGAACCTTCGCCGCGCGCGGCGAAATGGGCGTGACGTTCGGCTTCCGATAAGCCGGCGGCGCGGCTGGCAATGCCGTTGGGAATAAAAAATCTAACATAACGTTTTTATCTCTTTCCCACCCGCCCCGCTTTGGGCTATCCCTGCGGTCATGATGCGGTTCTGTGCGCGGCGCGGCGAATGAGGCGCGGCGGCGGGACGGATGCGGAAGCGGAACCGGCTTCGGATTTCTGGCGGTTCTGCATGACCATGCTGGCGCCGCGAGGGCAGCGGCCGGAACGGCATCACCTCGCGCTGATCGACGCGCTGGAGCGCGTCACGAGCGGCGAGGTGGACCGGCTGATGGTGCAGATGCCGCCGGGGGCGGCGAAATCGACCTATGCCTCGGTGCTGTTTCCGGCATTCTGGTTCACCCGCCATCCGGCGAGCGAGGTGATCGCGGCGTGTCACACGGCGTCGCTCGCCGGGCATTTCGGCCGCCGCCTGCGCATGCTGATCGCCGAGCAGGGCGATGAGTTCGGCCTGTGTCTCGACCCGACCAACCGGGCGGCGGGGCGGTTTTCGTTGCAGGGTGGCGCGCAGTATTTCGCCGCCGGCGTGCGCGGGCCGATCACCGGGCGGCGGGCGGATCTGATCCTGATCGACGACCCTGTGAAATCCTGGGCCGAGGCGGACAGCCGGGCGGCGCGGGATGCGCTGTATGACTGGTACCGCGCCGAACTGCTCTCGCGGCTGAAGCCGGGCGGGCGGGTCGTGCTGGTGATGACGCGCTGGCATGAGGACGATCTTGCCGGGCGGCTGATGGCCAGGGATGGCGGCTGGACGGTGCTGCGGCTGCCGGCACTGGCGGAGGCCGACGATCCGCTCGGGCGGGCGCCGGGCGAGGCGCTCTGGCCCGACTGGGAGGATGAGCGGGAGATCGCGCGGCGGCGGGCGACGGTGGGCGAGCGCGTGTTCGCCGCCCTGTATCAGCAGCGGCCGATGCGCGATGGCGGGTCGTTGTTCGAGCTTGACCGGATCGGCTTCGTCGATGCGGCGGGCCGTGCGCGCCTGGGACCTGGCGGCGACGGCGGCATCCGCCGGCGGCAATCCGGACTGGACCGTGGGGCTGAAGCTCGGGCTGGCCGCCGATGGCACGCATGTCGTGCTGGATGTGGTGCGGGTACGGGCGGGGCCGGCGGCGGTCGAGGCCTTGTTGCGGGCGACCGCCGAGGCGGACGGGCCGGGGACGGCGATCGCGCTGCCGCAGGACCCGGGGCAGGCCGGTGTGGCGCAGGTGGCGCATCTGCGCCGGGTTCTGGAAGGGTTCACGGTGATTGCGAGCCCGGAATCCGGATCGAAACAGACGCGGGCCTTGCCGGCGGCGGCGCGGATCGGCGCCGGCAGGACGCGGGTGCTGCGCGCCGCCTGGACCGACGCCTTCGTGGCCGAGCTGCGGACCTTTCCGAACGGCGAGAAGGACGACCAGGTGGATGCGCTGGCACGCGCCGAGGCGATGCTCGGGCAGGCGCCAGCGGCGGCGCGGATGACGAAGATTTCCATGATGGGACGCTGAATTCATGTTCGAGACGATCTGCCAGACGATTCCGGCCGATCCGCACCTCGCGCCGCGGGCGCGGCGGCTGGAGATCTATCGCCGGGTGCTGGAGGGGACGATCTATGACGCGCTGCCCTACGCGTTCCAGGAGGAGCGCAACGGGGCGGGCGAGTATGTTCCGCTGCGGGCGCGGCGGCCTTCGGTGCGCTACGGCCTGTGCCGGATCGTGGTGGAGGATTCGGTTTCGCTGCTGTTCAGCGCGGGCATTTCCCTGCGGTCGAGTGCGCGGACCCGGCGACCGAGACGCTGCTGGCCGACATTCTGGGTGAATGCCGGCTCAATGAGGTGATGATCGACGCGGCGTTGCGCGGCTCGGTCGGCTCGGTGGCGATTTTGCTGCGGGTGCTGAAGGGGCGGTTCTTCTGCTCGGTGATGGAGACGCAATACCTGACGCCGCGCTGGCGGGAGGATGCGCCAGACACGCTCGAACAGGTGACCGAACTCTACAAGGTGCGCGGCGCCGAGCTGATTGGCCAGGGCTATGAGGGGGTCGATCCCGCTCAGACCTACTGGTTCCAGCGGCGCTGGGACGCGCAAGCCGAGATCTGGTTCGAGCCGGTGCCGGTGGGCGCCGGCCTGCCCGCCGAGCCGGACCGGGCACGGAGCGTGCGGCATGGCCTCGGATTCGTGCCGATCGTGTGGATCCGCAACCTGCCGGGTGGCGAGGGGGTCGACGGCGCCTGCACGTTCCGCGCCGCGATCGAGACGTCCATCGAGATCGACTATCAGCTGTCGCAGGCCGGGCGCGGGCTGAAATATGCCTCCGATCCGACGCTGCTGATCAAGGAGCCGGCGACGACCGACCGCGAGATGGTCAAGGGTGCGGGGAATGCGCTGATCGTTTCGGAAAAGGGCGATGCGAAGCTGCTGGAGATCGGCGGCACCGCCTCGGCCGCAGTGATCGATTATGTCCGCACGCTGCGCGAGTTCGCGCTGGAGAGCGTGCATGGCAATCGCGCCAGCGCCGATCGGCTGACAGCGCCGCAATCGGGTCGGGCGCTGGAGCTGATGAACCAGGGACTGATCTGGCTCGCCGACAATCTGCGGATTGCCTATGGCGAGGGTGGGTTGCTGCCGCTGCTGCGGATGGCGTTGCGGGCGGCGGCGCGGTTCGATGTGAGGGTGATGGGCCGGACGGTGCCGCGGGTCGATCCCGACCTGCGGCTGAGTCTGCGCTGGCCGCGCTGGTATGCCGCCTCGGCCGATGACCGGCTGAAGGAGGCGCAGGCGATCGCGACGCTGGTCAATGCGGGTCAGATGTCGCGCGAGACGGCGGTGAAGAGTCTCGCCGCCAGTCATGTGATCGGGGATGCGGCGGCGGAACTCGCGCGCATCGCCGATGAGGGGGACCAACTGGAACGGAACGAGGCATGAGCGACGAATTCGCGGAGCACGAGGGCCGCCTGACGAGCCGCAGGCGGAGCCTGAGAGCCCGAATCTGAATGGTAGTGCGACTATCGGTGACGGGCGATTTTTCGTGTGAGCAGGCGGATATGGGCGAGGAAGAGCCATGCGGTGGCGCTGGTAACGGTGGCCTCGAAATCCCTTGCGAGACGTCGGCATCTGCCGAGCCAGGCGAAGGTTCTTTCTACCACCCAGCGCCGCGGCAGGAGTTCAAACCCGCTCGCGGCGTCGGAGCGCTTTACGATCTGTATGGTCCATTTGCCGATTTTGGCGAGGCGTCCATTGAGTTTAGGACCGGCATAACCGCCGTCAGCGAATATGTGCCGCAACCAGGGATACAGGGATTTGACGGATTTGAGCACGTCGGGCGCCCCGTCGCGGTCCTGAATACCGGCATGATGAACGACGGCACCGACGAGGTGGCCGATTGTATCTGTGATGATGTGGCGCTTGCGGCCCTTGATCTTCTTTCCGGCATCGAACCCGCGCGGCCCGCCGGCTTCGGTGGTCTTGACCGACTGACTGTCGATCACACCGGCTGTGGGCGAAGCCTCGCGTCCGGCCATTTCCCGCGCCTGCATGACTAGGACGTGATTGATGCGATCGAACGTGCCGTCACGACAGAAGCGGTAGAAATACCCCTGCACGGTGGTGAACGGAGCGAATTCCTTCGGGATCTGGCGCCACTGACAGCCGGTTGCCAGCATGTAGAAGATGGCCTCCACAATCCTTCGAAGCGCCACCCTTCGGGGTCGGCCTCGATGCTGCGGAGCGGGCATGAACGGCTCGATCATGGCCCATTCAGCGTCGGTGAGGTCGCTTGCGTAGCGCAATCCGGCCCGGCAATATCGTCGCCGAGCGATTTCAGTCCAGGTCATCGTGTCTCCGTCCGTCTTCGCAAACGAACTGAATCACAACTTACTGAAATCGCTCAACTATCTTTTTCGGTCCGGCTCTGAGGACTGGCAGGCCAGGGCGATGGCGGCCGAGCAGGCGATGGAGGCGCTGCGGCGCGAACACGCCGAGCGGCTGAGGCGGGCGGAACTCAGGATCGAGGCGGTGAGGGCCGGCATGATCGATCTTGACGGGCTGAGACTGATCGATCCGGCTGTTGTAACGCCAGCCGAGGGCGGCGTGGCGCCGGATGCGGCGGCGCTGATGGCACAGCTGAAGCGGGACAAGCCCTGGCTGTTCGCCGCGCCGTCGTCATCCTCGACGGCGTCGGTGCCGCGGGCGGAGCCGCCGCGGGCGCGTCATGCGACCGAGCTGAGCGAGGCCGAGTGGCGCACGGCGCGCGCCGAACTGCTGCGCCGGGCCGGGGCCTGAGCCGGCCGCGAGCCGCTTTCAAAATATTAACGCGTTGTCAGACAACCGTGCTCCGCGCGTCGGAGTGCGGCGAATTGCGTTATCCAGAAGGAACACGACATGGGTATTTCCAATTTTCCCGCCGCGCTGCAGCCGATCATCCAGCAGGGCTTCCTCGAGCGCGAATTCGAGCAGGCGCTGCGCTCGCGGCTCGGCTACCGGATGGTGGCTGATCGCGAGAACTTCGCGGTCGGCATCGGCGAGACGCTGACCAAGACCCGCGCCGGGCTGAAGCCTTCGGTCACCACGCCGCTGGCCGCCGCGACAAACACCAATCTCGACAACGGGCTGACGCCGCAGGGCTGGGGTGTCGAGCAGTATACCGTGACGCTGAATTTCTATGCCGCGACGCAGGACCTGAACATGGTCACCAGCCGGGTCGGCATCGCCTCGCAGTTTCTGCAGAATGCCGCGACCAATGGCGAGCAGGCGGCGCGCAGCCTTGACGAGCTGGCGCGCAACGCGCTGTTCGCCCCGTATTTCGGTGGCAACACGCGGGTGAGCGCCACGCTGGCGAGTGCGGCGCCGACCATCGATGTCGATGATATTCGCGGCTTCACCACCGTGTTCGTCAACGGCGCACAGACGGCGGTTTCGGCGAGCTATCCGCTGACCGTGTCGGTCGGGGCGAATACGTATTCACTGATCGGCGTGACGCCGGATGTGAATAACGCGTCGTCAGCGCCGGGGGTATTTCGGGAACCCTGACGTTTTCGGCCGATGTCAGCGTGAGTGACGGTGCTGCCGGCAATGCGGTGCGCGCCGCGACGGCGAGCGCGATCGTCCGGCCGCAGGGGGCGGCGACGACCAGCGCGCTGCAGGCGACCGACACGCTGACGATGTCCGCCCTGCTCGATGCGGTGGCGACGCTGCGGCAGAACGCGGTGCCGGAAATCGATGGCGTCTACAACTGTTATCTCGATCCGGTCTCGGCCCGGCAGCTGTTCGCCGATCCTGACTTCCGGCAGTTGTTCCAGGGGGCGACGTCGAGCAACGCGGTGTTCCGCCAGGGCATGATCAACGATTTTCTCGGGTTGCGGTTCATCACCACCACCGAGGCCTATGTGCAGTCGCATCCCACGCTGGCGGGGCTGTATGTCCGCCGGCCGATCGTCTGCGGCAAGGGTGCGCTGATCGAGGCGGATTTTGCCGGCATCGGCGCGGAAGACGTCGCGCCGAAGGATGCGCTGGTGAACATCATCGACGGTGTCGCCATGGTCACGCGCGAGCCGATCGACCGGTTGCAGCAGATCATCGCCCAGTCCTGGTACTGGATCGGCGGGTTCTGCGCGCCGTCCGACACCACGACGACGCCGAACACCGTGCCCACCGCGACCAATTCCAACTTCAAGCGCGCGGTGATGATCGAGCATATCGGCTGAGGAGGGTGCGCACATGTCAATCGGGTCCTCGCTTCCCTTCAGGCCATCGGGCACCGCGGCCGTCGCCGCCTCGACCAGCGCGGCCTCGACCCCGCTTGCCGGCGGCGGGTCGAGCCTGCTCGTCTACAACGCCGCGGGCGCGGTCGCGTTCGTGCGGCTCGGCACCGGGGGAATGAGCCCGGCAAGCACGGCCGATACGCCGCTGCCGCCGGGCGGGCGGATGCTGATCGACGCCGGGCGGCTGGTGAGCGAGGCGAGCGCCGTGCTCGCCTCGGGCACCGGCACGGTCTATTTCACCCGCGGCGACGGATCGGTCTACTGACATGTCGGGCAGTGTTTCGAGCGCGCCCGGCACGCTGAGCGAGGCGCAGAAGGTCGATGTGCGGCGGTTCTGCGGCTATCCGGCCTATGGCGCCGGGGCGGAGGGATTCCAGTCCTGGCGGTTCTTCCAGGCTTACGGCACGCTCGAATACCGGATGAACAACCTGGCGCCGGCAGAGGTGGCGGTGGTGGCGAACTACCTCGCCACGCTCGCCGCGCTGGAGGTCGCGATTCCGGAGGCGAGCGGCAATCTCGACACCGAGGCGGCCGCGGGCTGGCAGCACAACGCCAACGAGGTCCGCGACCGCGCCGCGCTGTTCGACCAGTGGCGGCGGCGGCTGTGCGGGTTTCTCGGCCTGCCGCCGGGGCCGGCGCTTGGCCCCTCGGATGGCATCACCCTGATCGTTTGAGGTCTTCATGGATGGAACGCGGCTGGCGGACCGGATCGCCTTCGGCGGCGGCATGGCCGCGCGCAAGGCGGGTCTGATCTGCGACGCCTATCGGCCGCGCGACGGGGCGTGCCCGATCGTCGCGGCGAACCGGTTGATACGGCTTGGCGTGATGGTGCTGCCGGTATCGGGCTCGGCGCGTGGGCCGGCGCCGCTCGGCCTGCCCTACCGGCAGCTGGTGCTGGACCAGGCCTATGTGCGCGCCGGGGATTATGTCGTCGGGCCCGCCGGGACGTTCCTGGTGGTGAGCAACGAGCCGCCGGCGCCAGTGCTGGGGGCGCGCTGCAACGAGACGCTGTCGGTCTGGCGGCCGGCGGCGCCGGCGGCGCCGGGGATCAACCCCTATGGGGCGGTTCTCGGCGCCGGGGCGCGCGGCGTGCTGGCCGGATTTCCGGCGGCGCTGCTGCCGGCGCGGGGCGGCAGGCATGGCGAGGCCGGGTTGCCGGACGATACGCGCGCGCCGGGCTACATCGCCGCCGTTGCGGCGGTCGGCGGGCTGGCGCCGGCGGTGGCGGATATCGTGCGCGATGCGCGCGGGCGGCAGTTCGTGATCGAGCAGGCGGAGCTGTTCGGCGGGGTCTGGCGGCTCGCGCTTTCGGCGAGCATCGTCTGATGGCGGGGCAGCAGGATGTCGAGACCGCGATCGTCGCGCTGATCGCGACGGCTGCCTATCCGGCGGGGACGGCGGCGGCGTCTTCCATTGCGGGGCCGGACGGGATGGTGACGTGCCGGGTCTATCGCGGCATGCCGAACGCGCCGGCGCTGGAGGCGGATCTGGCGCGCGGTGTGATGCACGCCACCGTGTTCGCCGAGCCGGGGGGTGTGCGCAACGTGACGCGCTACCCGCGCGAATGGATCGAGGTGGCGCCGGTGCCGGCGACGCTGTCGGTCAGTGTCGCGGGGATGACGGCGACGTTCGCGGGGCAGTGCGTGGCGGGGCAGCTCGCCGGCATCGCTGTCGATGGCGCGATCTTTCCCTATGCGGTCCAGGCGCGCGACACGCCGGCGAGTGTGGCGAGCAACCTCGCCGCCCTGTTGCGCGCGGCGGGGTGGCTGGTGAATTACGCGGGGACGACGCTGAGCGTGCCGGCGGCGCGCGGGTTGATCGGCCGCGTCGTGGCCGGGGGCGTCGCGCTGCGGGAGATCAAGCGCCAGGTGCAGCCGTTCCGGATTTCGTTGTGGTGCCCGGACCCGCTGACGCGGGATGCGGCGGCGGCGGTGATCGACCCCGCGCTGGCGGCGCCGCAGTTCATCGGCCTCGCCGATGGCGCGACGGCGCGGCTGCGCTTCGTGGGCGCCGATACCACGGACAAGTCGATCGATGCCGGGCTGTACCGGCGGGACCTCATTTACGACGCGGAATATCCGACGACCGAGGCGATGACGACGCCGGCCATGCTGTTCGGGGTCGGCGGGATCGCGGCGGATGGCGCGTTCATCGCCGGCATGACCGGCTGAAGGAGAGACGATGAAGATCAAACTGGTGGTGCTGAAGCCGTTCGAGGGCTTCAGGCGGGGCGACACGATTGTCGACGAGGCGAAGATCGCCGCCGTGCTGGCGTCCGCCCGGGCGGGGTCGGTCGTGCGGGTTGCGGCGGAGGGCTGAGGCATGCCGATATCGCAGGCGGGCGCGCTGAACACGACGGCGCTGATCGTCCCCGACCTTTATGTGCAGATCGTGCCGCCGCAGACGCTGCTGCTCAATGGCGTGCCGACCGATGTGCTTGGCGTGGTCGGTTCGGCATCCTGGGGGCCGGTGGGCGAGCCGATGATTGTCGGTTCGATGGGGGAGTATGCCGCGTCCTTCGGGCCGGTGATGGCGCGGCAATACGACATGGGCACGGCGGTGGCCGTGGCGGTGCAGCAGGGGGCGTCGAATTTCCGCTGCGTGCGGGTGAGCGACGGCACCGACACCGCGGCCGCGGTTTCCATTCTGGGCGCGCTGACGCTGACGGCGCTGTATACCGGATCGCTCGGCAACGCGATCACGGTGACGGTTTCGGCCGGGGCGGCGGCCAATAGCTGGCGGCTGACCGTGGCGCTGCCGGGGCGCACGCCGGAAGTGTTCGACAACATCACCGGCACCGGGGCGGCGTTCTGGCAGGCGGCGGCGAATGCGGTGAACGCGGGGACGGGGCCGCTGCGCGGCGCCTCGGAGCTGGTGGTGGCGAGCGCGGGCACGTCGTCGTTCCCGCCGGCGCCCGGTGTCTATCCGTTCTCGGCGGGCACGCCGGGCAGCGATGGCGCGGGAGGGCTCACCGCGGCGTCGCTGGTAGGCCAGGACACGCTGCCGCGGAGCGGGATGTATGCGCTGCGCGGGCAGGGTTGCGGACTCGCGGTGCTCGCCGATCTCGACGATCCGACGCAGTGGAGCCCGACGATCGCCTTCGGCCTTGAGGAAGGCTGTTACATGATCCTCGCCGGTCCGCCGGGCGACACGATCGCCAATGCCGTCGCGGCGAAACAGGCGGCGGGGATCGATTCCTATGCCGCCAAGGTGATGTTCGGCGACTGGATCTGGTGGTACGATCAGGCGAACGGACTGACCCGCCTGGTCTCGCCGCAGGGTTTTGCGGCCGGGCGGCTCGCCAATCTCTCGCCCGAGCAGAGTTCGCTGAACAAGCCGCTCTATGGCGTCGTCGGCAGCCAGAAATCGGGGCGCGCCGTATCGGGGACCACAAGCACCTATTCCTCGGCCGATCTTTCGGCACTGATGTCGGCCGGGATCGACGTGATCGCCAATCCGCAGCCGGGCGGGGCGTTCTGGGGCGTGCGCGGCGGGTTCAACGCCTCGTCCGACAGCGCCACCAACGGCGACAACTACACCCGCATGACCAATTACATCGCGGCCACCCTGTCGGCGGGGATGGGTCAGTATGTCGGCCAACTGGTCAACGAGACGCTGTTCCGCCGGATTCGCGGCACGCTGCTGGCCTTCCTGAACACGATGCTCGGCCAGGGCATGCTGGGAACCACCAACGGGTCGCTGCCTTTCGCGGTGGTGTGCGATGCCTCGAACAACCCGCCATCGCGCACCGGGCTGGGGTATGTGCAGGCGGATGTGCAGGTGCAGTACCAGGCGATCAACGAGCGGTTCATCGTCAATGTCGAGGGCGGGCAGACCGTGCAGGTCAGCCAGCAGACCCTGCCCCAGGGCACGGTGTGAGGTAGCAGATGCCATATAACACGTTTACCGTTGGCAATGATTGCCAGCTCGTCGTCATGGGGCCCGTTCGGCCGGGTCGACCTTGCGCATGTGACCGGATTCGAGGTGAGCCAGGTGACGCAGAGCGTGCGCGTCGACCGGCTCGACGGGGTGCAGCTCGGCGCCGAACTGCCGCGGGGCTGGCAGGGAAGTTTCCTGCTCGACCGCGGCACCCTCGGCGGCCGACGATTTCATGGCGCAGATCGAGCAGGCCTATCTGTCGGGGCAGGCGATTCCGCCGGGAACGCTCTATCAATATGTGAATGAAACTGACGGATCGACCTCGACCTACCAGTTCGAGGGCGTCGTGTTCAAGCTCAGCTCGGCGGGCGTGTATCGCGGTGACATGCCGGTGGCGCAGAAGCTCGACTTCTTCGCCTCGACC
>NZ_CAJQZK010000083.1:0-59501 GCF_907164655.1 Acidocella sp. C78
CGACAGCGCGCAGGCCGAGGCGGTGCTGCGCGCGCTCTACCGCCCGCTCAACCCGGCCGGGGTGACGCTGCTCCGCACCGGGCTGGAGACGGCGGAGCTGATCAAATACGCGACCAACGCCTTCCTCGCGATGAAGATCACCTTCATCAACGAGATGGCGGATCTGTGCGAGCAGGTCGGGGCGGATGTTCACGAACTCGCCCGCGGCATGGGGCTCGACCGGCGGATCGGCCCGAAATTCCTGCATCCCGGCCCCGGCTTCGGCGGCTCGTGCTTCCCGAAGGATACCCAGGCGCTGATGCGGATCGCACAGGATGCGCACGCGCCGGCGCGGCTGGTCGAGACCGTGGTGAATGTGAACGAGGCGCGCAAGGCGGCGATGGCCGGGCGGATTCTCGCAGCCTTCGGCGGCACGGTGCGGCGGCGGCGGATCGCGGTGCTGGGCCTGACCTTCAAGCCGGAGACCGACGACATGCGCGAATCCCCGGCGATCCCCATCGTGCACCGGCTGGTCGAGCTTGGCGCCGAGGTGGTGGCCTACGATCCGGCCGGCATGGAGCAGGCGCGGCGGGACCTGCCGGACGGGGTGGTCTATGCGCCGGGAGCCGCGGCGGCGCTGGCCGGCGCGGATGGCGCGGTGCTGGTGACCGAGTGGAACGAGTTCCGCGCCCTTGCGCCGGACTGGCTGCGCGCGATGATGCGCGGGCGCGTCGTCGTCGATCTGCGCAACGTGTTCGACCCGGCGGCGATGCGCGCGGCGGGGCTCGACCATCACGCGATCGGCCGGCCGGCGCCGCACCGGGCGTTTGCCGGCGAGATGGCGGAACTGGCGCTCGCCGCCGCGGATTAGAGCGGTTTCCGATCAGATGACTCCATCCGATCGGATGATGCTCTAGTGCCCTGTTCCTGAAATTCGTTGGGGGAATTTCAGGGACAAGCGGGCCACTAGATTATTGCTTTTTCTAGTGTCCACGTTGAATCTGAAATCCACCGGATTTCAGGTTCGGGACGCTAGGCTCCGGCGGCGCCGACCGTCATGCCGCCGCAGACATAGAGCACCTGGCCGGTGACGAAGCCGCTGCGCTGGTCGAGCAGATAGGCGATCGCGTGCGCGACGTCCGCCGGGGTGCCGACCCGGCGGACCGGGATGGCCTCGATGATCGCCGCGGTGCGCGGATCGTCCGGCGGGTTTGCCCGATCGAACAGCTCGGTGCGGATCGGGCCGGGGCCGACGGCGTTGGCGGTGATGCCGAAGCGGCCGAGTTCCAGCGCCCAGACCTTCGCCATGCCGATCAGCCCCGCCTTGGTCGCGGCATAGGCGGTGCGGTCTTCCTTGCCCAGTGCCGCGCGCGAGGCGATGTTGACGATGCGGCCGAACCCCGCCGCCTTCATGCCGGGCAGCAGCGCCTGCACGCATTGCAGGCTGCACCGCAGGTTGAGCGAGACCACGGCGTCGAGGTCGGCGACGGTCTGCGCCTCGACCGGGGCGGGGCGGACGGTGCCGACATTGTTGACCAGCCGGGTGATCGGCCCGCCGCGCAGCGCCTCGGCCAGGGCCGCCTCGGTCGCGGCCGGGTCGGACAGGTCGGCGACGATGCCATCGCCCACCCGGTCGATCACCACGACCTCGTAGCCCTCATCGCGGCAGCGGGCGGCGGTTGCCGCCCCGATGCCCGCTCCCCCTCCGGTGACCAGCACGCGTTCCTTGGTCATTCTTCCTCCCGACAGCGAAAAGGCCGGCGCCGTGATTCCGGCGCCGGCCTCTCTTCAAGCCGTCATGCGGCCGCCCCCGTCAAGGGGCGGCGGGGTCGCGCTCAGGCGGCCTTGGCCATGTTGCGCAGCACGTAATGCAGGATGCCGCCGTTCTGGTAGTAGAGCACCTCGTCGGCGGTATCGACGCGGCAGAGCAGCGAGACCTTGTCGGTCGTGCCGTTGGCGCGGCGGATGACCATGTCGAGATCCATGCGCGGCGAGAGGGTTTCGAGGCCGACGATGTCGATCGTCTCGTCGCCCTTCAGCTCCAGCGTCTTGCGGGTCATGCCATCCTTGAAGACCAGCGGCAGCACGCCCATGCCGACCAGGTTCGAGCGATGGATGCGCTCGAAGCTTTCGGCGACGACCGCCTTGACGCCGAGCAGCACGGTGCCCTTCGCCGCCCAGTCGCGCGAGGAGCCGGTGCCGTATTCGCGGCCGGCGAAGACCACCAGCGGCACGCCCTCGTTGCGGTAGCGCATCGCCGCGTCGTAGATCGACAGCTGCTCGCCCGAGGGGAAGTGCTTCGCGTAGCCGCCCTCGACATTGTCCAGCATCTCGTTGCGGATGCGGATATTGGCGAAGGTGCCGCGCATCATGATTTCATGATTGCCGCGGCGCGAGCCGTAGGAGTTGAAGTCCTTCTGCTGGATCTGGCGCTCGAGCAGGTATTCGCCGGCCGGGGTGGTCTTGCGGAAGGAGCCGGCCGGGGAGATGTGGTCGGTGGTGATGGAGTCGCCGAGCAGGGCCAGGATGCGCGCGCCCGCGATATCCTTCACCGGCGCCGGCTCCTTCGTCATGCCCTCGAAATAGGGCGGGTTCTTGACGTAGGTCGAGCTGTCGGACCAGCGATAGGTGTCCGACTCGCCCTCGACGGCGATCGCCTGCCACTGCTTCGGCCCCTTGAACACGTCGCCATAGCGATCGAGGAACATCTCGCGGGTGAGCGAGGACTGCACCATCGCGGCGATCTCGACGGTGGTCGGCCAGATGTCCTTCAGGAAGACGTCGTTGCCGTTCTTGTCCTTGCCGATCGGGTCCTTGGTGATGTCCTTGCGCATGGTGCCGAGCAGCGCGTAGGCGACGACCAGCGGCGGCGAGGCGAGGTAGTTCGCCCGCACGTTCGGATGCACGCGGCCCTCGAAATTGCGGTTGCCCGACAGCACCGAGACGGCGACCAGCTTGTTGTCCTCGATCGCATCGGCGATCGCGTCATCCAGCGGGCCGGAATTGCCGATGCAGGTGGTGCAGCCATAGCCGACCGTTTCGAAGCCGAGCGCGTCGAGATCGTCCTGCAGGCCGGCGCGGTTGAGATATTCGGTGACGACCTGCGAGCCGGGGGCGAGGGAGGTCTTGACCCAGGGCTTCGGCGTGAGGCCGAGGGCGCGGGCCTTGCGGGCGACGAGGCCGGCGGCGATCAGCACCGAAGGGTTGGAGGTGTTGGTGCAGGAGGTGATCGCGGCGATCACCACGTCGCCATGGGTGATCGAGAAATTCTTTCCCTTCACCTCGGCGGTGGCGCCGACATTGCCGGCGGGAACGCCGAGACCCTTGGTCAGCTCGGCGTCGAAGGCGGACGAGGCTTGCGACAGCGCCACCCGGTCCTGCGGGCGCTTCGGCCCGGCGAGCGAGGGCTCGACGGTGGAGAGATCGAGTTCAAGCGTGTCGGAGAAGACCGGGTCGGCGCCTTCGCGCCACAGACCCTGGGCCTTGGCATAGGCCTCGACCAGCTTGATGCGGTGCTCGTCGCGGCCGGAGAGGCGCATGTAGTCGAGCGTGATGCCATCGACCGGGAAGAAGCCGCAGGTGGCGCCATATTCCGGCGCCATGTTGGCGATCGTCGCGCGGTCTGCCAGCGGCAGGTGGTCGAGACCCTCGCCGTAGAATTCGACGAACTTGCCGACGACGCCCTTCTTGCGCAGCATCTGGGTGACGGTGAGCACCAGGTCGGTCGCGGTGATGCCCTCGCGCAGGCTGCCGGTGAGGCGGAAGCCGATCACGTCGGGGATCAGCATGGCGATCGGCTGGCCGAGCATGGCGGCCTCGGCCTCGATGCCGCCGACACCCCAGCCGAGCACGCCGAGGCCGTTGACCATCGTGGTGTGGCTGTCGGTGCCGAACAGCGTGTCCGGATAGGCATAGCTCTTGCCGTTGGACGCCGAGGTCCAGACGGTCTGGGCGAGATATTCGAGGTTGACCTGGTGGCAGATGCCGGTGCCGGGCGGGACGACGCGGAAATTGTCGAACGCCTCCTGGCCCCAGCGGAGGAATTCATAGCGCTCGCCGTTGCGCTCGAACTCGATGTCGACGTTCTTTTCCAGCGCGTCCTTGCGGCCGAACACGTCGACCATCACCGAGTGGTCGATGACGAGATCGACGGGGACCAGCGGGTTGACCTTCTCGGCCTTGCCGCCGAGGCGCAGGATGCCGTCGCGCATCGCCGCGAGATCGACCACCGCCGGCACGCCGGTGAAATCCTGCATCAGGATGCGCGCCGGGCGGAACGGCACGTCCTTGTCGGAATGGGCCTGCGCGGTCCACTCGACCAGCGCCTTCGCGTCATCGACCGTGCAGGCCGAGCCGTCCTCGAAGCGCAGGACGTTCTCCAGCAGGATTTTCAGTGTCCGCGGCAGGCGGGAAATGTCGCCGAGCTTTTCAGCGGCGGCATTGAGTGCGAAATAGGCGTAGTCCTTTCCATCGACGCTCAGCGTCTTTTCCACTTGCAGACTGTCCCGTCCGATCATGCTCATCGCGTTCGCTCCTCTTCGCGCGCCACTGCGGCGCGTTGCGCCGCAGCAAAACCCGGTTTCGCGCCGCTTTAATCACGGCGTGGCCCCCGCGTCCATGTCCTGCGCCGGTCGCTAGCCATGCTGGAAGCGAAGGGCCTCGCCGCGATCCGCGGCGAACGTCTCGTGTTCCGCGACATCTCGTTCCGGCTGGAGCGGGGCGGGGCGCTGGTGCTGGTCGGGCCGAACGGGGCGGGGAAGTCATCGCTGATCCGGCTGGTGGCCGGGCTGACGCCGCCGGCCGCCGGCGCGCTGCTGTGGGAGGGGGCGGATGCGCTCGACGATCCGCCGCTGCACGCGGCGCGGCTGTGCTTCGTCGGCCATGCCGACGCGATCAAGCCGGGGCTGAGCGTGGCGGAAAATCTCGGCCTCGACCGCAGGCGCCCGCGCGCCGAGGTGCTGGCCGCGTTGGCCAGCGTTGACCTCGAACGGTTCGCCGATCTGCCGGCGCGGCTGCTCTCCTCGGGGCAGCGGCGGCGGCTGGCGCTCTCGCGCCTCGCGCTTTCGGCCGCACCGCTCTGGCTGCTCGACGAGCCGACCACCGGGCTCGACGCCGCCTCGGTGCGGCGGCTCGAAGCCAATATCGCGCGGCATCTCGGCCTTGGCGGCATGGTGATCGCGGCGACGCATCTGCCGCTCGACCTGCCCGGCGCGCGGCCGTTCGACCTTGCGGGGCAGGCGGCATGAAACCCTTTCTCGCGCTGATCCGCCGCGAGCTGATCCTCGCCCTCCGCCATGCCGGCGACTCGGTTGCCTCGCTCCTGTTCTTCGTGATCGCGGCGAGCCTGTTCGCCTTCGCGATCGGGCCCTCGGCCAATGTGCTGTCCGGCATCGCGCCGGGGGTGGTCTGGGTGATCGCGCTGCTGGCGGCGCTGCTGCCGCTCAACCGGCTGTTCGCCGCCGATTTCGAGGATGGCTCGCTCGACCAGCTGATGCTCTCCGGCCTGCCGGCCAGCGCCGTGGCGCTCGGCAAGATCGTCGGACACTGGCTGACCACGGGGCTGCCGCTGCTGCTCATCGCCGGGCCGGTCGCGATCATGCTGCGGCTCGGCGGCGATGCGGTGCCGCAGCTGCTGGCGACGCTGCTGCCGGGGACGATGCTGCTCTCGCTGGTGGGCGGGATGAGTGCGGCGGTGACGCTGGGCGCGCGCGGCGGCACGGTGCTGCTGCCGCTGATCGCCCTGCCGCTGATGATCCCGGCGGTGATCTTCGGCGCGGCGGGGGCGGTGGCGCAGTCGCCCTTCGCCGAACTGGCCATGCTCGGCGGGCTGCTCGCGCTGTTCCTGCCGATCGCCCCGCTGGCCGCGGGGGCGGCGCTGCGGGCCTCGGTCGGCTGAGTTTATCGCGGCATTACAGCGGCGCGCAGGCGGCTTCGAGCCAGGCGCGCGCCGCGGCGCCGAGATCCGGGCCGATCGTCGCCAGCACGCGGGCGTGATAGGCGTCGAGCCAGGCGCGGGCGGCGGGGGTGAGCAGGGCAGGGTCGATCAGCCGGCGGTCGAACGGGGCGAGGGTGAGCGGCTCGAATTCGAGGAACGGTTTCGCACCCTCGACCGGCGCCGGGACGACCAGCAGCAGGTTTTCCAGCCGGATGCCGTAGCCGCCGGGTTCGTAATAGCCGGGCTCGTCGGACAGGATCATGCCGGGGGCCAGCGGCACCGGCTTCGCCAGCCGGTGGAAGCTCACCGGCCCCTCATGCACCGAGAGATAGGAGCCGACGCCGTGGCCGGTGCCGTGATCGAAATCGAGCCCCGCCTCCCAGAGCGGCGCGCGGGCGAGCGCGTCGAGCTGCGGGCCCGACGTGCCTTGCGGGAAGCGCACGCGGGCGAGGGCGACATGGCCGGCGAGCACGCGGGTGAAGCGGTCGCGCAGCGCCTGCGGCGGCGCGTCCGGCCCGGTCCAGAGCGTGCGGGTCACGTCCGTCGTGCCATCGGGATACTGGCCGCCGCTGTCGATCAGGTAGATCTCGTTGCGGCGGATCGGCCGGTCCGAGGCGGGGGTGACGCTGTAATGGATGATGGCGCCGTGCTCGCCGGCGCCGGAAATGGCGGGGAAGCTCTCGCCGTGAAAGCCCGGGGCGGCGGCGCGGCAGGCGAGCAGCTGCGCCGCCGCGCTCCGCTCGGTCTGGCCGCCTTCGGATGATGTTTCGGCGAACCAGGCGAGGAAGCGGCAGAGCGCGATACCGTCGCGCCGGTGGGCGGCGCGGGCGCCTTCCTGCTCGGTCGGGTTCTTGATCGCGCGCGGCAGGACGCAGGGATCGCCGCCGGAAACCGTGATCGCCCCGGCATCGCCGAGCAGCTGGCTGAAGCGGATCGGCGCCGTCGCCGGGTCGAGGCGGACGCGCTGGCCGCGCAGCGCGGCGAGGCCCTGTTCCAGCGCCGCGCGGGGGACGATCTCGACGCCGGCGCCGAGATGCGCGCGCGTCGCCGGCGGCACCCGCGCGGGGTCGATGAAGATGATCGCCGTGGCGTCGCGCCGGAGCAGGGCGAAGCAGAGCACGATCGGCGTATGCGGCAGGTCCGCCCCGCGCAGGTTGAACAGCCAGGCGACGGCGTGCGGGTCGGTCAGCATGACCGCGTCGGCCCCGTCCTGCGCGATGGTTTCGGCGATGCGGGCGCGCTTGGCGGCGGCGGACTCCCCGGCATGTTCCTGCGGATGCGCGAGGGCGGGCGAGGAAGGCGGGGCCGGGCGGTCGGTCCAGAGCGGGTCGATCGGGTTGGCCACCGGCACCATGGTGAACCCGGCATCGGCATAGACGGCGACGGCGTTGGCCGTCATCAGCCAGGGATCGTAGCCGATCCGCGCGCCGGGGGCGGCGGCTTTCAGCCATTCGACCGGCGGGGTCTCGACGATGTGACGCCGCTCCCAGATCGCAGGATCGGTCTGCTCGGCGAGTTGCAGCGTGTAGCGGCCATCGGAGAAGACGGCGGCGCGGTCGGCCAGCACGATGGCGAGGCCGGCGCTGCCGGTGAAGCCGGTCAGAAAGGCCAGCCGCGCCGCCGAGTCGGGCACGTATTCACCGAGGAACTCGTCGCTCCGCGGTTGGATGAAGCCGTCGAGCCCCTGTGCGCGCAGCGTGTTTCGGAGGGAACCGATCTGCGTTTTCATCATATCTTAATAAAATTCCCATCGATTTTACGCATGGCTGACAAAGCAACGTATCGCTCCCCAAACCAAGTCGCCGCCCTTATGTTGCACTGCGAAAACACGGTGACGGATGGCACGGCAATGACTGTCCGCATCGAGGTTTGGCTCCTTAAACAACGGTGAAGTATCATGTCTTCCACGACACACAACAAGCGCACTGTCCCGGCCGCCAACACGATGGCGGCCCATACCGCAGCGATCGACGCGGCTCTGGTCGACAGCGCCCGGCTGGCGGCGAACGGGTTCGCCCGCATTGGCGCCTGGTTCGCCGAGCGCCGCGCCGCGCGCGAGGCCTATCGTGAACTGCAGAGCCTGAGCGACCGCGAGCTGGCGGATCTCGGCATCGGCCGCGCCGATATCCGCGCCGTGCTGAACGGGACGTTCAAGCGCCCGATCTGATCCATCGCGCTCGAATGACTGGAGAAACCCGGGCGGGCGGCCAGCCTCAGCCCGGGTTTCTGCTGTCCGGGGCCAGGCGGCCCTTGCCGAGGATCAGCGTTGTCCATTCGCCGTCGTCGATCCGGCCCTTGAGGACGAGGCCGTGGCGGCGATGCGCCGACATCACCCAGCGCGCCTGACGGCCGAGCAGGCCGGCGAGAATGGCGGTGCCGCCGGGGGCGAGATGCGCCGCCAGTTCATGCGCCATGGCGACCAGCGGCCGGGCGAGGATATTGGCGAAAACCAGATCATAGGGCGCGCGGCGGGCGAGCAGCGGCGCCGACCAGCCCTCCGAGCGGATGACGCGCAGCAGCGGAGCGACACCGTTGAGCGCCGCGTTGGCGCTGGCGACCCGGACCGCCCGCTGGTCGATATCGGTGGCGAGGACCGGCTTTCCCCAGATCTTTGCTCCGGCGATGGCGAGAATGCCCGAGCCGGTGCCGAGATCGAGGATTCGGCCCGGCGCGCGCCGTTTCGCGAGCCGCTCCAGCGCCAGCAGGCAGCCGCGCGTCGAGCCGTGTTCGCCGGTGCCGAAGGCGAGGCCGGCATCGAGCAGGATGGTGATGCGGCCGGGCACGTGCGGGGTTGTGACATGGGTGCCGCGAATGGCGAAGCGGCGTCCGATGAGCTGTTCGGGGAAACCTTCGTAGCTGCGGGCGAGCCAGCCGCCGGCCGGCACCAGCGCCCGCTCGACCGCGGGGCTGACGCCGCTCGCGGCCGCGGCCAGCAGCAGGGCGGCGGCGAGGTCGCCATCCGCGCCGCCTGGCTCGCGCAGCCCTTCGACGATCCAGGTATCGTTCGCCTCGTCGAGAAAGAAGCCGACGCTGCGGCAGCAGGAAGCCAGCGCCGCCTCGAAGGATTCGAGTGCTGACTCCGGCACCGTCACGGTGACGCGCTCGAGCATTTCCGCGCTCCCCCGCGCCATCACGCCCGTTCCACGAAACGGTCGAGCACGCGTTTTTCGCCCGCATTGTCGAACCGGATGTCGAGCCGGTCGTCTTCCGCGTCGATCACGACGCCATAGCCGAATTTCTGGTGAAACACGCGGGTTCCTTCGGTGATCCTGTCGGTGCGGGGTGGGCGCGGGGTGGCGGCCCAGGCATCGGCGTGCTCGCCGCTCGCCCGCCGTGCGGCGACCAGCGGGCGCGCGGTGGCGAAGACGGGCGGCGCGTTGCGCTGCGCGAGTGACGCGGAGCCGCCGGTGCGGATCGCGTCCTCCGGTAGTTCCTCGATGAAGCGGGATGGCACGCTGCTCTGCCAGTTGGCGTAGATCCGGCGGTTGGCGCAGTGGGAGATGATGGCGCGCTGCTTCGCCCGCGTGATGCCGACATAGGCGAGGCGCCGTTCCTCCTCGAGCGCGCGGCCGCCGCCCTCGTCGAGGGAGCGCTGGTTGGGGAACACGCCCTCTTCCCAGCCGGGGAGGAACACGCTGTCGAACTCCAGCCCCTTCGCCGCGTGCAGCGTCATCAGCACGACCTTGTCGTCGTCCGGCTCGTTGTCGTTGTCCATCACAAGGGCGACATGTTCGAGGAAGCCGCCGAGCGTCTCGAACTCGGCGACGGCGCGGACCAGCTCCTTCAGGTTCTCGATCCGGCCGGCCGCCTCGGGCGTTTTCTGCTCCTGCCACATCGCGATGTAGCCGCTCGCATCGAGCAGGGTGGAGAGGGCGACGACATGGCCATCGAGCCGCAGGGTCTCGCGCCATTCGGCGAACTGGGCGAGCAGGTCGCGCAGCCCGTCCCGCGCCTTGCCGCGCAGCCCGCCCTCGGCGACGACGCGGGCGGCGGCCTCGGCGAGCGGGACGCCATCGGCGCGGGCGCGGTCGTGCAGCGTGCGCAGCGCGGTGTCGCCGAGGCCGCGTTTGGGCGTGTTGACGATGCGCTCGAAGGCGAGATCGTCCGCCGGCTGGGCGAGCACCCGCAGATAGGCGATGGCGTCGCGGATTTCCGCCCGCTCGTAGAAGCGCAGGCCGCCGACGATGCGATAGGGCAGGCCGATGGTGATGAAGCGCTCCTCGAAGCCGCGGGTCTGGAAGCCGGCGCGGACCAGCACCGCGCATTCGGCGAGACGGTGGCCGTCGGCGCGCAACGCCTCGATCCGGCTGGCGACGGCGCGGCTTTCCTCGTCCGAATCCCAGAAGGCGAGCACCTCGACCTGCTCGCCCTCGGAATCGTTCCGCCCGGCATGCAGCGTCTTGCCGAGCCGTCCCTCGTTATGCGCGATCAGCGCCGAGGCGGCGCGCAGGATCGGCGCCGTCGAGCGGTAATTCGCCTCCAGCCGGACAATTTTCGCACCTGGGAAATCCTGCTCGAAGCGCAGGATGTTCTCGATCTCCGCACCGCGCCAGGAATAGATGCTCTGGTCGTCGTCGCCCACGCAGCAGATGTTCTTCGAGGCCTGGGCCAGAAGGCGCAGCCAGTAATACTGGACGAGGTTGGTGTCCTGGTATTCGTCGACCAGGATGTAGCGGAAGCGGCGGTGATATTGCGCGAGGATTTCGGGCTCGCGCTTCAGCAGGTCGGTCGCGAGCATCAGCAGGTCGCCGAAATCCATCGCGTTCAGCGCCTGCAGCCGCTCCTGATAGGCGGCGTAGAGATCGCGCGCGGATTCGGCGCCCCAGTCGATATCCAGCTCGCGCGGCACCTGGTCCGGCAGCAGGCCGCGATCCTTCCAGCGCTGGATCGTGCCCATCAGCCCTTGCGGGGTGAAGCGCTTCACGTCCATCCGCCGCGCTTCCATCACCTGCTTGAGCAGGCGGAGCTGGTCGTCGGGGTCGAGGATCGAGAAATTCGCGGTGCGGCCGACAAGCTCGGCGTGGCGGCGCAGCATCCGCGCGGCGAGGGCGTGGAAGGTGCCGAGCCAGAGCCCCTCCGCCGGCTCGCCGAGCAGGGCGGAGACGCGCTCGCGCATCTCCCGCGCCGCCTTGTTGGTGAAGGTGACGGCGAGCACCTGGTTCGGAAAGGCGCGGCGGGTGAGGAGGATATGGGCGAAGCGGGTGGTCAGCACGCGGGTCTTGCCGGTGCCGGCGCCGGCGAGCACCAGAACCGGCCCGTCCACCGCCTCGACGGCTTCGCGCTGGGCGGTGTTCAGCCTGTCGAGATAGTCGCTCACCTGGCCGGCTTCACACCCAGGATGCGCGCGATCGCGTAAGTGAGGTCGGCGCGGTTGAGGGTGTAGAAATGGAACTCGTCGATGCCGTTGGCCTGCAGCGTGCGGACCTGCTCGGCGGCGATGCTGGCGGCGACCATCTTGCGGGTCTCGGCATCGTCGTCCAGCCCGTCGAACATCTCGCCCATCCAGGCCGGGACATGGGTGCCGGCCATCTCGCTGATCCGCTTCGCCTGGGCGAAATTCGAAACCGGCATGATGCCGGGGATGATCGGCGCGGTGATGCCGGCGGCCAGCGCGCGGTCGAGAAAGTCGAGGAAATGGCCGGTCTCGAAGAAGACCTGGCTGATCGCCCGCGTTGCCCCGGCATCGAGCTTGCGCTTGAGGTTGTCGAGATCGGCCTGCGGACTTGCCGCCTGGGTATGGGTTTCGGGATAGGCGGCAACCGAGATCTCGAAATCGGCGACGCGGCGGAGGCCGGCGACGAGATCCGCCGCATAGGCGTAGCCCTCGGGATGCGGCGCATAGGCGGTGCCGCCCGGCGGATCGCCGCGCAGGGCGACGATGTGGCGCACGCCGGCATCCCAGTAGCGGCGGGCGACATCATCCACCTCGCCGCGCGAGGCGCCGACGCAGGTCAGATGCGCTGCCGGAACAAGGGTGGTTTCCCGCACCAGGCGGGTGACGGTGGCGTGGGTGCGCTCCTGCGTCGAGCCGCCGGCGCCGTAGGTGATCGAGACGAAGCGCGGCGCCAGCGGTTCGAGCCGGCGGATGCAGGCCCAGAGCTGGGTTTCCAGCGCCTCGGTCTTGGGCGGGAAGAATTCGAACGAAATCGCCGGGGCCTGGGCCGGCTGCGCGCGGGCGGGCAGCGGGGCGATGCGCGGGCCGGACAGCCAGCGTTCCAGGACGGCGCGGGGCGGGGTGTGACTCATCGAAAACTCCTCGGTCGTCTCGTGGCAGCAAGTGCCGCCGGTGGCAAGGCTGGCCCGCGGCGAGAGGCGCTGTTGATCCGCCCGGCCGCGACGCTACATACCGGCGATATAGAGCGTGCGCGCCGGTCGGGCAGACCCCCGGGCGGACGCCACGCAACGATGCGGCGCCGTTCCGGACGCCGAGACAAGGAGAGGCTCGTGGGTATCGTCAAGACATCGCTGCTGTCGTTGCTGGCCGTGCCGGTTCTGCTCGCCGGCTGCGCCACGCCGCCGCCGCGGAGCAACCAGGCGGCCTACGAGGCCTATCGCCAGCAGAACGATCCGCTGAAACCGGCGAACCAGGCCTTCTACCGGTTCGACAACGTGCTGGATGCCTATGCGCTGCGGCCGGTGGCGGTGGGCTACAGCCATGTCACCACCCCGGCGATCCGCCAGCATGTCGGCGATTTCATGAACAACATGGATGCGCCGGCGCAGCTCGTCGAGTTCATGGCCGCCGGCAAGCCGCGCGACGCCGGAACCACGCTGGTCCGCTTCCTCCTCAACTCGACGGTGGGGATCGGCGGCATTTTCGACCCCGCGGGCGCGCTCGGCTACCGGCGGGTCTATACCGATCTCGGCCTCACTTTGGCCGGCTATGGCGTGCCGGAAGGGCCGTATCTCTATCTGCCCTTCGCCGGCCCGTCCGACCTGCGGGATGCCGCGGTGCTGCCCGCCGGGCTGTTTCTCTCGCCCACCGCCGCCGCCCCGCCCTCGACCGGCCTGACCATCTTCAATTATGGCTCGGACGGGCTCGGCGTGGTCAACACGCGGGCCAACCTGATCGGCACGATCGGCAACATCAAGAAATCGTCGCTCGACCCCTATGCCACATTCCGGAGCCTTTATCGCCAACATCGTGCCGCACAGTTGAAGACAATCAACGAGCGCGACATCGCGACTCCGCCGGCCTGGTATCCGGCGAAAGAGCGGAACGCGATGCATCCGCGCCCCTACGGCGCGCCGTAGGGCTTCAGGGACGACCCACAGCAGAAAGGATTTCCCCTCATGGCTGCTTCCTTCCGCCGCGTTCTGCTCGGCGCATTCGCCGTGCTGCCGATGCTCGGCGCGCTGCCCGCGACCGTCCTGGCCGCGGCACCGGACGCGACGACGGCCCGGGACTTCATCAAGCAGTCCGGCGACCAGCTCGTCTCGATCGTCAACGGGCCTGGCTCGAACCAGGCCAAGTCGGCCAAGCTGCGCGCGCTGGTGGACCGCATCGTCGCGGTCGACCAGATCGGCCGCTTCGTGCTCGGCCGCTACTGGCGGGTGGCGACGCCGGCGCAGCAGCAGGAATACCTGCATCTGTTCCACCAGACGCTGGCCTACAACATCACCAACCAGATCCGCGCCTACAAGGGTGTGACCTTCGCGGTGGACGGGGCGAAGCCCGGGCCGGAGGGGCAGATGGTCGCCACCACCGTCACCCGGCCGGGCCAGTCGCCGGCGGATGTGCAATGGGTCGTGGATACGGTGGGCGGCGCGCCGCGCATCGTCGATGTCGTGGTCGAGGGCACGTCGCTCAGGATCACCGAGCGCTCCGATTATTCCAGCGTGATCAACGATCATGGCGGCGAGGTGAGTGCCCTGCTCGACGCGATGAAGCAGCAGATCAGCCGCATCGCGGCGGGCTGAGCCGCCGCCGGACGATCGCCGCCCTTGCCCGGGGGCGGTGATCGGTCTATATTGAGAGAAATCAAAATCTCCAGCGTTATGGAGGTGGCCCTTACCGGCCGCCTTTTTTGTTTTCCGGATATGCCGAGAGTTTCCTGTGAACGATACCAGACCCACCCATAGCGGCCTTGAGGGCCGGATCGCCGAGCTGATCGCGCCGGGCCTCGAATCGATCGGCTACGAGCTTGTGCGCGTCGCGATCATGGGCAAGCAGACGCCGACCGTGCAGATCATGGCTGACCGCGCCGACCAGACCCAGCTTTCGCTCGATGATTGCGAGCGGATCAGCCACCTGGTTTCGGCGGTGCTCGACGTCGATGATCCGATCAGCTCGGCCTGGACGCTGGAAGTCAGTTCCGCCGGGATCGACCGGCCGCTGACCCGGGTGAAGGACTGGAACCGCTATGCCGGCCATCTCGCCCGCATCGATCTCGACGTGCCGACCGCCTCGGGCCGCAAGCGCCTGACCGGCACGGTGCTTGGCGCCGATGCCGCCCATGCGCGGGTGAAGCTCGATTCCGGCGAGACGGTGGAGCTGCCGCATGGCGATATCCGCCGCGCCAAGCTCGTGCTGACCGAAGACCTCATCAAGGCGACGGAAACCCCGCCGTCTGCCAACTGACCCACGATCCGTGAACAGAGCGAGATGACCATGGACACCGCCATAGCCCGCCCCGAACTTCTGCTCGTCGCCGACGCGGTCGCCCGCGAGAAGCAGATCGACCGTGAAGAAGTGCTCGAGGCGATGGAGCAGGCCATCCAGAAGGCCGGCCGCGCCAAGTATGGCCACGAGAAGGACATCCGGGCGACGATCGACCGCAAGACCGGCGATGTGCGCCTCTCGCGCTGGACCGAGGCGGTCGAGACGGTGGAGAACGAGGAAACCCAGATCCCGATCCATATCGCGCGGAAGTTCAAGCCCGAGATCGAGGTTGGCGGATTTCTGGTCGACCCGCTGCCGCCGATCGATTTCGGCCGCATCGCGGCGCAGACGGCGAAGCAGGTGATCGTTCAGCGCGTTCGCGAATACGAGCGCAAGCGGCAGTTCGAGGAATACAAGGATCGTGTCGGCGAGATCATCACCGGCGTGGTCAAGCGGACCGAATACGGCAACCTCATGGTCGATCTCGGCCGCTCGGAAGCGTTGCTGCGGCGCGACGAGACGATTCCGCGCGAGAATCTGCACAATGGCGACCGGGTGCGCGCCTTCATCTACGATGTGCGCGAGGAACCGCGCGGGCCGCAGATTTTCCTCTCGCGCACCCATCCCGGCTTCCTCGCCAAGCTGTTCGCCCAGGAAGTGCCGGAAATCTACGAGGGGATCATCGAGATCAAGGCGGTTTCCCGCGATCCGGGCTCGCGCGCGAAGATGGCGGTGATCAGCCGCGACAGCTCGATCGACCCGGTCGGCGCCTGCGTCGGCATGCGCGGCTCGCGCGTGCAGGCGGTGGTGGCCGAGCTGCAGGGCGAGAAGATCGACATCATTCCCTGGAGCCCGAATCCGGCGACCTTCGTGGTCAACGCGCTGGCGCCGGCGGAAGTGTCCAAGGTCGTGCTCGACGAGGAGGCCGGCAAGGTCGAGGTCGTGGTGCCCGACACCCAGCTCAGCCTCGCCATCGGCCGACGTGGCCAGAATGTCCGCCTCGCCAGCCAGCTTACCCGCTGGGACATCGACATCCTCACCGAAGCCGAGGAAAGCGAGCGCCGGCAGGAAGAGTTCCGCCGCCGCTCCGGCCTGTTCGTCGAGGCGCTCGATGTCGACGACGTGATCGCCGGCCTGTTGGTGACGGAAGGCTTCGAGGGGGTGGACGACCTTGCGGCCACGCCGGTCGATGAGCTGGCCTCCATCGAGGGGTTCGACGAGGGGATCGCCGCCGAGCTGCAGCGCCGCGCCGAGGCCGCGCTCGAACGCAAGGCGAACGAGCTTGAGGACAAACGCCGCGCCCTCGGCGTTGCCGACGACCTCGCCGGGACGGAGGGGCTGACCGCGCCGATGCTGGTGGCGCTCGGCGAGAAGGGGGTGAAGACGCTGGACGATCTGGCCGACCTCGCCTCCGACGAGCTGATCGAGATCGTCGGCGCCGAGGCGATGGACGAGGATGCGGCGAACGCCGTCATCATGGCGGCGCGCGCCCACTGGTTCGAGGGAGAGCAGGACGCTGGCTGATCCCGACACACTGGCCGGGCTTGCGGAAGACGACGCGGCCGAGGACGGGCCCCTGCGCCGCTGCCTGGTGACGCGCGCGCGCCTGCCGCGGGAGACGATGCTGCGATTCGTCGCGCCCCCGGAGGCGCTGGCGTCGGATGCGCTGGTTTTCGACGCCGCTGCAACCCTGCCCGGTCGCGGGCTGTGGTTGAGTGCGCGCCGGGATGTGATAGACAAGGCGGTGAAGGCCAACGCATTCTCCCGCGCGGCGGGGCGGCGTCTGGTGGCACCGTCTGGCTTGGCGGAAATCGTGGCCAGCACGCTGGAACAGCGGATTGCAGAACGTCTCGGGCTGGCGCGCCGCGCCGGTCAGGCCGTGTGCGGTTTCGAGAAGGCGAAGGAAAAGATTGCCGCCGGGCAGTGCGCCCTGCTGGTCGAGGCGTCCGATGGCAGCCTGGCCGAGCAGGAACGGCTGGTCCAGCGCCGCGAAACCAGGGTGGTGCGGCCGCTGGACGCGGCGCGGCTCGGGGCGGTGTTCGGGCGGGAACGCTCGGTGCACGTGGCGATCGGGCCGGGACGGCTCGCCGTCCAGATCGAGGCCGACTCCGTCCGGCTGGCGGGGGTGACCGATACCGAACCTGCGGCCTTGCGATTGCAACCGCCGCAGGGAGCGGGCAGAGAGAAGACCGACCGGGGTGGCCGGCAGATCTGACCGCCCGCCGACAAGATGCTGATGAAGACACAGAATTGATTACGGACCGGATTGAATGAGCGACGAGCAGGATCAAGGCGAAACCAAGGGGCGGCTCTCGCTGCGCCCGGCAAACCGGGGCGAGCTGGGGCGGACGGTCGATGCCGGTTCCGTGCGCCAGAGCTTCAGCCATGGACGATCCAAGGTCGTCCAGGTGGAGGTGCGCAAGAAGCGGGGCGCTGCCGGCGCCGCCGAGCAGGGACGCCCTTCGGGGCAGCCGCGTTCGGGCGGTGGCGCCGCCGCGCCGCGGGCGCTGACCGCGGCTGAGCAGGCCGCGCGCCAGCGCGCCGTGGTCGAGCAGCAGCGCGAGGCGGCACGGGCCGAGGCCGAGCGGCGCGAGCAGGAAAAGATCTCGATCCTCTCCGCCGCCGAGGAAGCCCGGCGCAAGGCCGAGGAGGAGGCGCGCGCCGCCGAGGAAGCCGCCCGTCTCCGCGCCGAGGAGGAAGAGGCGCAGCGCCGCGAGCAGGAAGACGCCGCGCGGCGCAAGGCCGAGCAGGAGACTGCCGCCGCCACGACGCCGGCACCGGAAGCGGCCGTAGCGCCGGTTGCGCCGAAGCCCGCCGCCGCTGCGCCATCCGCCGCCCGCCCCGCCGCGGTGCCCCCGCGCCGGCCGGCGGCCGCGCCCCCGGCTGGTGCTGCATCCGAAACCCTTCGCCTGCGCGCCGGCCGTGGCGGGCGCGAGGAGGAAGAGGAAGCGCCGCGCCCGGCGCGCCGCCCCGGTGGCGGTGGCCCCGGCGGCGCCGCGCCCAGTCGCAAGCCTTCCGTGCCGGCGCCGAAGAAGGCCGTCGACGATCGCCGCCGCGGCGCGCGGATCGACGTTCAGGCCGCGCTGTCCGGCGATGACGAGCGCGTCCGCTCGCTCGCCTCGGTGCGCCGCCAGCGCGACCGCGAGCGCCGACAGGCCGAGCTGGAACGGCTGCGTTCCGATCAGGTGCGCGTCGTCCGCGAGGTGATCCTGCCGGAGACCATCACCGTTCAGGAACTCGCCAACCGCATGGCCGCGCGCGTGCCCGAGGTGGTGAAGTCGCTGATGAAACTCGGCGTCATGGCCACCGCGACGCAGACGATCGACGCCGACACCGCCGAACTCGTGGTCGAGGAATTCGGCCACAAGTCGAAGCGCGTGTCGGAATCGGATGTGGAGCAGGGGCTTGAGGGCGAGGAGGATACCGAGACCGATCTCAAGCCGCGCCCGCCGGTGGTCACCATCATGGGCCATGTCGATCACGGCAAGACCAGCCTGCTCGACGCGCTGCGCTCGACCGATGTCGCGGCCCGCGAGGCCGGCGGCATCACCCAGCATATCGGCGCCTATCAGGTGACGCTCGATTCCGGCGCGAAGATGACCTTCATCGACACGCCGGGCCATGAGGCGTTCACCGCGATGCGTGCCCGCGGCGCGTCGGTCACCGACATCGTCGTGCTGGTCGTTGCCGCCGATGACGGCGTCATGCCGCAGACGGTCGAGGCGATCCGCCACGCCAAGGCGGCGAACGTGCCGATCATCGTCGCCATCAACAAGATGGACAAGGGCGATGCCAACCCCAACCGCGTGCGCAGCGAGCTGCTGCAATACGATATCGCGGTCGAGTCGATGGGCGGCGAGACCCAGGATGTCGAGGTTTCGGCGCTGAAGCGGCAGGGGCTCGACGCGTTGCAGGAGGCGATCCTGCTGCAGGCCGAACTGCTCGACATCAAGGCCAACCCGAACCGCACCGCCGAAGGCGCGGTGATCGAATCCAGCCTCGATCGCGGCCGTGGCCCGGTGGCGACGATTCTGGTGCAGAAGGGCACGCTGCGGCAGGGCGACATCATCGTCGCCGGCACCGAGCAGGGCCGCGTGCGGGCGATGATCGACGATCGCGGGCAGACGGTGAAGGAAGCCGGCCCATCCACGCCGGTCGAGATTCTCGGGCTTTCCGGCGTGCCGGGGGCGGGCGAGGTGTTCGTCGTGGTCGAGAGCGAGGGACGGGCTCGCGAGATCGCGGAGTTCCGCCAGCGCCGGATGCGCGAGCATGCCGCCGCCGCCGGGGCCGCCGCGCGCGGCACGCTCGACCAGATGCTCGCCCGCATCCAGGCCGGCGAGCAGAAGGAAGTCGCGCTCGTCATCAAGGCCGATGTGCAGGGCAGCGCCGAGGCGATCCAGGTCACCATGCAGAAACTCGGCAACGAGGAGGTGCGCGTGCGCGTGCTGCTCGCCGGGGTGGGCCAGATCACCGAGAGCGATGTGCAGCTTGCCAAGGCGTCGGACGCGATCATCGTCGCGTTCAACGTGCGCGCCAATGCGCAGGCCCGTACCCTGGCCAGCCGGGATGGTGTCGATATCCGCTACTACAGCATCATCTACCAGGTGTCCGACGACATCGAGACGATGGTGAAGGGCAAGCTCGCGCCGATCCAGCGCGAGAAGTTCCTCGGCTACGCCGAAATCCGCCAGGTGTTCAACATCACCAAGGTGGGCAAGGTCGCCGGCTGTTATGTCACCGAGGGGCAGGTCAAGCGCGGCGCCGGCGTTCGCCTGCTGCGCGAGGGCGTGGTGATCCACCAGGGCGAGCTGTCGCAGCTCAAGCGCTTCAAGGACGATGTGCGGGAAGTCGCGCGCGGCTATGAATGCGGCCTGTCCTTCGCCGGCTTCTCCGATCTTCGCGAAGGCGACGTGGTCGAATGCTACGAGACCGAAACCGTTCCGGCGTAAAGGGCGGCGCCGAGGGGCCCTCGCAACGGCAGCGCCGGGTGGCGGAGGATCTCCGCCACCGGCTTGCCGAACTGTTCGCTCGCACCGAGTTCCGCGATCCCGACCTTGCGGGCGTGCATGTCACGGTAGCCGAGGTGCGGATGAGCCCGGACCTCAAGCACGCGACGGTGTTCGTCTCCCGGCTCGGCGCCGCGGATATCGAGCGCTATCTGCCGGCGCTGCGGCGCGTCGGCCCGTATCTGCGCGGCGCGATCGGCCACGGGTTGCGGATGAAATTCGTCCCCGAGCTGCATTTCCAGCCCGATCACGCGCTGGATGAGGCGACGCGGATCAACCAGTTGCTGCACCGGCCGGAAGTCGCCAGAGACCTGCTGAAGCCGGACGAGGAATGACCGAGCGCCTTGCCGCGGATGCGGCCGGAATCGCCCGGGCCGCGGCGCTGCTGGCCGCCGGCCAACTCGTCGCGTTCGCCACCGAGACCGTCTATGGACTGGGGGCGGACGCCACCAATGCCAGCGCGGTCGCCGCGATCTACGAGGCCAAGGGCCGGCCGCGCTTCAACCCGCTGATCAGTCACTTGCCCGACGCCGATGCGGCGTTCCGCCATGCGCAGGCGGATGCGCGGGCGGCGCGGGCGGCGGCTTCGTTCTGGCCGGGGCCGCTGACCCTGGTTCTGCCGCGCCGCGACGAGAGCGACATCGCCGCCCTCGTCACTGCCGGGCTCGACAGCCTCGCCGTTCGGGTGCCCGACCATCCGGTGGCGCGCGCCCTGCTTGCCGCCACCGGCCGGCCGGTGGCGGCGCCTTCGGCCAATCTGTCCGGCCGGCTGAGCCCGACGCGCCCTGCGCATGTTCTCGCCGGGCTGGAGGGGCGGATTGCCGGGATTCTGGAGTCCGGAGCCTGCGGTGTTGGGCTTGAGTCCACCATTCTCGACCTCACCGGACCGCGTGCCGCCATTCTCCGCCCCGGCGGCGTGTCCCGCGAGGCGTTGGAAGCGGTGCTTGGCCCGATCGATCTCGCAAGCGGGACGGGGGGAGACGTGAAGGCGCCGGGAATGCTGGCGTCGCACTACGCGCCGGTGTTGCCGCTGCGCCTCGATGCCGAGACGCCGGAGGCGGAAGAGGCCTGGCTCGGTTTCGGGCCGGAGCCGGGTGGTGCAGCCGCGGTCAGGCTCAATCTCTCGCCGGCGGGCGATCTGGTCGAGGCCGCCGCCCGGCTGTTCGATGCCCTGCATGAGCTGGACGATACCGCGATCGCCGCCGGGCTTCGGCGCATCGCGGTGGCGCGGGTGCCTTTGCGGGGGCTTGGCGTTGCGATCAACGACCGGCTTGCGCGCGCGGCCGCGCCGCGGGGCTGAGGCGCTGCGGCGGACAGCGCGGGGCAGCGTAGGGAGCATCATCCGATCGGATGTAATCGTCGAATTGGCCGAACCGGATGCCAAGGGCCTGCCAGCGGCGGGTGAATGCGTACCGTGTCTCCTGCATCGCGTGCCCTGCGGGCAGCGACAGCACGATATCGCCATCATGCGCCTCGACGTGATCATCGGTGAAGCCGGCGCGGGGCAGGTCGAGCAGGTCCATCGTCCAGCATCTCGCGTAGCGGCAGGACGCCGCCTCGAAGCGGATCGGCTCGACCCGGAATCCCGCTGGCGGCGCGCGCAGCAGCCTGGCCAGCAGGCTGCGCTGGGCGGCGTCGGGCCCGGGTTCGGGCGGGATTTCAACGAGCAGCTGACGCAGTCCGCCGTGTTCGCGGTTCTGCGCGAGGCATGCGGCGGCCTCGCCGAGTTCGGCCCGCGATAACGGGGGGGCGAGCTGGCCGATCCGCGCGATCGCCCCCTGGACCGACATCAGCGCCCGCCGCCATGCCGTCTCGATCGCCTGATGATAGGCCTCGGCGCAGGCGCGAGGTGCGTGGTGGTGACGGACATGGTCGCGCGCATGGCCGCCGAGTGCCTGCCGTGCCGCGGTGTCGGCGGCGAGGCGTTCGAGGGCGGCGGCCAGACTTGCCGGTTCGAAATCCTCCGGCAGCTTCACGGCGATGCTCTCATCGAGTTCGGCCATCGATCCGTTGGCGTTGACGATGGTGGCAATGCCGCTGTTCAGACAGTCGAGCGCCGCGGCGGAGGTTTCCCCGCGCGAGGCGGCGCGCAGCTGCACCGCGATGTCCGCGGCGGCGAGATAGTCGCGATAGGTGGCGGCGTCGGTCCATCCGGTGATCGCGATACGCCCGGCAGCGGGGCTGCCGGCGATGCGGTCGAGCAGGGCGGCGGTGTAGGCATCGCTGCTCGATTCGCCGACGAAGACGAGCAGGGCGTCGGGGTTTTCGGCCAGCCCGCTGGCGAGCCAGGCATCGAGCAGGGCGTGGTTCAGCTTGGTTTCCGCCAGGATGCCGAAGCTGCAGGTGAGCAGGGCCGAGGCGGGCAGGCCAAGCCTTGCCCGCGCCGCGCCGCGCGGGATCGGTGGCGCTGGGGTGCGCAGCAGCGGGATCACCTGCCAGTCGCGCACCATCGCCGGGCCGTGGATCTCCGCGGCCAGCCGCGCCGCGCCGGCGCTGTGGACGATGACCCCCACCGCGTTTTCGAGCACGTCGAGATTGCAGGCGTAGGGGGCGAGTCCCTCGCCGGCGTCGCGCGTGCCGCGCGCGACGGCGGCATAGCCGTGGCTGCGATAGAGCGCGCGGGCGAAGAATCCGGCGCTCTGCCGGTTGTCCTCCAGCCACCGCATGACGCCGGAGAGACAGACGTCGTGCAGCACGACGACGCCCGGCACTTCGGCCAGCAGGTCGAACATGTGCTCGTGGAAGGCGGAATTGCCGACATGATATAGCACGCGATCGTAGCGGGCAGGGGTCTCGCGCAGCGTATCCGGCGTGCGAATGGGAAACTGGGTGCCGAGCCACGCGGGCAGAACCTCGTCCTGCCGGACGATCAGTTCGATCTCGTAGAACCGGGCGAGTTCGGGCAGGAGTTCGGCGCTGTACTCGCTGATGCCGCTGCGCTCGGGCGGGAGCGGCGAGACATAGGCGAGGCGCGGGCGCTGTGGCGTGGGCGCCGGAGCCGGCGGGCGGCGTGGCAGGGCGTCGATGGCATCGAGCGCGCGACGGGCGGTGGCGTGCCACGAGAAGGTCGTCGCCTGGCGAAGTCCGTGCGCGGCAAGGCGGCGGCGGAACGGCTCATCGTCGAGCGCCTGTTCGAGTTTCGCCGCGATCGCCCCGGTCTCCATCGGGTCGAACAGCGCGTCGTCGCACCCGACGACTTCGGGCAAGCTCGATGTGTTGCTGGCGATCACCGGCGCGCCGCAGGCCATGGCTTCAAGCGCCGGCAGGCCGAAGCCCTCGTGCCAGCTCGGGAACACGAAGAGGGTGCAGGCCTGGTAGAGCGCGATCAGCTCGTCTTCCGGGACAAAGCCGGGCAGCACCAGATCGGCCGGCCCCAGCCCTTCCCGCCGGGCGAGGGTTTGCAGCCGCTCGCGCGCCGCGGCGTCGGCGGCGCAGACAATAACGAGCTGGTGCGCCGCGCGCAGGTGCGCCGGCAGGCGGGCGAAGGCGGCGACCAGCCGATCGAGGTTCTTCCGGTGGTCGATGCCGCCGGTATACATCACGAAGCGCTCGCGAAGCCCGTGCCGGGCGCGGACCGCCTGCACCGCATCCGCCGGCAGCGCCTCGCGGTGGAACGCCTTGTCGGCGGCGGCGCCGATGGCGGCGATGCGCGACGCCGGCAGGCCGAGCATGGTTTCGGCCTCGCGGCAGGTCGAGCCGGAAATGCCGAGCACGAGATCGGCACGCCGGAGATGCGCGAGCTGCGCCTCGTACCAGGCTTCCCGTGCGGGGCAGGGCGAGAGGTAGATTTCACGGTGGATGAGCGGGATCAGGTCGTAGAGCACCACGGCGGTGGGGATGTCGTGCAACATGCCGATGCTGGCGACGCAATCATCGTCGCCGCCTTCGAACAGGCTGCAGATCAGGATCGCGTCAGGCCTGAGCGCGGCGAGGAAAGCTTCCCTGACCATTTCGGCGGCCCGCCTGCGGGCGAGTCCGGCCGGGGTATGCGGGCTCAGACCCCGTGGGCACTGCCAGACCCGGAAGCAGCCCGGTGGCAGCAGATCGGCGATGCCGTTGCGCAGCCGGGCGAGACTCTCGGGGAAGGCATCGCTGGCGACGACGATGATTTCGTGGTTGCCGCGCAGCTGAGCGATCGCCTGTGTCAGTGCCAGGGTATAGCGGCCGATGCCGCGTGTCGCGCTGCCTTTGGTCTGCGCGCCCTGAACATCGATGACGAGGCGCATCAGCCCTGCCGGTTGGCGCTGGCGCGCAGCATTTGCAGATACAGTCGTCCGGCCGTGGCGCTGAGGTTTGCGAGATCGCGGCGATGGTGGAACTGCCTGGCCCGGATCGTGGGGCGCGGCCGTCGGGGCTTGCCGATTACCCGTTCGCCGGCGGCGCCGGCCAGCGATTGATGGCGGAGACTGCGCTGCCACCTGTCGAGCCAGGGGGTGGCGTGCAGGCAGGCCAGCGCCAGACGCCGCAACCGCTGATGGGGACGAACCAGATCGGCAAGCCGGTTGAGGCAGGAACCGGCGATCCGCCTCGCATGGCTCTTCTTGATCATGGGTTGATAACGGGAGTTCTGCGGAAGCCGGGCGATGTGCAATCTTTGTTCATCTGTCAGGTTCCTGTGGTCTGAACGCATGACCGATAAAATATGAAAATACATAATACAAGTTTGAATATCGGGTGAACGAAGGAATAAATTCACTATCTATATAAAAAATATAATATGTATTATATGAAATAGATAAAATATATTTGATTGATTACAATTTTATTTATTATTCAACTTGTTTCAATAAAATCTAAAAAATAATTCTGCTTTGCAGGGTCGCTGATGAGGACAATCGCTCTCCCATCGGGCTGGGGGCTGACAATTTGCCCCGGCGGAGATGCACGGCGAGAACGTGCAGACCTCCGCGCGCGATCCGTCATCCGCGCGGAGGCCGCCTCTTTGCTGTTCGCAAACGTGGGGCGTGATTACCAGTCGGTATCCGATGATGGTGTTTCGGGGTCGTGGGGATTCATGCCCGCGTAAATCTGGGTTTGCAGCGCGTTGTCGAGATCGGCGATGAAGTTTTCGCCGCCGGAGATGAAGTGATAGCCAACGGAATTGAAACTGCGGATCTTGTATTTCTCAAGACCAAGGTTGCGGAGTTTCTTGCGGATACGCGACATGAGGTTGTCGATGCTGCGATCGTTGTAGCCGACGGCTCGGCCCTTGATGGCTGAGGCCATGTCGCCGCGTGACAGAATCTTGTCGGCATTGCGCACGAGGAGGCTGAGCGCCATCAGCTCATAGGGCGTGAAAATTTCATGGAGCACCGCACGGTTGCGGATGTTGAGAAACAGGAAATCCGCAATCGCGACGCTGGGCGTTTCCATGTCTCTGGGGGCATGTTTGGCCTGCCGTCTGACCATGTTGCCGATGCGGATTTCCAGATCGTGCATGCCGATCGAGGCATCGAGAACCTCGTCGGCGCCGATCCGGAACAGGGTCACAGCCACCGCCTCGCTGTAATTCTTTACAAGGACTATGATCGGCCTACGCGTCAGGTCACGAATCTCGGTTATACTGGCCAGAGAGGAAAAATTGTCACCGTTTAGCACAAATATAAATACGTCACTTACAATTATGTTGTCTTTGATATTCTTTTGGATATTATTTTTTATTTCAAAATAATTAACGTTAAATAAATTATTAGGAAAATCGATATTGATATCTTCAGATTCACAGAACAGAGATATGTTGTATTTTTTTATATCAATTTCCATATCAAATTTGCCGTTCTGGGAGAGCGAGTTCATCGAGGTATCCTCATTATTTCGTAATCAAAATTATCCGTTTCGTTTCGATTCAGATAATTCACTCGGTTTTACATAAACGAATACTCTAAATGCACAAGAGATGGGACAATTTGATTCTGTAAGAAGATAAATATTAAGAAAGAAAATATTGTAATCGTATATTTACAATTTATAGAATAATTTACACTTTGGTAAATAATACGAATTATTTTTCGTTTGATTGTAAAAATAAAAATACGTCATGTTTTCAGAGATTTAGAAAATTTGGAGCAGAAAAACCACCATAATCAGTCCTCGACCTGTCGCGCCCGTTGTGAGGGCATTGTGGCCGGCTCGTCTGTCCGTGGAGTGATATGCGATTTTTGAAATACAGCGCGGCGCTGACGGGCTCAGCCGTGCTGCGAAAGCATCACCCGATCAGATGGAGACATCTGATCGCGTAAAGATGCTTTGTTTATCAATATTATAGCGCACTGAATCCGATCCGGATGGATCGGAAAGTGCTCCGGTGACAGGGGACGGTTTTTATGTCAGTATTTATGACGCAATAAGACCAATGCGCGAGACCTGAGCAGCATCCGATCCTTCCGGCGCGGATGATTCTCTTGCTTGGCCCCATTCATATTCACGACCTGCCTGAGAGGGCGCTTCCCCCGTCAGGGAAAACGGAGTTGGCCCGCGGGATGGAGATCGGGGGCTGGCGCCGGTCGGGCGGGGAACCGCCCGGCCGGTCGTATCTCATTTCGTGACGTTGGTGACAGCTGTGAAGGGAATCGCGACGTTGCCGAGTTGCAGCGAAACGCTGTTGGCGCTGCTCGTCACGCCGGTGGCCGTGCCGGTGATGGTGAAGGGGAGGGTGGTGGTGGCGCCATTCGCCCCGCCTTCGACCACGGCGACGTTATAGGCACCGTCCGGCATCTGCGTGCCGGACGCGTCCTTGCCATTCCAGGTCCAGGAATTGCTGCCGGCGGTGGCGTTGATCGCGCTGTCGAGAATCTGCTGGCCGGCGCTGTTGTAAACCGCGACCGCCACCGGGCCGGATGTGGGCGCATTGAAGTTGAGCGTCGCCGTGCCGTTCTGCAGCGGCAGCTGGCTCGATGTTGCGGTGACCTTGCTGCCAAGCATCGCGCTGGCCTGGGTAAGGTCGCCCGCCTGGGTGAGTTGCAGCAACTGCGTCAGGCTCTGGTTGGTGTTGATCTGCTGCTCGACCTGCGAGAACTGCACCAGCTCGGAGGTGAACTGGCTTGAGCTGACAGGGTTGGTGGGGTCCTGATTGCGCAACTGCGTGGTCAGCATGGTCAGGAAGTTGTTGTAGTTCGAGGAGAGCGAACTCAGGGCGTTCGCCGTCGAACTGCCACCGGTGCTGGACGCGGCCGCGCTGCTGGCGGCGCTCGTGCTGGAGCTTGCGCCGCCGATCCCGGCAGCGGCGGCGTTGGCGGCGGCGGTCAGCTGGCTCTGCTGGTAGGCGACTGAGGCGACGCTGCTGGTCATCATGGGCTCCTTTGGGATCGAATTCGGAACGGCGGGTGAAACAAACGGTCAGGCCATGACATTCACGCCGAAGCGGCGCAGCGTCACATTGGCCGGAAGCCCTACGGCTTCCGCAACAGAGGTTGTGGCGGGGCCGGCGGCAATGGACGGGACCTGGTAAACGGGCGCGGCGTTTCGCGCCGAACCGCCCCCGGAGCCCCCTCCAGAGCCCCCCGCAGACCCACCTTGGGGCGCGCCGCCGGAAAACCCGAAGCCGCCGCCGAATCCGGGTTGCGGCTGGCTTGCGGTGCTCGCGCGCGGCTCGATCAGGTTGAAGCTGATGCTCCGGTTGGCTGCTGGCAGGCCGGCCTGGGTCAGGACCTGATCGAGAGTCGTATGGTCGTTCCGCAGGTCGAGCAGCGTTTGCGCATGGCTGGCCCCGATTGTGACCGAGGAGCTGCCATCGGAATGACGGTCGATCTGCAGCGTGACGGTGCCGATAGCCGGCGGCGCCAGCGCGATGGTCAGGCGGGTGCCCGATGCCGCGCCGGCGGCGCCGTGAGAGGCGTCGAGCTTGCTGACATTGACCAGGGCCGCGGAAATCTGGCTCGACGCCGAAGCCGGGCTGGCGCTTGCGGCAGCGCCCGAGGCAGTTGCGCCGCCAGTTTGTGACGGGGCCGCGGCCGATGCGGCGAGCAGGGGCGAGGAAACGGTTCCGGGCGATACGGTCGTACCGGGTTGTCCGGTTGTCCCGGCCGCTGAGGACGGTTTCGCATGGGCCGGCTCGGCGTGCCCGGGCGTGGCGGCGGCGAGCGCCATATGAAACCGCGCCGCGGCCTCATGCGCCAGGGCTGTTTCGGCAGGTGTCGGTCCGGCGGAGGGTGGGCTGCCGGCGGAACCGGCCGCGGCGGAGGACGCGGCGCCGGCGGACGTGTTGCCGGAGGCCGAGGTCGTCGCGGTGCTGCTGGCCGCCGGCTTGCCGGAAATCGATGGCGCAGCGTTCCCGTCGGCTGCTGCGGGGGTCGTTGGGCCGCTGGCGACCGCGTGCGCCGCCGTGGTCACGATCGCGATGACGGGCCCGGTTGGTGCTGGCGGCGTTGCAGGCTGGGCGGCAGGGAGCGCGCTTGCTGGAGCCGCGCTTGCGCCAGATGTCGAGGCGGTGTGATCGGATTTGTGCGAATTGTCCTTCGCCTGTCCGGTAGAGGCACTTGCCGGCGCCGCTGCGGCTGGCGTCGCCGGCTGGGCTCCCCCAGGGTCGGGTTGCGCGATCTGCAACGGCGCGCCCGCTGCATCGACGGCAGGGCGAGCAGCCGTTTTGCCGGACGTTTTGCCCTTGGGATCTGCGCTCGCACTGGATGCGGCCTGGGCCGTGCCGCCAGCGGCGGTGGATTTCGCCTCACCGGATCCTTTGGCCGCCCCGGCCAGCGCGGCGCCGAAGGAAGGCGCATGGCCGCTGCCCGCCGTCGTCTTTGCATCGGCCTGTCCATTTGCGACCGCCGATAGGCGTGGCGCGGTGGACGGTGTCGTCGAGGAGGGTTGGCTGCTGGCGGTGCCGGAGGCGGTGGCGGCCGAGCTTTTGTCCCTTCCCTCAGCGCTGGACGGCGCCGAGATCTGGCTGCCGCCCTGAGGCGGCGGTGGAGCGGGCAGGCCGGGCGCGACGGAGATGACGGTTCCAGAGGTCATGCGAGCTAATAAGCAAAAAACTTGCCAAGACGCGCCTGATGAAAACGCACGGCGATCGCGGCGCAGACTTGCGGTCGGGCGGCAAAAACTGCCGGGTTGGACCGAATGGGCCGGCCGTTTCTGCCGGGTTTCTTCTGCCGGGCGGCGTTGAAACGGCGGCAGGGCGCGCTCCTGCGTCTTGGCATGGTTCGTGCAGCAGCGGGGTGAGCGCGTTTCCTCTCGCCCACAAGGCGACGCTGGCGGCGCGGCGGATGAGCCGTCAACCATTTGGAGCTGAGGACAGGATGTCGATTTTCGGTGCTTTGGATACTTCGGTCAGTGGTCTGCAGGCCCAGTCTGCCGCGTTCACCAATATCAGCGACAATATCGCGAACGCCCAGACGACCGGCTACAAGGGCGTCAACACCCATTTCATCAACTATCTCGTCCAGAGCACAGCTTCCAGCAACGGGCCTGACTCGGTGGTGGCCAACCCCGAATATACCAATACGGTCGAGGGGACGATCACCCAGTCGAGCAATCCGCTTGCCATGGCGATCAACGGCAACGGATATTTCACAGTGTCACTTCCGGGCGCCAGCACAACAGTTGGCGGCAAAACCACCCAGACCTTCAATGCCCAGCAATATTACACGCGTGCGGGCGACTTCAAGCTGAATGCATCGGGCTATCTGGTGAACGGCTCCGGCGCCTATCTCGACGGTTGGTCCGCTGATCCCACGACAGGAACCATCAATACCTCGGCGCTCGCGCCGATCCAGGTCTCCCAGGGGGCCTCGCCGCCGGTGCCGACCTCGAATGTGACGATTTCAGCGACATTGCCGACCACGCCGACAACCACGCCGGTGACGACGCAGGTTGATACGTATGATTCGCTGGGCAACCTGCAGCAGCTGGATCTCCAGTTTTCCTCTCCAACATCAACGACTACCGCGGGTCAGCCAACAACAACCTGGACGCTGACGGCGTCCTCGCCGAATGATACGAGCGGGAAGACCTTCACGGCCAATGTCGTGTTCAATGGGAACGGCACGCTGAATTCCATCACCCCCGCTACCGGCTCGAGCGCCACCGCAACGGGCGGACAGTTGCAGATTTCGCCGACATTCAGCGGCACATCCCAGCCCATCACTCTGGATTTCGGTACGCCTGGCAGCACCACCGGGCTTACCCAGTATGCCGGGACGACGCTGAACCTGCAGGGGGTTACCCAGAACGGATCGCCGTCCGGCAATTTCAGCAATTTGTCGATCGACACGCAGGGCAACATCACCGCGAATTACACCAACGGGTTTTCCAAACTCGTGGCGCAGGTGCCGCTGGCCTCCTTCGCATCGCCGGATGCGCTGCAGAACCAGAGCGGCCAGCTCGAAACAGCCACGCAGGCTTCGGGGTCTGCCACGGTCAACGCCGTTGGCGGGAGCGGCGGATCGCTCGTGACGGGGTCGATCGAGAATTCCAACGTGGATATTGCGACGCAATTCACGGATCTGATCAACGCCCAGCAAGCCTATACCGCGAATACGAAAGTCGTCACCGCGGCACAACAGCTGCTCCAGACAACGGTTAATATGGTTCAGTAATCGTTTACCTTTCCGTAATCATTTCACCGGATAATAAGAGATTATGAGCATCGGAACCGGACTCGCGATCGCCAGCAGCGGGCTGAGCGCGATCGACCAGCAGATGGCCGTCGTGTCGCAGAACGTGGCGAACGCAACGACGCCCGGCTATTCGGTCGAGACCGTCAATCTTTCGACCGAAACCGCCGGTGGCCAAGGGTCTGGCGTCATCGCCGGTCCCGCGACGCGGCAGCTCAACACGGCCATTCAGACGCAGGTCAATCAGTCTCTGGCGCAGAATTCCTATCAGGGCATCGTCTCCTCGACCTTGTCCGGGATCGATCAGGTCATGGGGACGCCGGGCCAGAGCAATGACCTGCCTAGCCTGGTGGCCAATCTGCAATCTGGCTTCCAGACCTTGCTGACCGATCCCTCAAGCGCGGTTCAGCAGCTCTCTGTCGTGAATGCCGCCCAGTCTCTCACGAGCCAGATCAACACGATTGCCAATACCGTCCAATCGGCGGTGCAATCAACCGGGACTACGGTTGCTGCTGACGTCACGAAACTGAACGCCACGCTAACCACGATCGGTTCGTTGAATGCGCAGATCATCAATCTCGGGCAGCAGAACAAAAGCACCGCGGATCTGACAAACAAGCGCGACCTGGCTATTCAGACCGTCGCCTCCCTGACCGGTGCGAAGACGATCACGCAAGCCAACGGCGCTGTTTCCCTGTTTTCGCCGAACGGGATCGAGTTGCCCTTGAGCGGCCAGTCCCAGGTCAATGTTTCGTCGACCGCGGGCGGGACCACATTTTCAGTCGGCGGTACCGCCGTCAGCTTCAGTGGCGAGCTTGGCGGTGCTCAGCAGCTCGTCAACACGACGCTTCCTCAAATCCAGGCAGGCCTCGACTCGTTCTCCCAGGCTCTCTCAAGCCGGTTCGCCAATGCCGGTCTGAGCCTGTTCACGGATCCCTCGGGTGCGGTGCCAACCAGTGCTGGCAACGGATATTCGGCATCCATTACCGTTAACCCCACCGTTACCGCCAATCCCGCGCTGGTGCGCGATGGCACCAATACCGTAACGAATTCATCCGGTGGGGTATTGTTTACACCAAACCCCTCTAATGGTCCGGCGGGCTTCACCGGGCTGATCCAAAATGTTCTGAACGCCGCGCTCGGAACCACAACACTGAGTGGGTCGGCGCAGCCCGCAGCGATTTCCACCTATACGGATGCGTCAGGCACCGCGACGCTCCCCTATTCCGGTTCCGGATCGCTTACGACCGTTGCCTCGAACTTCACCGCCAACGAGGCAACGCTCAGCAGTACGGCAAAAACTGCCGCGACGAATGCGACTAGCCTTTCAACAGCCTTGCAGACGCAGGCTGCGTCCACCAGTGGCGTGAATATAGATCAGCAGATGAGTCTGCTCGTCACGCTGCAGAACGCTTACGCGGCGAACGCCAAAACGGTGACGATCGCCCAACAGATGTGGCAGGCGGTGCAGGCGATGGTCCAATGAGTGCATCCATATCAGGACTCTCCACCGGCAATTTCGGGCTGATCCAGCAGCTCGCGGCGAATTCGGACGTCATCAATCAGAAGCTCGGCCAGCTGACGATCCAGTCACAGACGGGATATGTCGCAACGACCTATGCGGGTCTTGAGAGCGCGCAGGCTGGATCGGCCAGCCCCACGCTCACCGTCAACGCATCGCTCAATACGCTCAATAATACGATCTCAAATCTGAAGGTTGCCCAGGGGCAAATGGGCGTGCAGCAGAATGCGATCCAGACGATCAGCGATATCGCGTCAAAGGCGCTGCAACAATTCCAGAGTGTAAGCTCGCTCACGAGCGGAGCGCTAGACACTGCGGCGGCAACCGCGCGAACAGCGGTGACCCAGATTGCCAGCCTGCTGAACAGCCAGGATGGCACGAGGTATATCTTCGCCGGGCAGGACAGCACGATACCGCCGGTGCCGAACGCGACCAGTTTTACCAGTGCCGCGTTTTACGTGAGTATCCAGAGTGCGACCAGCAACCTTTCGGTTTCGGGTGTGTTCGCGGCGGCGACGAGTGCATCGAACAGCCCATTCTCCAGCACTTTATCGAGCAACGCGGCCGCTCCGGTTGTTCTAGGTGCCGGCGGGGTACCGATCACCACGGGGATCGTCGCTAGCGGTAACCAGTTCATCGGGCAGTCGACGGGAAGCAACACAACTGGGTCCTACATCAAGGACATTCTCACAACGCTTTCCGCGATTGGCAGTCTCAATTCTAGTCAGATATCAAATCCGAATTTCAACGGCTTTGCCAGCGCGATGTCGTCCAGCCTCGGAAACGCAATCAACACGATGGCTCAGGATGCTGGCGCGCTCGGAAATAACCAGGCGCTGGTGAATACGCAAATATCTGATCTGCAGAACACATACACGGCCTTCACAAACCAGGTTGCAGGCTTCGATCAGGTTGATATGGCAAAGACTCTCACGCATTTGTCGTCAACGCAAACGCAATTGCAGGCTTCTTATCAGCTTATCGCCGCGGTGAAAACGATGAGCCTCACTCAATATATTTGAGGCCGAACTTCATCGGGCGTTAACGAGTGCGGCGTAATATACGTCATCTCCGCAAAATGCGGACCAAAGACTGAATGATAGCCAAGGATACAAAGCATGTCCGGTGTGGTTAGCTCGATTATCACCAACTCCGCCGCTATGGTGGGCGTTGAAACCCTCAACTCAATTAACACGGCGCTGAACAGCGTTCAGAACCAGATTTCGACGGGCTATTCTGTCAGCAGCGCCGTTGACAACGGTGCCGCGTTCGCGGTGGCCCAGTCGGTCCGTACCAACATCTCCGGCCTTACGGCGGCAAACCAGCAGCTTGGTGATACCCAGGGGCTGCTTTCGACGACTAATACCGCCCTGACCAATATCTCGAATCTGATGCAGAGCATGGATTCGACGCTGGTGAACTTGTCGAGCTCGTCGATTTCGGACTCCCAAAAGTCACAGTACGCAGCTCAGTTTACGTCTCAGCTAAAAAATCTCCAATTTTATATCCAGGGAGCCGGATATAATGGGCAGACCCTGATTGGGTCCAGCAGCGGCACTCTCAAAACATCTTCGGCCACATTTACGTCCTCTGCCCTGCACGTGTCACTTGATGCTAACGGCAACACAATATCGATCACAGCAAACTCCCTCGGCAGTGTATACAGTGCGTTGTCTACAATCGGAGCGTCGCTCGCAAAAGTTGCTTCCGGCACATACAGCTACGCAACAGTTGCGAACTTTTTGACCGCCACTGGCTCATTCAGCAAACAGGTCTCCAGTGTCGGTTCTTACCTAAATACATATGGTAATTTAACTAACCAAATCGACGCCCAAATTACATATAATCAAAACAAAATGGATGCTCTGAGCAACGGTCTTGGAGCGCTTGTTGACGCTAACATGGCGGCTGAGTCTGCCAAGCTTCAGTCCCTCCAGATCCAGCAGCAGCTTGCGACATCGGCTCTCTCCATCGCGAATCAGCAGCCGTCAATTCTCACGAAGCTGATCTAGCCATCAGCCAGGGGCCGGCCTGGAGACTAGGCAGGCCGGCTCCGTCTCCCGCCTTAAAAAGGATACTCGAATGTCGGTTCTGGTGCTGGAGCTTCGCCAAGGCGATATCATGGTTTTGAATGGCGCACCGATCCGCTTCCGCACAAAATCGCGGATAGAGCTAACCGCGAAGGCTCGCTTCATGTTCGGAAAGCAAATACTACGTCCGGATGAAGTAAATACGCCAGCGAAGCAGATATATTTTGCTCTACAAACTGCATATATTGGAACAACTGAAGAACGTGAATCTGCCCTTTTAAGGGCGCGTGAGCTTATCGAGCAGTTCAAGCAGGCAACCACCTCCCCCCTAGCCCGGGAAATTCTAGACCGGGCGCTTGAATGTGCGAAGGCAGATGATTGTTACGAAGCTCTAAAATTGTCACGGAGGATCATGCGGCACGAGGCAGCGGTCCTGGGGTCATGTCAGTGATAACGAAATGTGGGTCACCAAAAGGGATCATCGATGTCTTATCAAGCAAAAGCTCTTAAAGCTTACGAGTCCGCCAATAGCCTCCGTGATCAGCGGCAGCAGGACGCAGAGGTCTTTCGTAGCGTCAGTGTGTTATTACGGTCGGCAGATAATGAACTTGAACGTGTCAAGGCGCTGTCTACAGCAAGAAGAGTTTGGCAAACAGTTTTAGCTACAAATCTAGACCCACTAAATCCATTACCAGAATCATTGCGAGTTCAAATTGTATCTGTTGCAAACACTGTTCTTAGACAGATGAATTTAGAAACCATAGACGTTGATTTCATTGCAACAATTTGCGATAATTTTGCAAATGGCTTGAGTGGTAGGGCGTAACATAAAGCTACGGAGCAATCTGTGTCTGTTTCGTTTTCGTCCAACATAAATTCGCTATTTGCGGCATCCGGCGTTGGTTCATCATCCAACACAGTATCTCTGCTTCAGGCGAGTTACGGTGGAACAGTAGGCGCAACAACATTTAGCTCACAAAATCCCATCCTTGCCCTCGACATCGCGCAGCGGAATGAGACGAAAGATATCCAAGCGCAGGCTAAAACTCCTCAAGTTCAGAGGGATATCGCCGCTTTTACAAAGGCGGTTAACAAAGCAAAATCACCTAAAGAACTATTATCAAATCCAACAGTTCTAAAGGTACTTCTGACTGCAAATGGACTGGGTGCAGAGGCAGGATTTCCGGCGCTTGCGCAAAAGGCGTTGCTATCGAATCCAAAAGACCCCAACGGTCTCGCAAATCAATTAGCCTCAACGAACACGCAATGGCTGGCAACAGCACAGCTATATCAATTTTACTCGCAGGGGCTGTCAGTAATTAAAAAGCAGTCAACAATCTCAACTTTGACAAATGCTTATGCAGAGGTATTATGGCGTCAGTCTCTTGATAAGCAAACGCCTGGTTTATCTAATGCCCTTTATTTTATTCAAAATGCCTCAAAATTTACGAACGCCACGCAAATTCTAGGTGACGCTGTCATGCGATCGGTTGTCACAACAGCGCTCGGATTACCCCAGCAAATAGCGTTTCAGCCTCTAAATGCACAAGAGCAAGCGATAAATAGTCGCCTGGACGTAACGAAATTTCAGGACAAGAATTTTGTGCAGTCTTTTACAGACCGTTTCCTAGCCGTGACCCAAGCGAGTCAAATGGGTGGTAATGGTGCATCGGCTAACCTGATCTCTCTTGCTGTTCAAGCCAGTTCTCTTACTGCATAGTATAATCGAGTACGTCGAGGAAAAATAAAGATGTTCAAAAGGAACATAAAATGAATGAAGTAGAAAGCAATATTCCGTTCGAATTTATATCTGTAAGACCGAGTACGCATGAAATAATTCGAAATCGAGTGCGGCAGTTGATTGAGCGCGGACAGTTGAATGCCGCCGCGCTTCTATTGCCGTCGTTGAGGCGCCTTGGCGAAGATTTTGGTATGATTGCGGTGCTTGAAGCCATGATTCAATTTAGCCTGGGTGATCGCGGTCGCGCCAAACAGATCGTGGCGGATGCGCTTATTGAGCATCCTGGTCATCCGCTTTTGCTACGCATGACCGCTGAGATCAGCCTCGATGAACATGATTGGATCGAGGCCGCAAAAGCGTCAGCGGAAGCAATTACCTTTAATCCACGAGATGCGACTTCGAAATCTATGCTTGGTCGAGCATTGCTAGAACTCGGGCAGGAAGACGAAGGAGTTGTTTGCTTGCGTGAGGCTTTGGTCGATATGCCAGATAATCTACAAATTTTACGTGCTTTAGCGCGGTCGGCTCCTGGTGAGGCGGAAATCGCTACGAAGGCGGCCCTTGATCGATTTGGGTCTCGTGCTGATGGAGATCAAACACAGAAATTGGAACTCACGCATGTCTTGATTTCTTCACTCCTTGCGCGTGGTGCCTTTGAGGAAGCCTCATCTCTTATCAGCGATCTTATTATTGACGGCATTGCCAATCTTGATACTTGCCTTCTTGCCGTACAGGTGGCCACAAATACAGGTAATTGGGAGGAGGCGACAACATTATTTAACGCCGCGACGCGCTCTTTACCGCGGACTGTTTGATTCTATGAATGGGCGTGCCGTGGTGGCGGAAGATAGACGGCGGGCGGCCGATTTTATAGCGATGGCGTTAGCTGCTGAGGTAGATTGCTCTGATAAATCTCCGCTGTGTTTACTTGAAATGGCAGCTTACGTTGCTCCTAGTTGGGATGAGCCATGGATTAGGCTTGCGCAATATATGCGTGGGCAAAACAAGATTGTAGAGGCCCGGGAATATTATCGCAGGGCGACATCTTTGCCTATATGTCGTAATGAACCGTTCATTGCTGCGGGTGTTTTGGCGCTGCGAGACAATGATCCTCTTGAAGCATTTTCATATCTTGAGGAAGCTACCAGGCGGGCGCCAGATAATGATGAGGCATGGCATGCATTTTCGATTGCGTGTCTTGCACTTGGAGTTGTTGGATTATCCCTTGAGGCTGTCACTCGAGCAGGCGTATTAGCGCCACATTGTTTGCGGTATGCAATGATGCACAGTGACGTCCTTGCGGTAGTGTCCGGTAGTTCTGATATCTCGGTTGAGGTACCCCAATGGACACCCGCCGTACAGCTTGCCCTTGAGGCGCGGAAATCGCGTCGCCTGGGCTATCTTCAGGAGGCGATTGCATTTTCAGAAGCGGCGTTAAAGCTTCAGCCCGGGGATCCTGACTTACTCCAACTTCATGCGGATTTCGAATTATCTTGCCAAGAGCCTGAGCGGGCTGAACTTTTTCTCCGAGATGCGCTCAAGCAGCGGCCGGGGGATATCGATATAACAAATGATTTGGCCGTTTCTCTTGGTCGGCAATATCGATATGGAGAGGCGGCTGATCTATTAGACTCATTAATAATTCCACCTGAAAGTTCTTCAACTGTTCTTCTTAATCGTGCTACTATTCGTGCATCGTCTGGTAATATTTCAGGTTCAATTGATGATATTCAAACTGCGGCTCCTTACGCAGAAAAAGGTTTGTTGTATCAAACGGAAAGTACTTTGCTTCCTTATAAATACGGTACAACAGCTGGTGATCTCTTTGCCGCTATGCGGAGATTGGCTTCCACGCTACCCGAAGAATGTCCTCCCCTCGCAAAGATAACTGATTTCCGACCCGACAAGGTTCTGCGGGTGGGAGTTCTCTCACATACATTGAGGCAGCATCCTGTTGGTTGGCTTACTTTCGCTGGGCTAGAAAATTTGGATTGGTCAATGTTCGAGCTGCATTGCTTCGGGCACTATACTGACCACGATCGGTTTGCAAAAAGACTTTCCGGCTTCAGTGCGTCATGGCACGAATGCACTGGCATGGGGGTCAGAGAGATTGCAGAGTTGATCGCCGAGAATATGATTGATATCCTTATTGACCTAAGCGGTATCGGTGACGGTGGTTTATTGGGTGCTTTGGCTTACCGGCCTTCGCCGGTTCAAATAAAGTGGGTTGGCACACAAGCATCTACAACGGGTATGAAGCGTGTGGACTGGATACTCACGGACCGGTGGGAAACGCCTGTGGGTTATGAGCAGTTTTACACAGAACGTTTATTGCGGCTCCCTGATGGCTATGTTTGTTACTCGCCGCCACCTGACCCGCCTTCAGTTACGGCGCTTCCTGCCCGTGCAAATGGATATGTTACTTTCGGTTGCTTTAATAATCTTTCAAAAATTACTGACGAATCTCTCTCTCTGTGGGGAAGAGTTTTGTCTCACCTTCCAAATTCACGGCTAATTTTGCGATGCCCACAATTTTCTGAAGTTGGTGTTCCGGATAGGTTTCTAAAGCGGGCAGCTGAAATTGGCATAAATCTTGACCGACTTGAATTGCGGGGGCGTGCTGGGCACCATCAATTTATAATTGGATATCAAGATGTTGATGTTGCTCTAGATCCGATACCTTATTCTGGCGGATTGACGACGTGCGAAGCTTTGTTCATGGGGGTTCCTGTCATCACACTAGCTGGAGACTTTTTTGCTGCGCGGCACTCAGTCAGCCATCTTTCCAATGTCGGTCTTTGTGATTGCGTGACCGATAGTACGGATTCCTATGTTGATAAGGCCGTTGCGATGGCGTCGGATCTGGAAGCCCTAGCGAGCCTTCGTGCGGGTCTCCGGCAGCGGGTTTTGGAAAGCCCACTTTGTGATGCCCCGCGCTTCGGACGAAATCTTGGGAACGCGCTAAGGAGCGCTTGGAAGGAATGCTGCCAACTCGGCGCATGCACTTGAATATTTTGGTCGGGTGTGGTGCTGAGGCGGGATGAACCCGTTTTCTTTACGTGTCACCCGGACCCGACCTGCCGCTACATTTGCAACTGCTGCGCTTGCACGCTCTCTCCGAGCTGCGGGTCGTGATGTTATTTCGCTGGCCATCGGCGAGCCTGATTTTCCGACGCCCAATCACGTCATTGAAGCCGCTCACAAAGCTGCACTTGACGGGCAGACACGATATCCGCCGATTGCGGGCACTGAGGCCCTGCGCTGTGCTGTCGCTCGAAAGTTTGGACGAGATCAAGGGCTCAAGGTGGCGCCGACGGATGTTTTGGTAACAAACGGCGGCAAGCAGGCAATTTTCGATGCCGTTATGGCTGTTGTTGAACAAGGTGACGAGGTGGTTATCCCCGCGCCGTGCTGGGCCGGGTATATTCAGGTCGTTGAGTTCGCGGGCGGGAGCCCTATTTTTGTCCCGTGCCCGGCGGAAAACGGCTTTCGGCTTTCTGCGTCGGACCTTTCCGCGGCGATTGGACCGCGCAGTAAGTTACTTCTCTTGAATTTCCCCAACAATCCGTCCGGGGCTGTTGCTGATGCGGCCATGCTGCGTGACATTGCAGAGGTGTTGCGAAAACACCCTCAATTACGGGTGGTATCGGACGATATCTATGAGCACCTGGTTTTCGATGGGTTGTGCAAAACTCTGGCTGCCGAAGCGCCAGACCTGTCAGACCGCATTCTGACGATGTCTGGTGTATCGAAGTCCTATGCGATGACTGGCTGGCGGCTGGGGTTTTGCACGGGGCCACGCGATTGGCTCGATGGGATGCTGGTTGTGCAGGGCAGCTCGACAGCTGGTGTGTCAACGATCAGTCAGGCTGCGGCGGTGGCTGCACTCGATGGTCCCCAGGACATTCTGGAGGAGCGCCGAGCTGTCTATCACCAGCGAAGCATCAGGGTTGTTGACGCGCTCGCTCGGGCACCTGGTCTTTCCTGCTCTCCTCCCCAAGGCGCATTTTATGCGTTTCCGTCAGTAAAAGGCCTCCTTGGGCGCCGTACTCCAAGAGGCCGTCTGCTGGTAAACGACGAGGACTTTGCCGGCGCACTGCTTGAGGAAGCTCTTGTGGCGACTGTTCCGGGGACAGCTTTTGCCATGTCGGGTCATATTCGACTATCGACGGCCGCGGCTGACATGGACCTCGACATCGCGTGTTCCCGCATCGTGGATTTCTGCAAAGCTTTGGTCTAATTCAAGTAAAACACTTGAGGTGATTGCCGTGACCGTCCAGAAGCCCCCTTTTCCACCTTTTGATTCGCAAAGCGCGGCGTTGAAAGTTCGTCTTGCGGAAGATGCTTGGAACTCCCGAGATCCTGTGCGCGTGGCTGGCGCGTATACTGAAGACAGCGCCTGGCGCAACAGAGATGAATTTTTCGTGGGGCGCACTTCGATTATCGCGTTTCTCCAACGAAAGTGGGAAAGGGAGCTGGAATATAGGCTTGCCAAGGCGCTTTGGGCATTTACCGATAATCGTATCGCTGTGCGGTTTCAGTATGAATACCGGTGTGCAGATGGCCAGTGGTTTCGGGCCTATGGCAACGAACAGTGGGAATTTGATGAAAATGGCCTGATGAGACGCCGCGAAGCTAGTATCAACGACAAACCAATTGACGCCGCTGAAAGACGGTTTTTGTGGCCTTTGGGCGCCCGTCCAGAGCATCATCCTGGGATAGAGATGTTGGGTTTCGGTTCGCGACCTTAAAAACTGCAAAAATTTTCATATTGAAAATCGGACGGGAATCGCGTCATATAAATAAGAATCACTTTGTGACATCTTCAAGGGATTTAATCTTCCTTATTGCATCCTGAAGATCTGAATTTTTAGAAATAGGCTCGCTAGTTATTATTTGAAATAGTGCTGATTCTGGTCCAGGAAGTATCCGATTGAGATAGGTTTGGCGCAAATTATCAATTGTTTTTTTGTCATTGTTTTTATAAGCCGCTGTCGCGAGCTGGTTTATAATATCTGACTGTTTCTTGTTCAATTTATTTATATTTTTGAGATATTTTGATGCATAGTTAGAGAGTCTTTCTTCTTCAGTTTGCCAGTTTTTTTGCGTGTGCGAGTGATCTGCTTCAGCAATCAGGTGACTCTTTTTGCTGGAAGGGTGGTTCGTTACAGTTGGATTCAGTTTTTCTGAAATGAGCTTGTATAACGTGCGTCTTTTCTGAATTATGTCGTCGTTATTGGATAATCCGTTCGTTTTATCTAGTGTTTTCTTTGCAAAATTGAATTGATTATTCTTGAATTGTTCATTTGCCAACATTAGTCCAAGTGAAGGCAGATTTTCTGGTTTTTCATTTTTTTGTATGAGATATTCAAGCGCAGGAATTGAGTTTTCTGGAAGCCCTAATTGATTAAAATTATTTATCATATATTTCACATATTTTAACTCATTATTATTTTTTGGAATAAGGTCAATATTATCTTGGAGGATCGATGCTGACCCTAATGGCCCGAGCTTGGATAACTGGTTGGAACTCGTTAGATCTGAAAATAATTTTTGTCGAAGGCGATTGATTTTGTTGGATTTGCTGGGAAATAGCATTAAATCATGCTTGAGTTCTGACATCGCGGAGGGCCAATCATTGGCTTTTGCATACAATTTTGCCACCTCCATGCGAAGATTTAATTCGTGCTTCGCCGCTCTCCAGTCATAAACATGACGCAATAGCTGATCGGCTGCGGAATGTGCGCTTAATTTATGTGTTTTGTATTCGAGATATATCTTATGTGAATTGGCAAGTCCAAATGCTTTATTATTTCGCGTGTGAAGGATATTGTTGTAGATAGAAATTGCCTTATTGAGATTGCCATTTTTTTCATAATAGTTCCCAATATAAAAATTAAATATTGAGTTTTTTGGAAAAAAATTCATATATTTCTTGAATGTATCAAAATTACTTGTATTTATAAGTGATTTTGCAACGGTTGGAAGAATACCATTTCTTATTAGTGTCGGAAGAGATAATATATAATTTATTCCAGACTTTATTCCATTGATGGACTTTTTATATTTGCCTTTCTTGGCGTATGCCAAGGCGCTTAGTGTGTCTTTTATTTTTGAATTATTTTTGATTTTTCCGAGATTATCTAGTGCCCCCGCGGGGTTATTGGAAATGATATTCGCGACGGAGTGCAAAAGGTTCCATTGCTCGCCTTCTGTAATCAGTGGTTGAGTTTGCGCAAGCCGGTCAAGTGCGCCGATGGCTTCGGGGCCCATATCGAGTGCGAGCATCACCCGAACCAGCTTGAATGTTGCTTCTTCTTTATCGAGAGCCGGCGCCTGGGTCACGGCGATGCGTTGCAGCCCTAGTCGCTGTCGTAGGCCGATCAGATTGTAACGTGGAAGATCAAGGCCATCGGGTGTTCTTGAAGCCGCAGTAAGGGGAGGAACCAGAAGCGGATTACCGATTGGCAGACCGGTGCCGGCTTTCAGGGAGCCCAGGCTGAACCCGCCAGCTTGACGGGACAGCGCGACCTCATCGGACGATGCGATGACGGCAATGCCTCGGGATGTTGGCAAAAACCTGTATCCTGGCCCGCTTGGCGCGTCGCTCAAGGCCGTTGTCCCGGTCACGGTACCGATCAACAAGGGTCTTCCGGTTTGTGGATCGGCCATTGTGACGATGGGCCCGGCATCGGTGCAACCGAGGTTTATAAAGCCCTTGTCGAAAGAAATCTTGACGTTGTTTTGGGGCGCCGATTGGGTCAGGTTGACATGGATTGAGCTGTTGCCGGCCTGCGTCGATAATGATTGCCCTGCAGGTGTCGGTATCTTGAGAACTGTGGAATTCTGAAGATGAATGACGGCGGCTTTCTGATTGCCAGTTATTTTTTTGAGCGCATATGCTTTTATTGGAAAGCTGCCAGCCAATACCAGATAAGAATTGCCTCCCTCTTCGAAAATGGATTGTCCGACATTGGCGGGCACCAGGTTATCCGGCACCAGGATACGAAACCAGTATGACGATGAATTGCCGAAGGCTGCGTGCGGAATACCTCCGCCGAGCGCAAGCGATATATAGGCGACATATCTGAATTTTTTCCTGTTGGCAGCGGCCATGCGGGAGCGGGTCATGGTGCACCATCAGGCAGAAGGGATGCGACTGGTTGAGGCTTGGGCGTCATGGCCGTCATGCCGGCGAGCTTCTCTGTGACGATTTGTGCCTTTTCTGGGCTCATGTCGGCCAGAATGGGCGCCGATTTTCGGCTGCTCATGCGCTGGATCACATTCAGGACGATTTTGGGATCGAGACCGTCAAATATGCGTGCAGCGCTCCGGGGATCCATCGTTTCGTAGGTTGAAACCAAAGCGGTCCATTTCTTTTGATCTGCGGCTTTGTGAGCGGCATTGATCTGCTCAAGCTTCTGCGCCAGCGGCTTGATCGCCGCTATTTGCTTGGCGATGGCTTCCTTTTCCACGGCCAGTTCCGCCTCTTGGCGGTTCAGTGCCGCGGCGCGCGAATCAAGCTGCTCGGCCCGTTGCTTGAGTTGAAGCAAAAGCTTGCGTTCGCCGGTCTGGTCCAGAGGGTCTGGCTTGCAGAGAGGAGGAGGCGGGGGCTTGTCTTTCCAGTTGGCCACGGGTTCGTAGGCCGAGGGAGCGGAATTCCCGCTCTTTGTTCCGGAATGCTTGTCCTGGGCCTGGTGAAGGCTTGTGGACGCCTTTTCGGACGTTGAGGCGCCCGCGAAAGCTGCATCCACAAGCCCGGCCGACTTGAAGAGAATGGTTCCGCACAGACAAAACGTCACGATCGGCAGTAGGCGTGGCAGTCCGCGGGATTGCAGCTCATCAGGTGGCATCTAGCAGCATCCGGGCAAGGTCGCGCTCGGCTCTGCTTTGCAGCTTCGCGGGGCGCCGGGATTGGTTCGAACGGTGCAGGGGGTTTGGTTTTGCCATCAGCACCCCGCGCGGCGAAGCTACGGCGTCTTGAGGCTTCAGGTCGATCACGGCCGCAGACGTATCGGACATATCGAAGCCCTCCTTGCTCTCGGCGCGCTTTTGGGTGTCCGCGGCGATATTGGCCTGGCTGATCAGTTCGTCGAGACGGGTGGTGGAGGCGGCGGCGGCCTTGCACGCCTCCTCCAGGGCGGTGAAACTCTGGCCGGCCTGCTCCTTCAGACGTTCGGTGGCGGATATGGCGGAGCTGACCGATGTGCCGATCTGGTCGACCAGTTCCTGCAGGGCATGGCGATCGGCGCGCATCTGGAGAATGGATTTGTCCAGGCGGCGTGCATAAACCAGCGTGAAAACAAGAACTCCAAATAATACGCTCTGAAATCCCCATGCGCCATAAGTCAGGATATAGGTCAGCATTTTTTCACCATTTCGACAATTTTTGCTTCGACGCTGGTAGATATCAGTATTATTGAACGATCAGTTCCTGAAACAGGATGTCTTTCACCACGGCAGGCGCCGTCGCCACCTCGACGCGATCGATCAGGGCTTCCCGCAGGCGGTAGGTGCCGGATGCGCCGCGCAGTTCGCCTGGACGCATGGCACGGAGATAGGTCTGGAACACATCGACGATGCGGGGCATGTCGGCCGTCGCGATTTTTGCGGATTTCTGATCCGCAAGTTCGATGGTGGCTTCAAGTTTCACATAGGAGTCCTGGCCATTGGGGACGTCGAGATTCGCGACGATTTCCGGGATTTTGACGTAAACCGGCCCGGTTACTTTCGGCGGTGGTCTCTCCCCGAGCATGCGCGGCAGGATACCGGTGATCCACAGGCCGCCGATCAGCAGCAGAAACGCGGCGACCGCACCGCCGATGAAGATCAGCTTGCGCTTTGACGGCTTTGCCGGCACCGCCTCGCCCTCGGCTTCGGGCAAGGTTTCGTCGGCTGCATTTTTTGCGGCTGTCGGTGGCTTGGCCATAGATTGTCCTCTGATCCTCTGAGGCGATTATCTTGGATGAATATTAATGGATGGTTATGTTCCGTTTGGGCATCAGTGAAAATCACGGCTTCGTGGCGCTGTTCGCCGTTCCGGCCTCGATTTCCCTTGACCGCCCGCCTCGCTCGCTGCCTCTGGCGGGTCGAGCCGGTCGAGCCGGTCGAGCAGGGGCGATAAATCGGCAAGCGTATCGACCAGAACATGCACGATCGTGACATCCCTCTCGACGCCGCGTTGCACCCGGCCTCGCACGCCGAGGAGCCGGGCGGAGACGATCTCCTGTCGCAGTGCCTCGACGCGGGCGGGCCAGACAATCAGGTTGGCGATGCCGGTTTCATCCTCGATCGTGATGAATACGGTCCCCTTGGCGCTGCCGGGGCGCTGGCGCACCGTGACCAGGCCGGCAAGGCGGACCTGGCCGCCGTCTTGGACGCGTTCGTCCATGTCCTTGCAGGTGATGGTGCGCGCAGCCGGGGATGGCTTCGCAGCAAGCCTAGTGGATGCGCGCGCAGGGACAGGCCGGTGGCGCGATAGTCGGCGGCCACGTGCTCGCCGTGCTGCATCAGGGGCAGTTCGGGGCGGCGGCAGGGCAGGAAAGCGGCCCGAGCGGGGAAGGGGGCGCATTGTCCACCAGGCCGGCCTGCCAGAGCGCGGTGCGCCGCCCCATGCCCAGAGACCGCAGGGCGCCGGCCTCGGCCAGCGCTTCGAGTGTGGCTTTTGGCAGCGACGCAAGTTCGGGCAGGCCGATTCGCCTCTCGGCCCGCAGGGCGTCGATCCGTGCCGCCCAGTCGGCCCTGAAGCCCCTGATCATCCGCAGGCCGAGCCGCAGCGCCCCGTTTTCCACCGTGCAGTCCCACGCACTCGCCGCCACATCGGCGGCGCGGACGGCGATGCCGTGCTCGCGCGCATCGCGCACGATCTGCGCCGGCTGGTAGAACCCCATCGGCTGCGAGTTCAGCAAAGCGGCGGCGAATTCCGCCGGGTGGTGGCATTTCAGCCAGGCCGAGACATAGACCAGATGCGCGAAGCTCGCGGCATGGCTTTCGGGAAACCCGTAAGTGCCGAAACCCTCGATCTGGCGGAAGCAGCGCTCCGCGAAATCGCGCTCATGGCCGCGCGCGACCATGCCCTCGACCATCCGGGTGAAGAATCGCTCGATCGCGCCGGGGCTGCGGAAGGTCGCCATGGCGCGGCGCAGTTCGTTGGCCTCGCCGGGCGTGAAGCCGGCCGCCTCGATGGCGATCCGCATCGCCTGCTCCTGGAACAGCGGCACGCCGAGCGTCTTGCCGAGGACGGCGCGCAGGGCGGGCGAGGGCATGTTCGTCGCCTCCAGCCCGTTCCGCCGCCGCAGATACGGATGCACCATATCCCCCTGGATCGGCCCCGGCCGGACGATCGCGACCTCGATCACCAGGTCGTAGAAGGTGCGCGGCCGCAGCCGCGGCAGCATGTTCATCTGCGCCCGGCTTTCCACCTGGAACACGCCGAGCGCATCTCCCCGGCACAGCATGTCGTAAACGCGCGGGTCCTCGCGCGGCACGTCGGCCAGATCGGCGATCCCCAGCAGGGCGAAGCATTTGCGGATGCAGGTGAGCATGCCCAGCGCCAGCACGTCGACCTTCATCAGCCCCAGCGCGTCGATATCGTCCTTGTCCCATTCGATGAAGCTGCGCTCCGCCATGGCGGCCGGGCCGACCGGCACGATCTCGTCGAGCCGGGTGCGCGTCAGCACGAACCCGCCGACATGCTGGGACAGATGCCGCGGCAGGTCGACCAGCTCGCGCGCGAGGCCGATGGCCCGCCGCAGGTCCGGCGAGGCCGGATCGAGCCCGGCCTCGCGCAGCCGCTCGTCCGACCACAGCGCATCGCCCGGATTCCAGCTTTGCGCCGCCAGCGTCTCGATCGTCGCCGCTTCCAGGCCGAGCGCCTTGCCGACATCGCGGATCGCGCTGCGCGGCCGATAGTGAATCACCGCCGCCGCGATCGCCGCCCGCGCGCGGCCGTAGCGGCCATAGATATACTGAATCACCTCCTCGCGCCGCTCATGCTCGAAATCGACGTCGATATCCGGCGGCTCGCCCCGCTCGGCCGAGACGAAGCGCTCGAACAGCAGGTCGATCTCGGCGGGATCGACCGCGGTGATGCCGAGCGCGTAGCAGACCGCCGAATTCGCCGCCGAGCCGCGCCCCTGGCAGAGAATCCCCTGCCGCCGGGCGAAGCCGACGATATCGTTCACGGTCAGGAAATAGCGCGCGTAGCCGAGCTGGGCGATCAGGTCGAGCTCGCGGCGGATCGTCGCGGTGATCGCCGCCGGCGCGCCGCCGGGATAGCGGATCGCCGCTCCCGCCCAGGCGAGGTCGGCGAGATGGCCGTCGGGGGTTTTGCCCGGCGGCACCGGCTCGTCGGGATATTCATAGTGTATGTCGCCAAGGGTGAAGCCTACAGCTTCCAGAATCTCGGCCTGAGCCGCGATCGCCCCTTCATATCCGCGGAACAGCCGGGCCATCTCGGCGGCCGGCTTGAGGTGGCGCTCGCCATGCGGCTCGAGGCGCAGACCGGCCTCGGCGATCGTGCAGCCATGGCGGATGCAGCGCATCACGTCCTGCAACGGCCGGCGCGAGGGCGCGTGATACAGCACGTCGTTCACCGCCACCAGCCGCCGCCGTCCGGCCAGGGCGGCGAGCGCCTCCAGCCGCGCGGCGTCGTCCGGCGCATAGCGGCGCGCCGCCCCGAGCCAGACCAGGGCGCCGAAGCCGGCGATCCGGTCGAGGCTGGCGGCGAAGGCGGCATCGGGCCAGGGCGGCGGCATCACGATCAGCGCCATCCCGGCCGCCTGGTCCTCCAGATCGTCGAGGCGAAGCCGGCAGCCGCTTTTCGCTGCCCGCCCCTTGCCGAGGCTGAGCAGCCGGCAGAGCCGACCCCAGCCCTCGCGGTCGCGCGGATAGGCGATGACGTCCGGTCCATCCTCGAAGCCTAGCCGGCTGCCGACCAGCAGGCGCAGACCGCGCCGCTTCGCCGCGACATGCGCGCGCACCACGCCGGCGACGGTGTTCCGGTCCGCGATGCCCAGCGCCGCATGGCCGAGGAACAGGGCCTGGTCGACCAGTTCCTGCGGGTGCGACGCGCCTTCGAGGAAGCTGAACGCGCTGGCGGCGGCAAGCTCGGCATATTCTGTCATCAGAATACCCCGTGGATGAACCATCGGGGCGGCCGCGCGCCGCCGTGCAGCCCGGTGCGAAACACCCAGAAACGTTGCCCCGCCTCATCCTCGATCGCGTAATAGTCGCGCAGCATCTCCACCTCGGCGCGGCCGGCTGCCTCAGGGGATTCGTGACGCCACCATTCGCGTGCGATCCGCTCCGGCCCGGTGGCGCGGGTGATGCGATGGCTGGCTCCGCGCCATCGCATCAGCAGCGGCGGATCGTCGGGCACCGGCGCGATCACCTCGATCCGCTCGGGGCGGACGAACAGCCGGACCGGCCGTGGATGGCCGGCGGGTGGCCAGCCTGGCGGCGGTTCCGTTACCGGAATCCGGCGCATCGCGCGCTCCGGCACATGGCTCGCCACTGGCGCCAGCCGCGACAGCCGGGCCCGGGTGGCCAGAAGGTCGAAGGTTTGGGTGTGTTCCGGCCGAAAAGCGCCGCCCAGCTCCGGCTGTCCCGCTGGCAGTGCTGCCACCTCTCCCTCGATCTCCAGGCCTTCCACGCCGAATCCCGGATCGACCCGGTTCAGACGCTCGGCCAGCAGGCGGCAGATATGCGGCGCATCGCGCGCGGGGGCTGCGAAGCCGATCGTCTCCCCGACCACGCGCGCATCGACCCGCCGGAACCGGACCTGCAAAATCGTCAGGCCGCATTCGGCCGCCTCCAGCCTGTCGCAGAGGCGGATGACAAGCCGGGCCAGCGCCGCCCGCAGTTGTTCGGCCGTCAGCAGTGGCTCGTGATGCGATTCCGCCTCGCGCCATGCGGCCGGCGGCGGCAGGAAATGCAGCGGCTCGGCGACCCTTCCGTGCAGGCGGTCGAGTCTGAGCAGCAGGTCTTCGCTGAAACCGGCCCGGATCTCGCTGCGCGAGAGGCGCGTCAGCGCGCCGATCCGTCTGATTCCAAGCCGGTGCAGCCGCCGCGCAACCGGTGCTTCCAGCCCAAGAGCTGTCACCGGCAGAGTGTCGAGTCTGGCGTCCGACGTTATGCCGTGCCGGGCCAGCGCCCGCGCCGCCATCGCGGTGCCGCCGATCGCGATCCGGGCGCCGGGCAGCATGGCTCCGATCCGCGCGCACAGCCTGGCCTCGCCGCCAAACAGATGGGCGCAGCCGGTGATGTCGAGCAGGAGACCATCCGGCGGGTCCGGCGCCACCAGCGGCGTGAAGCCCTGGCAGCGCAGGGCGAGCTGATCGAGGGCGCGCTCAGCTGGCGCGTCTGAGGGGTTGCTGGCGGGCAATCCCGCCGCCAGCCAGATCGAAAGCATGCGTCGCTCCGTCATGGCCCAGCTCTAGGCCGAAGGCGCCCGGCGGCACGCCGCGCGCATGCAGCAACTCGGCCCGCCAGCGCCGCGCGCCATCCGGCCCGGAAGGTTCTGCGCCAATTCGCCATCTCGTCGAGAACGCATTGGAATCACTTGCCTTTCCCATGTTCAGCACCAGCCCGACAGCCTGGCCCCGCCGTGCCGCCAGTGCGAGGCGGCGCACCGCGAGACGGGAGATCCGCTCCACCGGCCCAGCCGCGTGCAGGCCACCGGCCAGGGCGGTTTCGAGCAGCGCCAGTCGGTCTTGCTCCCGCTCCGCCTCGGCAAGCACGAGCCGGCCGGGATCGAGCGCCAGCCCGGCGAGCCCCGGCGGATAGAGATCGACCGAGGTGCCGACCCAGCAGACCGGCGCGCCTCGCGTGCGGCCAAGCAGTAACGCCGCGAAACTCATGATGGATTGATCGCCGGCGATTTCATGCACCGTCCCCGGCTGGATCTCCGGGCATGGCAGGCCGGAAAATAGCGCCACATTGGTCATGATCCTGTCCTTTGTTCTTATTTTGTTCTTTTTCGGGCGGGCGTCAATCCCGATATCGCGATGGTGGCGGGGCAAATTTATTCGCCTGCTTAGCCGAACATTAAGCTTTAACCGCCATTGTTTCCCTGCACGTTCCGGTGTGACGTCCCAAAAGGGTGACAGGTCAGGATGCAGAATACCAGCACGATCATTCTTTCGCGCATGCTGACGGCATCCCGCGATGTCGACGTGATCGCGAACAACATCGCCAATGCGTCCACGCCCGGCTATCAGTCGCTGCACCTCGCCTCGACATCCTGGCTCGATCACATGCGCGGCGTTACCGCGCCGCCCGGCGGGTCCACCCAAGCCTATACCCAGGCCAACGGCACGTGGCGCGACGCGCAGCCGGGGACCATCCGCAACACCGGCAATCCTCTCGATCTCGCACTTCCGGCCGGCGGCTATTTCACCGTCCAGACCCCGAACGGTCCCCGCCTGACGCGGGACGGGCAGTTCAACCTGATGCCCGACGGCACGATCGCCAATGCCGATGGCTACAGTCTTCTCAGCACGAACGGTCAGCCCATCACGGTGCCGCCGCAGAGCGGCGCGCTGACCATCGCGGCCGATGGGACGGTCAGCACCCAGCAGGGCATTATCGGGCAGGTCGGCGTTGTCACCGTTGCGAACCCGCAAACCCTGACTGCCCAGGGCGCCAATCTCTTCCAGACGACAACTCCGCCGATTCCATCGCCCAACCCGCAGATCGTGCAGGGGGCGATCGAGGAATCGAATGTCCAGCCGGTCACGGAAATCACCAACATGATCCAGGCCAGCCGGAACTACGAGATGCTCGCCCAGTTCCTGACCTCCGAGAAGAGCCGCAGCCAGACCGCCATCTCCCAGATCCTCGGCGGCACGACCAGCTGACGCCACTGTCCTGACAGGAAAGCAAGAATGCGCGCACTCGACATCGCCGCCACCGGTATGCAGGCCCAGCAGACCAATGTGGAAGTCATTTCCAACAATATCGCGAACATGACGACCACGGGCTACAAGGCCCAGCGGGTCGCCTTCCAGGACCTGCTGTATCAGGATCTGCGGCGTGCGGGGTCGAACAGTTCGGATGCCGGCACGATCGTGCCCTCCGGCACCCAGATCGGCCTCGGCGTGAAGACCGCCGCGATCTACAGGATCGATCAGCAGGGCAATCTTCAGCAGACGAACAACACGCTCGACATGGCGATTTCCGGGAACGGATGGTTCCAGGTGACCCTGCCCTCCGGCCAGCTCGCCTACACGCGCGATGGCACGTTCGGGCTGTCGCCGAATGGCACGATCGTGACGGCGGATGGGTATATCGTGCAGCCGGGCATCCAGGTTCCGACAAACGCCACGAATGTCACGATCAACGCCTCCGGCCAGGTTCAGGTCTCGCTGCCTGGGCAGACCGCGCCGCAAACGGTTGGTCAGTTGCAGCTCGCAGTCTTTCCCAACGATGCCGGTCTTGCCGCGCAGGGGGGGAACCTCTTCCTCCAGACCGCCGCCTCCGGCAACCCGGTGACCGGCGCGCCCAGCGCCCCTGGTTTCGGAACGGTGATGCAGGGCTTCGTCGAGAACTCGAATGTCAACGTTGTCAGTGAAGTGACCGATCTCATCACTGCCCAGCGCGCCTACGACATGAACAGCCAGGTCGTCACCGCAACCAACCAGATGCTTCAGACCCTGACGCAACTCTGAGGATTGCGACATGCCCCGATCGACCGGACGCACGATTGCGGTTCTGACCGTCATGATCGGCCTTGCCGCCGGTGTCGCGGTCGCGGCGCCGGCGCCGCGCGGGATCGTCACGATCAACCGCTCCGTCGTTCAGCTCCAGGATCTGTTCAGCGATGCGGGGCCGAAGGCCAAGGATGTGCTGGGCCCAGCCCCTGCGCCGGGTCAGCGTATCGAGGTGGGCGGAGCGCAGCTCTCGGCCATTGCCCGTGCCTATGGCGTCGGCTGGACGGGCGGTGGCCCCGACAATGTCGTGGTCATCGAGCGCCCGGGCGTGCCGGTCCGGGCTGCTTCGATCACGCGCGCGTTGCGGCCCGCCCTGCTCGGCGCGGGGGCGCCTGATCATTTCGTGGTTCAGCTGGGCTCCGATCGCCTGCCGATGATCCCGCCCGGCGCGCTGCCTGATATCGTGGTCAACAATATTCGCTACGATCAGGTCAATGGTCAGTTCGCCGCCTCCGTCCTGATCAGCGCCACGGGCATGAAGCCAGAAAGCTTCGATATTTCCGGAATCGCGGCACCCGCCGAGCGGGTGATTGTCGCCCGTCATACGCTACAACCCGGCGATGTCGTCACCATCAATGACGTCAAGATGGCATGGGTCGCGAGGGCGGCATTGCCACAGGGCATGCTGACCAGCGCATCCGAGGTTCTCGGCATGCAGATCAGCCGCCGCCTTGCTGCGGGCACCCCGCTGAGCCGGCAAAACATCGCCCGGGTCATGATGGTTACCCGTGGGGCGACGGTCAGCCTCGCGGTCGAGACGCCCGGTCTTGAAGTGACCGCCGAGGGTGTCGCGCTGGCTTCTGGCCCGGAAGGTGCGGTGATCCCGGTTTTGAACCCCAGCTCGCGCGAGGTGGTGCAGGCCGTGGTGGATGGCCAGAATCATGCCCACGTCATCCCCGGCAGCCATCCCACGCCGCAGAACGGAACGGTGCCATATTACAACCGCATGGTCGGACAGAATGGCTGAACCCTTTCTCGTCTTCCTGTCGAAACAGCGTCGACGCGGGCTGAGGATCTCCGTTTTTGCCGCCGTATCGCTATTGCAGGGCTGCGGCACGTTTTCGAACCTCGCCTATGTCGGCCGGCCGCCGCCGATGTCGCCCATCGTCAATCCGACCAAGGAGCCATCGTGGCGTCCTGTGAGCATGCCGATGCCGCCGCTTCGGAAGGCGCCGACCGAGCCCGACAGTCTCTGGCGGCGGGGCGCGCGCGCATTCTTCAAGGATCAGCGGGCTTCACAGGTTGGCGATATCATCACCATCCTGATCAACATCAATGACAATGCCAATCTGAAAGACCAGACGACACTTGGTCGAACCGGGTCGGAATCCCTCGGCGTGCCGAACCTGTTCGGTCTGGAGAGCCTGATCCCACGGGTGATCGGCAAGGCTGTCAGCCCGTCGAGCCTTGTGTCGGTGTCCAGCGCCGGCAATTCGACCGGCACCGGGCAGATCCAGCGCAACGAAGCGGTTTCGCTCTCGCTTGCGGGCGAGATCACCCAGGTACTGCCGGATGGAAATTTCGTGGTGATGGCCAAGCAGGAAATGCGGGTCAATCATGAATTGCGGGTTTTGACCGTCTCCGGCATTTGCCGGCCGCAGGATATTTCGAGCAGCAACACCATCCAGTCGAACCAACTGGCCGAAGCGCGGATATCCTATGGCGGCCGCGGCATTGTCAGCGGACAGCAATCGCCTCGCTACGGTCAGCAGATTCTCGACGATATCGTCCCGTTCTGATTTTGCGGTAGAGGCGCTGACCGCAAGGGCGGGCTCGTCATCTAGAGCACTTTCCGATCCATCCGGATCGGATGTAGTGCTCTATGATATTGATAATCAGAGCATCTTTATCCGATCAGATGACTCCATCTGATCGGATGATGCTCTAGGTTCTGTACCTATTGCCATGACTACGGAGCGTCTGATTCAAGTCTGTTTGGAGGACTTGGAACATGGCGGAACTTTTCTGGCTGAACGACACGCAATGGGCTGCGATCGAACCATTGCTGCCGAAGCTTGGCGGCAAGCCTCGGGTTGATGACCGCCGGGTGCTGAGCGGCATCCTGCATCGCTTTCGCGAGGGCTTGCGATGGCGAGCGCTTCCTGAGGCCTATGGGCCACGAACCACGGTGTTCAACCGGTTCAACCGCTGGAGCCAGCGTGGCCTCTGGCAGGAGATCTTTGCGGCCCTGGTCGCCTGCGCGTATCCGCCGCGCATCGCCATGGTGGACAGCACCTCGGTTCGGGCACATCGCGCGGCCGCGGGCGGTAAAGGGGGGCGCAAAGCCAGGCTATCGGCCGGTCGAGGGGTGGACGGACGACCAAGATCCACGCCGTCGCGGATGAGCAGGGACGCATCGCCGCACTCCTCCTGACGCCGGGACAGGCCTCCGACATCAGCGGCGCCAGGGCGCTTCTGCCCACAATACCGCCACCAGAAGAGCTGATCGCCGACAAAGCCTACGACGCCGATGACCTGCGCGCCTTCCTCACCCGCCAAGGCACCAGGCCCGTGATCTCGCCCATGCCCAACCGCCGCGCCATTCCGCCCTTCGACCCCGTCGCCTACAGAAAGCGCAATCTCATCGAACGCGCCTTCTGCAGGCTCAAGGACTGGCGCGCCATCGCCACACGCTACGACAAAACCGCACGAAATTTCCTCGCAGGTATCTGCCTCGTCCTCGCCGTCACATCTTGGATCAGTTGAGTCCAGAACCTAGGCGAAGCCGCTCCTGTCGGCGGGCAAGCCTCGTCAATCTGTCATACGGCTCGGGTTTTACCGATTGATGTCAATATCGACAGCGATTCAAAGTCATCATCGTGGACGGCAGGTCAAGTTCTGCGCTGTGCGACAGTTACACGATCCACAAACAGTCGAATACAATTGACACAGACGCGGCTAAACCGGGATCTGCTCACAAGCCAAAACAAAAATGGAATTGAAAGCCGTGGTAGCGGCGGGCGGATTTGAACCACCGACCAAGGGATTATGATTCCCCTGCTCTACCGCTGAGCTACGCCGCCCCATGGCTGGCGCTGAGGTAGCCTCACCGGAGAGGCAAGTCAATCATGTTGTCTTCATGGCCGCCCCGCCCGGTGATAGGGGTGCCCGGTGAGGATGCATTGTGCCCGGTAGAGCTGTTCTGCGAGAACTGCGCGGGCGAGAAGATGGGGCAGGGTCAGCCGGCCAAGTGACAGCACAGCATCCGCGCGTTCGATGATGCGCCGCTCCAGCCCCTCGGCGCCGCCAATCACGAAGGCCAGCGGCCGGCCGGATTCGCGCCAGGAGGCGAGCATCGCGGCGAAGGCGGCGCTGTCAGGCGTCTTGCCATCGAGATCGAGGGCGATGACCAGATCGTCGGCGGTAAGGCGGCGGAGGATGGCATCGGCCTCGCGCCGCTTGATCTCGGCCGGGCTGCCGGTGCCGTCCGGCAGGGAAACGATTTCCGGCCGTGGCTGAAGCCGTTCGGCGTAGCGGGCGACGAGGTCGGCCTCCGGCCCCCTGGTGTCGCGCCCGATCGCGACGATGCGCAACCGGGCGCCCGCAACCGTCAAGCCGGTTCGTCCAGATCCGCACTCCACATCTTTTCGAGCGCGTAGAGCTCGCGGGCTTCCGGCTTGAAGAGATGGACGACGATGTCGCCGGCATCGACCAGCACCCAGTCCGATCCGCCGGCGCCTTCGACTTGCACACGCTTGACGCCGATCGCGGCGAGCTTCTCGAGCAAATGGGTCGCCATCGCGGCGATCTGCCGGTCTGCAAGCCCGGTGGCGACCACCATGCGGTCGGCGAAGCTGGCGCGGCTGGCAAGGTCGATCGTCACGATATCCTCGGCCTTGTCGTCGGCGAGGCTCTCGGTGATGACCTGTTCCATCTGCGCGAGCCGTTCGGCCGCCTTGTCCGCGCTGCGGCGGATGCGGGCGGCTTGCGGCGCGGGGCCGGCGATGGCGGCCTTCTTGCGCGGGGTTCCGGGGGCTTTGGGCGCAACCTCGGCGGGAAGCGGCGGTTTGCGCTTCGGCGCCGGCTTGCGCGATGCGGTGGCGGGCGGGGTCGGGCGGGTCGGCGGGCGGGCTATGGCCGGTCTCCTTGAATGCCGTGCGACGCGCGGGCCTTGCGGGCACGGGCGCGCAGCGCGGTGGCTGATAACGGATTTTCGCGCGCGGGCAGCCAGGTCCAGGCCGGCGGCGGGCTGCCGGCGAGGGCTGCCGCCGAACGTGCGGCGATCCGCGCATGCCGTAGCACATCGGCGGCCCGCCCGGCCAGCGCGGCGCGCGTTTCGCCCGGCCGCGGCAGCACGGCGATCGGCACGCCGGCGGCGATGTCCCGCCAACGGTGCCAGCGGGGGAGCTGGGCGAGGTTGTCGGCTCCCATGATCCAGACGAAGTTTGCGCGGGGAAAGCGGCGGCGGAGCTGGGTCAGGGTGTCGGCCGTCCGGCGGGTGCCGAGCGCGGCTTCGATCCCGGTCGCCACCAGCCGTCGTCCATCGGCGAGGCGCGCCGCGGAGGCGAGGCGTTCGGCGAAGGGGGCCATATCGGCGCGGCTTTTCAGTGGGTTGCCGGGCGAGACCATGAGCCAGACCTGATCGAGCCGCAGGGCGCGCCGCGCTGCTGTCGCGACGTGACGATGGCCTTCATGCGCGGGGTTGAAGCTGCCGCCGAGCAGGCCGATGCGCAGCGGCCTGCGGTCGCCGAAGCGCGGCAGCCGGTCTTTGCTCAGGGACGCACCTGGCCGGTGCCGACGACGTGATAGCGGAATGTCGTCAGTTGCGCCGGGCCGATCGGGCCGCGGGCATGGATTCGCCCGGTGGCGATGCCGATCTCGGCGCCGAAGCCGAATTCGCCGCCGTCGCAGAACTGGGTCGAGGCGTTCCACATCGCCACCGCGCTGTCGGTGCCGGCGAGGAAGCGGGCGGCGGCATCGGCGTTTTCGGTAATGATCGCCTCGGTATGCGACGAGCCGTGCCGGGCGATATGGTCGAGCGCGGCGTCAATGTCGTCGACGACGCTGACCGAGAGCACCGAATCGAGCCACTCGGTGTTGAAATCGTCGGGTCCGGCGGCCGGAAGGTGCGGCACGATCGCCCGCGCGCGGTCATCGGCGCGGAAAGTGCAGCCCAGGGCGGCGAGATCCTCGATGAGATGCGGCAGCACGGCAGGGGCGATGGCTGCGTCGATCAGCAGGGTTTCAGTGGCGCCGCAGATGCCGGTGCGCCGCATTTTCGCGTTGGCGAGAACGGATCGGGCCATTTCGAGATCGGCCTCGGCGTGGATGTAGGTGTGGTTGAGTCCCTCGGCATGGGCAAGCACGGGCACCCGGGCTTCGCGCTGCACCCGCTCGACCAGCGACTTGCCGCCGCGCGGGATGATGAGGTCGATCTGCCCGGACGCGCCCAGCATCGCCGCGACGAAGGCGCGGTCGATATTCGGGGCGATCTGCACGGAGCCATCGGGAAACCCGGCCTGGCGCAGCCCCTTGGTCATCGCGAGATAGATCGCGGTGTTCGAATGATAGCTTTCCGAGCCGCCGCGCAGGATCACCGCATTGCCCGACTTGATGCAGATTGCCGCCGCATCGGCGCCGACATTGGGGCGGCTTTCATAAATCATGCCGATCACGCCGAGTGGCTGCGGCACGCGGCGAATCACGAGGCCGTTGGGCCGCGTCCATTCGGCGAGGCTGCCTGCGAGCGGGTCGGGCAGGTCGGCGATCGCCTCGATGCCGGCGGCGATCGACTCGATGCGCGCCTCGTTCAGCAGCAACCGGTCACGCATCGCCGGCGATCCCGCGAAACTGTCGAGGTCGCGGGCATTGGCGGCGAGGATGTTCACGGCGTGGATTCGCAGCTCGGCCGCGGCGGCGCGCAGCGCGCCATCGCGCCGGGTCGCCGGCATCGCCGCAAGGCTGCGAATCGCGGCGCGCGCCCGGCCGGCGGCGGCGCTGAGGATTTCTTCGGCTTTATGGGTCGCGGTGTCCATGCTGGAAGAATTGCGCGTCCGCGGCCGGCAAATCAACCGTCAAACCGTGGATCGCCCTTTCGGCCGCGCGCCGGACAAGCTATCCCGAAGCGGTCAGGAGACAGTGCGGGGGTTTTTCGTGCCGGACATCGCCACCAGGGACGCCGTTGGAACGGCCGTGCTGCGGCCGCTCGCGCAGGAGGATGCCGCCCGCTTCCACCAGCTCATCAACGACTGGGACATTTGCCGCCGGCTACCGGAGGCGCCGTTTCCCTATCCGCTGGAGACGGCCGAGGCGTGGGTGGCCGCCGCGGTGGCCGACCGTGCGGCCGGACGCGCCCATGAGTTCGCGATTGTCGACGCGGATGGCGGCATGATCGGCAGCGCCGGGCTACGGCTCGATGCCGCGCGGGCAGCGCCGCGCTGGGCTACTGGATCGGCCGCCGTTTCTGGCGCCGCGGTCATGCCGGGCGGCCGTCGCCGAGCTGCTGCACTGGGGGTTCGCCGAGCTGCCGATCTCCACGATCGAGGCGACGGTGGCCGCCGACAACGCAGCTTCGATCGCGCTGCTCGAAGGCGCCGGGTTCAGCGCGACGGGCCGGGGCCATGCGAAATTCATCGGCCAGCCCGGCGCGAGCCTGCCGGTGGTGCATTATGCGATCACGCGGGAGGCGCTGGCGCTGCGCCATCTTGCCGCCCCGAGCCGGTGGCTGTCGCCGCCGCCGCGAAGCCGTTGGTGCTCGTGGCCGCCTGCGCGCTGGTCGACATCGAGGGACGAATCCTGCTCGCCCGCCGCCCGCCGGGGAAGAAGATGGCGGGGTTGTGGGAGTTTCCGGGCGGCAAGCTCGCCCCCGGCGAAACCCCGGAACAGGCGCTGGTGCGCGAGATGGAGGAGGAACTCGGCATTCGGCTCCGCGAGGAGGATGTCGCGCCGTTCGCCTTCGCCTCGCACGCCTATGACCAGTTCCATCTGCTGATGCCGCTCTATCTCGCCCGCCGCTGGAGCGGCACGCCCGAGCCGCGCGAGGGCCAGGCGCTGGCCTGGGTGCCGCCGGACCGCCTCGACGAATATCCGATGCCGCCGGCCGACCGCCCGCTGCTCCCACTGCTGCGCGATTTTCTGTGATCCGGGAGACCTGTATGTCCAGCAACCCCACCGCCGCCATCCTGATCATCGGCAACGAGATCCTCTCCGGCCGCACGCAGGACGTGAACACGAAATTCATCGCCGGCCGGCTGGCCGCGCTCGGCCACCGGCTGGAAGAGGTACGGGTGGCGCCGGATGTCGCCGAGCGGATCGTCCGCGCGGTCAATGAACTGCGCGCCGCCTATGACAACGTGTTTACCACCGGCGGTATCGGGCCGACGCATGACGACATCACCAGCGAATGCATCGCCGCCGCTTTCGGCGTGCCCTGGGAAAAGCACCAGGAGAGCTGGGATGCGCTGGAGCGGCATCTCGGACGTGAGCAGTTCAACGAGGCGCGGCAGCGCATGGCGATGCTGCCGCGCGGCGCCGTGCCGATCCCGAATTCGGTCTCGATCGCGCCGGGGTTCTCCATCGGCAATGTGCATGTGATGGCCGGCGTGCCGCGGATCATGCAGGCGATGTTCGCGGGGCTGGAAACGGTGCTGGCGCGTGGCACGCCGATCGCGATGCGGGCTGTTCACGGCTTGGGGTGAAGGAAGGCAGCATCGCCGCCGGGCTATCGGCGATCCAGGCGCGGTATCCGCAGGTCGATGTCGGCAGCTATCCGTTCTACCGTGAATCGGGCAGCGGGGTCGCCGTTGTCGTCAAGGGCACGGATGTCGAGGCGCTGGAGGCCGCGATCGGCGCGGCCGAGGCGCTGATCGCGGCCGAGGGGATCACGCCGGTTCGGGGTGAGCCGCCGGTGTGATGCTGGCGTGGTTGGAAACCCGCATCCGCCCCTCCCGGATCGGATGCGGCTTCAGTGATCGTGGTCGCCGCCGAGCGGCAGGGTGAAGCCGAAGGACAGGCCTGCCGGGAAAGCCGGCGCAACATAGGCCGGAGGCGGCGGAGCATAATAGGCGGGCGGCGGCGGCGCGTAATAGCCGGGTGGCGGCGGCGGCGCGTAATAGACCGGCGGCGGCGGTGGCGCGTAATAAGCCGGTGGGCCGGCGAAGCCGATCGAAAAGCTCGGGCCGCCATCCCAGTCCGCACGGGCGACGCCGGTCGCGGCAAAGGCGACACAGGCGGCCATCGCGCCGCCGACGATGATGCTGGTTCGCTTCATGTGGGCATCTCCTGATCGATGCTCGTAAACTGTCAGGGAAATGCGGCGGAATTCGGCGATGCTGCTTTACTGCCTGGTGAAATTTCGTTCATCCGCCGGGCTCAGCCCTGGCGCATGCCCACCGCCTCGATGAACAGCGCGACGATCAGCACGGCGAGCACGACGATCGAGATCGCCCAGCGCAGGACGAGGTAGTTTCCCGGCACGATGTCGCGCC
>NZ_CAJQZK010000084.1:0-57104 GCF_907164655.1 Acidocella sp. C78
GCTATCACGAAACGGTGCAGAAAACCTCGCCGCTGGTGCGCCTGCTCTCCCGCGCCGGCAGCGCGAAATCCTACTACGTGCAGTTCGGGTGGGATGCCGCCCCCGGCAGCAGCCTCAAGGTGCCCGGCCCGCAGACGGTCTGGACCAGCTCCGGCGGCGATCTCTCGCCCGGCCATCCGGTCACCCTCTCCTGGAGCAACGGCGCCGGTGTCACCTTCGAACTTCTCCTCGCGGTCGACCGGCAATACATGTTCACCGTCCAGCAGCGCGTGATCAATCACGGCACGGCGCAAATCGAGGTCTATCCCTGGTCGCGCATCCGCCGCGACTTCCTGCCGCAGGAGCCCGGCTCCTTCACCCTGCACAAGGGGCCGATCGGCGTGTTCCACGGCACGCTGCACGAGATGGGCTATGAGGGGGTGAAATCCGGCGGCAAGCACCCGAATGCCGGCGAGGCGCCCGGCACCGCCTACCAGACCACCAATCTCGGCGGCTGGGCCGGCATCACCGGCAAATACTGGCTGACCGCGCTGATCCCGAGCCAGGGCCGCGAGTCGATCGGCGCCTATCGCTACCTCGCGACCCCGGGCAAGACCGATCACGGCGCCTATCAGGTCGATTACATGACCGCGAAACCGGTGGACGCCGCCCCCGGCGCCACCGCCTCGGCCACCACACATGTCTTCGCCGGCGCCAAGGTGCTCAGCATCCTCAGCCACTACGAAACGCAATATCGCATCCCGCTGTTCGAGCGGGCGATCGATTTCGGCTGGTTCTTCTTCCTCACCAAGCCGATCTTCATCGCCCTCGACTATCTCGCCGCCGCGTTCGGCAACATGGGTGTGGCGATCATCGTCTTCACCATCGGGCTGAAGCTGGTCCTGTTCCCGCTGGTCCGCACCTCCTACCGCTCGATGGCGCGGATGCGCGCGATCACCCCCAAGGTCCAGGCGCTGCGCGAGCGCTACAAGGACGACCAGATGCAGCAGCAGAAGGAGATCATGGCGCTCTACAAGGCCGAGGGCGTCAACCCCGCCGCCGGCTGCCTGCCGATGCTGCCGCAGGTGCCGATCTTCTTCTCGCTCTACAAGGTCATCTTCATCTCCATCGGCATGCGCCACGCGCCCTTCGCGCTGTGGATTCACGATCTCTCGGCCGAGGACCCGACCAACCTCTTCAACCTCTTCGGCCTCATCCCGTTCCACCCGAGCACGCTCTCGCCCTTCCTGCATCTCGGCATCCTGCCGATCATCATGGGCATCACCATGTGGGGCCAGCAGCGGCTGAACCCGCCGCCGCCGGACCCGACCCAGGCGAAGATGATGCAGTTCATGCCGGTGATCTTCACCTTCATGCTCGGCCGCTTCGCCGCCGGCCTCGTGCTGTATTACTGCGTGAACAACACGCTCACGATCATCCAGCAATGGACGATCATGCGCAGCACCAACGCCGCCCCGCGCGCCGCCGCCAACGCCAACGCCAAGGGCTGAGCGCGCGTTCATGGACGAAACCGAAGCACCCGCGGCGCAAGACCCGACCGACGCGATCGACCCGATCGAGGACGGGCGGAAACTCTTCGCCCGCGGGGCGCGGTTCTTCCACGCCGCGCAAACCGCCGAGGGCCTGCCCGAGCCGGAAGGCATCGAAATCGCCCTCGCCGGCCGCTCGAATGTCGGCAAGTCGACGCTGATCAACGCGATCACCGGCCAGGTCGCCCTCGCCCGCGTCGCCCAGGCGCCCGGCCGCACGCGCCAGCTCAACTTCTTCCGCATCGGCGACGGACCGCTGACCATCGTCGACATGCCCGGCTATGGCTACGCCGCCGCCCCCAAGGCGGTGAAGCGGGACTGGCAGGGCCTGATGTTCCGCTACCTGCGCGGCCGGCCCAACCTGCGCCGCGTGCTGCTGCTGATGGACGCGCGGATCGAGGACAAGCCGGCCGACCACGCGGTGATGGAACTGCTCGACCAGGCGGCCGTCTCCTTCCAGGTCGTGCTGACCAAGGCCGACAAGATGAAGCCCGAGGCGCTCGCCGCCAAGCGCGCCGCGATCGAGACGATCGCCCGGCGCCATCCGGCGGCGCTGAACGAGGTGTTCCTCACCTCCGGCGAAACCGGCGCCGGCATCGCCGAACTGCGCGCGGCGATCAACAGCCTGCTGGCTTGACCGCCCGCGCCCGCCTTCATAGACAGCCGGAACAGCAAGGGAAGATCCTGCCGTCATGACGATTTCCGACCGCCACGCCGACGCCGCCGAACAGGCCCGCATCGTCGCCCTCGCCCTGCCCTATCTGCGCCGCTATGCCGGCGCGACGATCGTGGTGAAATATGGCGGCCATGCCATGGGCGAGGACTCGCTCGCCGAGGAATTCGGCCGCGACATCGCCCTGCTCAAGCAGGTCGGCATCAACCCCGTGGTGGTGCATGGCGGCGGGCCGCAGATCAACGCCATGCTCAAGCGGCTGGCGATCCAGTCCACCTTCGTCGATGGCCTGCGCGTGACCGACGCGGCGATGGTCGAGGTCGTCGAAATGGTTCTCGCCGGCACGGTGAACAAGATGGTCGCCGGGCTGATCAACCGGGCCGGCGCCCTCGCCGTCGGCATCTGCGGCAAGGATGGCGGGCTGATCCGTGCCCGCAAGCTGACGCGGACGACGCGCGACCCGGATGGCGCGATCGAGCGCGCGCTCGATCTCGGCTTCGTCGGCGAACCCGCGCATGTCGATGTGCGGGTGATCCACGCGCTCACCGGCGCGGGGCTCATCCCCGTCGTCGCCCCGGTCGGCGTCGGCGACGATGGCGAAACCTACAACATCAACGCCGACACGGTGGCCGGCGCCATCGCCGGCGCGCTCGGCGCCAACCGGCTGCTGATGCTGACCGATGTCCCCGGCGTGCTCGACCGCGGCGGCGCGCTGATCCCCGACCTGTCGATCCCCGAAATCGAGGCGCTGCGCGCCGATGGCACGATCTCCGGCGGCATGATCCCGAAGGTCGAAACCTGCATCGACGCCGTCCGCCACGGCGTCAAGGGCGCCACCATCCTCGATGGCCGCGTTCCCCATGCCTGCCTGCTCGAACTCTTCACCGAAGGCGGCATCGGCACGCTCATCCACGCCTGAGCCGCCCGGCCGCGTCAGGCCGGAACCGCGGAACGCGGTCCGGTCCCGCCGGGCCGCGCGCCGCTCTGCCGCTCAGGCCATCCGGGCCGGCAGAAGCTGAACGTTCGCGTCCGCGGCGATGCGGAACTGGCCCAGCAATTCCGCGAGCGATGCCGCCTCGGACGACATGCTATGGCTCGCCGCCGTGGTTTCCTCCACCATCGCCGCGTTCTGCTGCGTCACCTGATCCATCTGGCTGACCGCGAGATTGACCTCGGCCAGCCCGGTCGACTGTTCCTGCGACGACGCGGCGATCTCCGCGACCAGCCCATCGAGCGCGGAAACCTGCCGCGCAATGCGCTGCAAGGCCGAGCCGGTCTCGCCCACGAGCTGCACGCCGGCCGACACTTCCCGATCGGAGGTAGCGATCAGCCCCTGGATTTCCCGCGCCGCCGCGGCCGAGCGCTGGGCCAGGGCGCGCACCTCGGTGGCGACCACCGCGAAGCCGCGGCCCGCATCACCCGCCCGCGCCGCCTCGACCCCGGCATTCAGGGCCAGCAGATTGGTCTGGAACGCGATCTCGTCGATCAGCCCGCTGATCTGCCCGATCTCGCGTGACGACGCCTCGATCGCGCTCATCGCCTGCACCGCCTTGCGCACGATATCGTCAGAGTGGTCGGTTTCCGACCGTGCGCCGCCCACCAGCTTCTTCGCCTCGCCGGTGCCCTCGGCGGTGCGCCGCACCGTGGCGGTGATCTGCTCCAGCGCCGCCGCCGTCTCCTCCAGCGTCGCCGCCTGCTGCTCGGTCCGCCGCGCCAGATCGTCCGAGGCGGCGGTGATTTCATGCGCCCCCGACCGCACGGCATCGGCGTTGCGCGCGATCATCACCATCACGTCGTGCAGCTGACTGGTCGCGCCGTTGAAATCGTGGCGCAGTTTCTCGTACTCGGCGGCAAGCGGCCGGTTGAGCTGGAACAGCAGGTCGCCGCCCGCCAGGCGTTCGAGCCCGTTCCCGAGCGCCTCGATCGCCTGCGCCTGCTGGCGGGCGCGCTCGATCCGCTCGGCATCGAGCGCGCGGCGCGTATCATCGGCCGCCTGCCGCTGCGCCACGGCCTCGCCGGCAGTCGTCACCTGCCCGGCAAGCACCGTCTTCAGCACCTCGATATCGGCCCGCATGCGCGCGAAGCTCCCGGCCCGGCGCAGCACCCGATCCTGCGGCACGGCGAGCTTCTTCACGCCGACATAGATGATCGCGATCGTCTCGTGATTGGCGATCACCGGCTCGTAGATGGAGAAATATTTTTCACCCAGAATCTCCGCCTCGCCGCGATAGGTGATGCCCTTGCCGAGCACCGCGTCATGAATCGGCCCCGGCGCCAGCCGCGTGCCCACCGCCCGGCCGCCCTCCGGCTTCTGCACATTGGTCGCCACCCGCAGGTCGCGCATGAAGATCGTCACCGTGCCGCCGAACCGCGCCTTGATGTCATCGACGATGCTCTCATCGCCATTGATCCGGTATCCGCCGAACCACAGGCTGTCATCCTCGATCCGCGGCTCGCCAAGCTCGGCCAGCCGGCTGCGCAGCGCGTCGATATTGCGGTCGAGCCCGTTCTGCGCCGTCATGTCCCGCTGCGACTCGGCGGCATGCTGCGCCACCGCGTGCAGGTCGGCAGCCAGGCGCCCGATCCTGACGGCGAACAGCCGCCCCATGATCGCCACCGCCGCCGCGGCCACCACGGCGCATGCCGCCAGCGTCCCGATGATCACGACGCCAGCGCCCGCACGCCGCGTGCGCCCAGAAACGTGACGGGATCGGACTTCATCGGCCAGGCTCCTCTCGCCAGACAGGTCCTTTGCATAAAGACCCAAGCCATCGAGATATCAGGAGCGCGTTAACAAAAGTCTAAATTATTCAAACTCAGGGCGCCGCCGTCGGGTCGCGGCTGATCCGCACATGCTCCACCCGCCGCCCGTTCATCTCCAGCACCTCGAACCGCCACCCGCCATAGGCGATGGCGTCGCCCTGCCGCGGCACCCGCTTGAGCAGCGCCAGCAGAAACCCCCCGAGCGTATGATACGATCCATGCGCCGGCAGGCTTTCCAGCCCGAAACGGTGCGCCACCTCGTCGATCGGCTCCAGCCCGTCCAGCTCGTAGCGGTCCGGCGCCGGCTCGCCGACCTCGCCATACGCCGCCTCCTCGACATCGCCGACGATCGCCTCCAGCAGGTCGCCCACCGTCACCATCCCCTCGAAACTGCCATATTCGTCGAGCACGAACGCCACCCCGAGCGGGTCCGATTTCAGCCGCTCCAGCGCATCCAGCGCCGAGACCGCGTCCGGCACCGCCAGCGGCTGGCGCAGCGCGGTGGCGATCGAGATGTCCTTGCCATCCAGCATCCGGTCGAGAATGTCCTTGGCCTGGACGATGCCGACCACGTTGTCGATGCTGCGGTCGCACACCACGAAACGCGAATGCGGCGCCGCCTTCAGCGCCGAGATCACCTGCCCGCGCGGCGCCGTGCGGTCGAGCCAGGCGATGTCCTGCCGCGGCGTCATGATCGCGCGCACCGGCTTGTCGGCCAGCCGCATCACCCGCTCCATCATGTCCCGCTCCTCGTATTCCAGCATGCCCGACTCGGTCCCCTCGGCGAGGATCGCCTTCAGCTCCTCCTCGCTGATCGCCCGCCGGTGCGGATCGACCGGCCCGAATAGCCGCAACACCAGGTCCGAGGTCGCCCCCAGCAGCCAGACCAGCGGGGCGGCGGCGCGGGCGAACATGTCGATCGGCCAGGCGACGAGGCAGGCGATCCGCTCGGCATTGCGCAGCGCCAGCTGCTTGGGCACCAGCTCGCCAAACACCAGCGTCAGCAGCGTCACGCCCACCACCGTGATCGCCAGCGCCAGCGTATTGGCCAGCGGCGCCAGCGGGCGGATCAGCGCGATCGCCGGCGCCAGCGACTGGGCGAGCTGCGCGCCGCCCACCACGCCGGTCAGCACGCTGATCGCGGTGATCCCGACCTGAACGGTGGGCAGGAAGCGCTCCGGCGTCTCCGCCAGCGCGCGGGCCCGCGCGGCCCCGCCGACACCTTTCCGCGCGAACAGCGCCAGCGCCGCCTTGCGCGACGAGACCAGCGCCATCTCCGCCAGCGCGAATCCCGCGTTCAGCAGAATGAGCAAGGTCAAGATCATAACCAGAACAATAACGTGCATGCGATCCTTCAGTTCCGGTGAAAGGAAAACCGGTGCCACCCCCGCAACGATCTCCCCCAACCCAGCATAGCCGACACGCGCGCCGCGAACCACACGCCTTTCTTTGGCCATAATCCAGCCGACGCGTTGCCGCACTGCGCCATCAGAACCGGACCACCGCGGACTTCTTCCGCGGCTCAACCGGACGATCGCTCATGACGCATCTCGCGCGGATCAGCCCCCTGTCGCCTCGCACCAGCCCGCGCCGGACCGCCGGCGGCTGGCGCCATGCCGGCGCCTGGCTCGCCGCCATCGCCACCGGCGCCGCCGCGTTCGGCATATGGGCCGTACTCAACCGCCCCGCCACCAACATTCCCGCCTATCGCGGCGAGATCGGCGGCTTCGCCTTCTCGCCCTTCCGCGCCGGGCAGAGCCCGCAAAGCGGCGTCTATCCCTCGGTCGCCCAGATCCGCGCCGATCTCGCCCTCGTCGCGAAACACACGCACGACATCCGCACCTACACGGTCGAGGGCGATCTCGGCCAAATTCCCGCCCTCGCCGCCCCCTATCATCTCAACGTCACCCTCGGCGCCTGGCTCGACCAGCACACGAAAGCCAACGCGGCCGAGCTGAAAAAGGTCGTCAAGGTCGCCAACGCCAATGCCGACGTGAAATCCGTCATGGTCGGCAACGAGGTGATCCTGCGCCGCAACCTCACCGTCCCCGAACTCGCCGCCGACATCAATTACGTCAAGCAGCGCGTGCATGTGCCGGTCTCCACCGCCGAGCCCTGGCATGTCTGGCTGCACCACCCCGAACTTGCGAAATCGGTCGATTTCATCACCGTGCATCTCCTCCCCTACTGGGAGGGCGTTCCGGAAAAGGACGCGGTGAACTACGCGCTGATGCGGCTGCACGAGGTCGAGAAGCGCTTCCCCGGCAAGAAGGTCGTCATCGGCGAGATCGGCTGGCCGTCGGACGGCATCGATATCGGCGCCGCCCGCGCCTCGCGCGTCCTGCAGGCGCGCTTCCTGCGCGACTTCTTCAACATCGCGCAGAAACAGCATCTCGACTATTTCGTGATGGAGGCGTTCGACCAGCCATGGAAAACCAGCTTCGAGGGCCGCGCCGCCGGCTATTGGGGCATGTGGTCGCTCAACCGCCAGGCCAAATGGTCGCTCACCGGCCCGGTGCAGCAGAACCGCGCCTGGCTCGCCTGGGCGCTCGGCTCCACCCTGCTCGGCGCCCTCGTCACCCTGCTGATGCTCCGCACCCGGCCCGATCTGCGCTGGCCCGGCAAGCTCCTCTTCGCCGCCCTGGTGCAGGGCTTCGGCGCCGCCCTCGCGTCGCTGCTGATGACGATGGGCGAAACCTACCTCTCCTGGTCCGCCGCCGCCGTCTGGGCGACGCTCGCCGCCGGCCAGGCGCTGCTGCTCCTCCTGCTCGTCGCCGACAGTTTCGACCTGGTCGAAACCCTGTTCGGCCGGGTGCGGATGCGCCATTTCGAGCCGGTGCCCGCCCCTCAGGGCGCGAAGCTGCCCAAGGTCTCGCTGCACGTCGCCATCTGCAACGAACCGCCCGAGATGGTGAAACAGACGCTCAACGCCCTCGCCGCCCTCGATTACGGGAATTTCGAGGTGCTGGTGATCGACAACAACACGCACGATCCGGCGATGTGGGAGCCCGTCGCCGCCCATTGCGCCCGGCTCGGCGAGCATTTCCGCTTCTTCACCCTCGGCCAGTACCCCGGCTACAAGGCCGGCGCGCTGAACTTCGCCCTGCGCGAAACCGCGCCGGACGCCGAGATCGTCGGCATCATCGACTCCGACTACATCGTCGATCCCGACTGGCTGCGCTGCATGGTTCCCGCCTTCGCCGATCCGAAAATCGGCTTCACCCAGTCGCCGCAGGACTACCGCGACAATGACGGCTCGCTCTTCAAGCGGATGATGTTCTGGGAATATGCCGGCTTCTTCCATATCGGCATGGTCAACCGCAACGAGCGCAACGCCGTCATCCAGCACGGCACGATGACGCTGATCCGCAAGGCGGCGCTCGCCGCCGAGGGCGGCTGGGCCGAATGGTGCATCACCGAAGACAGCGAGCTTGGCCTGCGCCTGTTCCGCGAGGGGTTCGAGGCGGTCTATTCCAGCCGCAGCTTCGGCCGCGGCGTGATGCCGGACGATTTCAACGCCTTCCGCAAGCAGCGCTACCGCTGGGCCTATGGCGCGATGCGGATTTCCCGCCGCCACTGGAAGGCGTTCCTCTCGCCCTTCGACCGCACGCTGACGATCGGCCAGCGCTGGCACTTCGTCACCGGCTGGCTGCCCTGGATCGGCGATGCGCTGGGTCTCGCCTTCGTGCTGCTCGGCCTCGCCTGGTCGGCCGGGCTGATCCTCGACCCGGTGCGCTTCGAATTCCCGATCATCCTGTTCATGCTGCCATCGATCGGCCTGTTCGCCTTCAAGATCGTGCAGATCTTCGCCCTCTACGCCGCCCGCGTGCCCTGCGGCCCGGCCGACCGGCTGGGGGCGGCCATCGCCGGCCTCGCGCTCTCGCACAGCATCGGCAAGGCGGTCTGGAAGGGCCTGTTCACCAACCGCCTGCCCTTCATCCGCACCCCGAAAATGGAGAACGCGCCCGCGCTGGTGCAGGGCCTGTTCATGGTGCGCGAGGAACTCGCCCTTCTCGTCCTCACCTGGGGCGCGCTGCTCGGCGTCGGCTTCAGCCATCACTGGGCAACGCCGGAATGCCGCCTCTGGTGCGTGGTGCTGCTGACCCAGTCCCTGCCCTATCTCGCCTCGGTCTCGGTCTCGGTCATCGCCGCCCTTCCCGGCACGGCGCGGCAGGCCCTGCCGGTCCGGCAGGCGTCCATTCTCCCCCGCTCCCGCATGCCGATCAGCGCCCGCACCGCCGCCGGCGACTGACGGCCAGGGTTTCGCATCGCGCACAAAAAAGGGGCGGCAGGCGCGAAACCTGCCGCCCCGGCCATTTTCCGGCCGGATCAGCCGCCGATGCGGTCCAGCTCGCGCAGCACCGCATCGCCCATCGTGCGGGTGCCGATCCGCGCCGTGCCCTTCTGCTCGATATCGGCGGTGCGCATGCCGCTGGCCAGCACGTTCGAGACGGCGGCCTCGATCGCCGCCGCATCCTCCTGCATGTCGAAGGAATAGCGCAGCAGCATCGCCAGGCTGAGAATCTGCGCTAGCGGATTGGCGATGCCCTTGCCGGCGATGTCCGGCGCCGAACCGTGGATCGGCTCGTAGAGCGCATGCCGCCGCCCCGCCGCATCCGGCGCCCCGAGTGTGGCCGAAGGCAGCATGCCGAGCGAGCCGGTCAGCATCGAGGCGAGGTCGGAGAGCAGGTCGCCGAACAGGTTGCCGGTCACGATCACGTCGAACTGGCGCGGATTCTTCGCCAGCTGCATCGCGCAATTATCGGCATACATGTGCGAGAGCTGCACGTCCGGATACTCCGCCGCGCCGAGCGCCGCCACCGTCTGCCGCCAGAGCAGGCCGGATTCCATCACGTTCGCCTTCTCCACGCTGGTCAGCCGTCCCTGCCGCTTGCGCGCCAGCTCGAAGGCGACGCGCGCCACCCGCTCGATCTCCGGCGTGGTATAGACCTCGGTGTTGATCCCGCGCTTCGTGCCGTCCGCCAGCGTCTCGACCCCGCGCGGCTCGCCGAAATAGATCCCGCCCGTCGATTCCCGCACGATCATGATATCGAGCCCGCGCACGATCTCCGGCTTGAGCGGACTCGCGTCGATCAGCGCGTCGAACACCGGCGCCGGACGCAGATTGGCGAACAGGCCGAGCCGCTTGCGCAGTTCGAGAATGGCGAGTTCCGGCCGGTTGTCGAAGGGCTGCGAATCCCATTGCGGCCCGCCCACCGCGCCGAACAGCACGGCATCGGCCTCCAGCGCCCGCCCGATCACCGGCTCCGTGATCGGCTTGCCGGTCGCCTCGATCGAGGCGCCGCCGACCAGATCCTCGGCGAGTTCGAACCGCGCCCGGCCGCTGCGCGCCAGCCAGTCGATCACCCGGCGGGCTTCCGCCATCACCTCGGGGCCGATGCCGTCCCCCGGCAGGAGCAGCAGTTTCCGGTTCGCAATCATGATCGTCTCTCCCTTGGGGTCGCTTGCAGAATGTCGTCTCGCCGGATGGCGGGCGGGTCAGACCGCCTCGATCCGCGGCCGCCAGGCGGCGCCATCCAGCTTCGCCTCATAGGCGTCGATCGAGGGCGCCTTCTCCAGCGTCAGGCCGATATCGTCGAGCCCCTCCAGCAGGCAGCGCTTGCGGAACGGATCGATCTCGAACCCATAGGCCTCGCCATCCGGCCGCGAGACGGTCTGCGCCGCGAGATCGACGATGATCCGCGCGTTCGCCCCCGATTCCGCATCCTCCATCAGCGCCTCGCACTGCGCGCTGGGCAGCACGATCGGCAGGATGCCGTTCTTGAAGCAATTGTTGAAGAAGATGTCGGCGAAGCTCGGCGCGATCACGCATTTGATGCCGAAATCCAGCAGCGCCCAGGGCGCGTGCTCGCGCGACGAGCCGCAGCCGAAATTCTCCCCGGCGACCAGGATTTGCGCGTGCCGGTAGGGCTCGCGGTTCAGCACGAAATCGGGGGTCTCGCTGCCATCCTCGTTGTAGCGCAGCCCGGCGAAGGCGTGCTTGCCCAGCCCCGAGCGCTTGATCGTCTTGAGGAAGCGCGCCGGGATGATCTTGTCGGTATCGACATTCGCCATCCTGAGCGGGGCGGCGACCGCCTCCAGCCGTTCGAACCTGTCCATCATGCCATCTCCCGTGGATCGGCGAGCGCGCCGGTAATCGCCGAGGCCGCCGCCATGGCCGGCGACACCAGGTGGGTGCGTCCGCCCGGCCCCTGCCGGCCCTCGAAATTCCGGTTCGAGGTGCTCGCGCAACGCTCGCCCGGCTTCAGCTTGTCGGGGTTCATGCCAAGGCACATCGAACACCCCGCCTCGCGCCATTCGAACCCGGCATCGAGAAACACCTGCGCCAGCCCCTCGGCTTCGGCCTGCGCCTTCACCAGGCCGGAGCCCGGCACCACCATGGCCCGCACGTGGCCGGCAACCTGCCTGCCCCGCACGATCCCGGCGGCCACCCGCAGATCCTCGATCCGCGAATTGGTGCAGGAGCCGATGAACACCGCGTCGATCTTCGTGCCCTTCAGCGCCTGCCCCGGTGCGAGATCCATATATTGCAACATGCGCTCCATCTGCGCCCGCCGGCCGGCATCCGGCTCGGCCGCGGGGTCGGGCACATGGCCGGTGATCGGCACCACCGTCTCCGGGCTGGTGCCCCAGGTCACCTGCGGCACGAGGGCGGACGCGTCGATCGTCACCACCCGGTCGTACTGCGCGCCCTCGTCGGAGGCGAGCGTCTTCCAGTATTCGATCGCCCGCTCCAGCGCCTCGCCCTTCGGCGCATAGGGCCGGCCGCGCACATACGCGAACGTCGTCTCGTCCGGCGCGATCAGCCCGGCCCGCGCCCCAGCCTCGATCGACATGTTGCAGACGGTCATCCGCCCCGCCATGTCGAGCGCGCGGATCGCCGCGCCGGCATATTCGATCACATGCCCGGTGCCGCCGGCGGTGCCGATCTCGCCGATGATCGCCAGCACGATGTCCTTCGCCGAGCAGCCCGGCGGCAGCGCGCCGTCCACCCGCACCAGCATGTTCTTCGCCGGCTTCTGCAACAGCGTCTGCGTCGCCAGCACGTGCTCGACCTCGGAGGTGCCGATGCCGAAGGCCAGCGCGCCCAGCGCGCCATGCGTCGAGGTGTGGGAATCGCCGCAGACGATCGTCATCCCCGGCAGCGAAATCCCCTGCTCCGGCCCGATCACGTGCACGATGCCCTGCCGGGCGTCGGTCACCGGGATATAGGGCACGCCGAACGCGGCGACGTTCTGTTCGAGGGTGGCGACCTGCAAGGCGCTTTCCGGCTCGGCGATGCCGGCGGCGCGGTCCTCGGTCGGCAGGTTATGGTCGGCGACCGCGATGGTCGCGTCCACCCGCCGCACCTTGCGCCCGGCCATCCGCAGCCCCTCGAAGGCCTGCGGGCTGGTCACCTCGTGGACGAGATGCCGGTCGATATAGAGAACCGCCGTGCCGTCCGGCATGCGATCGACGACATGCGCCGCCCAGATCTTGTCGAACAATGTCGAAGCCATGCGTGCGTCCTCCGGGTCTAGAGCACTTTCCGATCCGATTGGATCGGATGTAGTGCTCTATCATATTGATGCTCGAAGTGTCGGCACGGGCCGGATCCTCGCTCCGCACAAGGCATGAGCGCGCGGGCCCTGACACTTTCGGGGTTTCGGTCAGAGCGGCATCGGGCGGCAGACGCAAACGCGCCCGCGTGATGCCCCTCCGGCTGAAACCATGCCGCGCGGGCGGTGCGCCGCCCGGCGGGGATTGCAGGGGGCGCGCAGCCCCCTGGCCCTCCCCCGGCGCGTCAGTCGGCGTTGGTCTCGCGCGCGGCCTCGGCGATGCGGGCGGACTTGCCGCGGCGGCCGCGCAGGTAATACAGCTTCGCCCGGCGCACCACGCCCCGGCGGGTAACGGCGATCTCGGTCACGTTCGGCGAATACAGCGGAAACACGCGCTCCACGCCCTCGCCATACGAAATCTTGCGCACGGTGAAGTTCGAGTTGATGCCGCGGTTCGACCGCGCGATGCACACGCCCTCGAACGCCTGGATACGGGTGCGCTCGCCCTCGGTCACCCGGACCGAAACGCGGAGATTGTCGCCCGGCTTGAAGTCCGGCACGGCGCGGGCTTCCGCGAGCTTGCCGATCTGCTCGGCGTCGATGGTCTGGATCACGTTCATGTCTGGCATCCTTTCGGGGGAGTTCATTTACGGAAGAGCCGGCTGGCTGGCAATGTGCCGGGCCCATAGATCTGGTCTGCGCCGCCTGGTCACGGCCTCGGCCTCGGCGCGGCGCCAGGCGGCGATGGCGGCATGATGGCCGGAGAGCAGCGCCTCCGGCACCGCCCGCCCCTGCCACACGGCCGGACGGGTATAGTGCGGATATTCGAGCAGCGTGTCGTCCGAGAAGCTTTCCTCCTCCGCGCTCTCCGCCGCCCCCATCACGCCCGGCAGCAGGCGGATGGTGGCATCGAGCAGCGCGAGCGCCGCGATCTCGCCGCCCGAGAGCACGAAATCGCCAAGGCTGATCTCCTCGGCCGCGTTGGCGTCGAGGGCGCGCTGGTCGAACCCCTCGAAGCGGCCGCAGAGCAGCACGGCACCCGGTCCTTCGGCGAGCCGGCGGATGCGCGCCTGGGTCAGCGGCGCGCCGCGCGGGGTGAGTGCCAACAGCGGCCGCTCGTCCCGTGCCCGGCCGATCGCGGCATCCAGCACATCCGGCCGCAGCACCATGCCCGCGCCGCCGCCGAACGGCGTGTCGTCCACCGCGCGGTGCCGGCCGAGGCCGAAATCGCGCAGGTTCACGCAGTCCAGCGCCCAGATCCCCGCCTCCAGCGCGCGTCCGGCCAGCGACTGGCCGAGCGGCCCCGGAAACATCTCGGGGAACAGGGTGATGATCGTGGCGCGGAAGCTCATTCCCGCATCTCCACCTCGGCCGGCCGCACCACCACGGCGCGGCCGCCGTGCAGGTCGATCTCCGGCACCACCGCGCGGGTGAAGGGCAGCAGCGAGCCGTCGGAGAGTTCGATGCTCGCGCCGGCGCCGAAATCATGCACCGCGCGGATCGTGCCGAGCGCCGCGCCATCCGGCGCTACGGCATGCAGCCCGATGAGGTCGGCGAAATAGAACTCGTCCTCGTCCTCGGGCGGCGGCAGGTCGTCCCGGCGCACATAGAGCTTCAGGTTGGTCAGCTTCGCCGCGGCATCGCGATCGGCGATCGCGGCGGCCTCGTCACCCTCGCCGATGGTGACGCGCGCGATCCCCGCCCCGGTCCAGGCCAGCCCGATCCGCCGGCCGCGCTCGTCGCGCAACGGCAGCTCGGCCAGCCCCTCCGGGTCCGGCGAATAGGCGGTCACGTGCACGGCCCCGCGCACACCGTGGGGCCGGCCGATCACGCCCATCAGGATCAGGCGATCATCCATCGTTCAGCCGCGAGATCAGGCCTCGGCGGCCTTGGCGCGCTCGGCGGCCCGCTCCTGCGCCTTCTTCTTCGGCGCCGACTGCACGGGCTGCTCGCGGAACGCCGGCATCGGCCCGAGACCGGCCTTGCCGATGAAGCGGGCGACGCGGTCGGTCGCCTGCGCGCCCTGGCTCAGCCAGTGCGTCACCCGCTCGGACACGAGGCGGATGCGATCCTCGTGATCGGCCGGCAGCATCGGGTTGTAGGTGCCGATCCGCTCGATGAACTTGCCGTCGCGCGGGCTGCGCGAGTCGGCGACGACGATATGGTAGAACGGCCGCTTCTTCGCGCCCGCGCGGGCCAGTCTGATCTTCAACGACATTCCATTGTCTCCTGGTCAGTAGTCACGATGGCGGCCAGCCCGGCCGCCGTGGTGTCAGTCCGGGCCGAAGCCCGTTATTTCACTCCGGGCCGAAGCCCATTATTTCAGTCCGGGCCGAAGCCCGCAGTCTCAAAACGAGCAAAAACCCCCCGCCTCAGAACGGGCGGCGCCCGCCTCCCTGCGGCAGCAGCGCGGCGAGCCCGCCGCGCGCGAGGCCCTTCTGGCCCAGCTTCTGCGCCCGCTTCATCATGTCCTTCATCTGCTCGAACTGCTTGAGCAGCCGGTTGACCTCCTGCACCGAGGTGCCCGAGCCCGCCGCCACCCGCTTCTTCCGGCTCGCCTTCATGATGTCCGGATTGGCGCGCTCGGCCTTGGTCATCGAGGAGATGATCGCCGCCTGCCGCTTCAGGATCGAGGTGTCGAGATCCGCCTCGGCGAGCTGCTGCTTGATCTTGCCCACGCCCGGCAGCATGCCCATGATGCCCGAGAGCGAACCCATCTTGGTGATCTGCTTGAGCTGCTCGGCATAATCCTCAAGGTCGAACTTGCCGCGCGCCATCTTCCTGGCGAGCTGTTCGGCCTTCTGCTGATCGACGTTTTCCGCCGCCTTCTCGACCAGGCTGACAATGTCGCCCATGCCGAGAATGCGCCCGGCGATGCGCTCGGGGTGGAACGGCTCCAGCGCATCGAGCTTCTCGCCCATGCCCATCAGCTTGATCGGCGCGCCCGTCACCGCCCGCATCGACAGCGCGGCGCCGCCGCGCGCGTCGCCATCCAGCCGTGTCATGACGATGCCGGTGATGCTCACCGCCTCGTTGAACGCCGTCGCCGTGGCGAGCGCGTCCTGGCCGGTCATCGCGTCGACCACCAGCAGCGTCTCCGCCGGCGCCGCCACGTCGCGGATCGCCCTGACCTCGTCCATCAGCGCCTGGTCGATCGCGAGCCGCCCGGCGGTGTCGAGGATGACGACGTCGAAGACCTCGCGCCGCCCCGTCTCCATCGCCCGCCGCGCGATCTGCACCGGCGTCTCCCCCGGCACGATCGGCAGGCTCGCCACCCCGGCGCGCTCGGCCAGCTGCGCGAGCTGCAGCTGCGCTGCCGGGCGCTGGGTATCGAGGCTCGCCACCAGCACCTTCTTGCGCTGCTTCTCCTTGAGCAGCAGCGCGATCTTGCCCGAGGTCGTGGTCTTGCCCGAGCCCTGCAACCCCACCATCAGGAACGGAATGGGTGCCGCCGCGTTGAGGTTGAGCGGCACCGCCCCCTCGCCGCCAAGCGCGTCCACCAGCGCGTCGTTGACGATCTTGACGACCTGCTGCCCCGGCGAAACCGCCCGCAGCACCTCGGCGCCCACCGCCTGCAACCGCACCTTGGCGATGAAGTCCCGCACCACCGGCAAGGCGACGTCGGCTTCGAGCAGGGCGAGGCGGATATCCCGCATCGCCTCGATCACATCGCTTTCGGACAGCGCGCCGCGCCGGCGCAACCGGTCGAAAACATCCCCGAGCTTGCCCGACAGGGCGTCAAACATCGCAACCCGCTCCATCAACGAAAAACGCGCCGCGGTGCGAAACTCGCAGCGCGACGGCCTTACCTCCCTCGCCTATGGCCGAATTTCCCGCCGCTGGCAAGGACGCCCCCAAACGAAAGCGGCGGAGCCAGTGGCCCCGCCGCCCGATCGTCCCGCGCGCGCCCGGCTTACTTGCCGAGCGACTGCACGATCTCCTCGGTCATCTTCTTCGCGTCGCCGAACAGCATCATCGTGTTGTCGCGGAAGAACAGCTCGTTGTCGACGCCGGCATAGCCCGAGGCCATCGAGCGCTTGACGAACAGCACCGTCTTCGCCTTGTCGACCTCGAGGATCGGCATGCCATAGATCGGGCTCGCCGCATTGGTCTTGGCCGCCGGGTTGGTCACGTCATTGGCGCCGATCACATAGACCACGTCGGCGGTCGAGAACTCGTTGTTGATCTCTTCCAGCTCGAACACCTCGTCATAGGGCACCTGCGCCTCGGCGAGCAGCACGTTCATGTGCCCCGGCATGCGGCCGGCGACCGGATGGATCGCGTATTTCACCTCGACGCCCGCGCCCTTCAGCAGGTCGGACATCTCGCGCACCGCGTGCTGCGCCTGCGCCACCGCCATGCCGTAGCCCGGCACGATGATCACCTTCGAGGCGTTGCTCATGATGAAGCTCGCATCCTCGGCCGAGCCGATCTTCACCGCCTTGTCGCCGGCGGCGCCCGCCGGACCCGCCGCGGCGGCGGCATCGGTGCCGAAGCCGCCGAGCAGCACGTTGATGATCGAGCGGTTCATCCCCTTGCACATGATGTAGGAGAGAATCGCACCCGACGAGCCGACCAGCGCGCCGGTCACGATCAGCGCGATATTGCTGATGGTGAAGCCGATGCCCGCGGCCGCCCAGCCGGAATACGAGTTCAGCATCGAGATCACCACCGGCATGTCCGCGCCGCCGATCGGGATGATCAGCAGCACGCCGAGCGCCAGCGCCAGCGCCGCGATGAGCCAGAACAGCATCTGCGAGCCGCCCGAGGCGACGAAGGCGATGATCAGCACCACGAGCAGGATGCCGAGGCCGAGATTGAGCTTGTGCTGGCCGGGGAAGTTGATCGGCGCGCCGCTCATCAGCGCCTGCAGCTTGGCGAAGGCGATGACCGCGCCGGTGAAGGTGACCGCGCCGATCGACAGGCCGAGCGACATCTCGATCAGGCTTTCGAGATGCAGGTGCCCCGGCGTGCCGATGCCGAAGCTCTGCGGCGCGTTCAGCGCCGAGGCGGCGACGAACACGGCGGCAAGACCCACCAGCGAGTGGAACGCGGCGACGAGCTGCGGCAGCGCGGTCATGTTGACCCGCCGCGCCACCACGGCGCCGATCGCACCGCCGATGACGACGCCGAGCACGATGAGCCCCACGCCCGAAAGCAGCATCGCCGGATGCGCCAGCGTCGCCAGCGCCGCGATCGCCATGCCGGCCATGCCGAGCAGGTTGCCGCGCCGCGCGGTTTCGGGATGCGAAAGCCCGCGCAGGGCCAGGATGAACAGGACGGCCGCCACCAGATAGGCGAGCGTGATCCCGGGATCAGTTGCGTAATTCATTGTCGCGCCGCCCTTACTTCGCTTTTTTCTTGAACATGGCCAGCATGCGCTGGGTCACGAGGAAGCCGCCCACGATGTTCACGCTGGCGAGCAGCACCGCGATGAAGCCGAAGGCATGCGCGGCATAGCCGCCCTTCAGCCCGGTCGCGAGCATGGCGCCGACGATGATCACCGACGAGATGGCGTTGGTCACCGCCAGCAGCGGCGAGTGCAGCGCCGGGGTGACGCTCCAGATCACGTAATAGCCGACGAACACCGCCATCACGAAAATGGCGAACAGGTCGATCAGCGGCGCGCCGTGCGGCGCGTGCGCCGCCGCCTGGGCGGCGAAGCCGGCGGCGTTCTGGGCGAGGATCGTGGCCTTGTGGGCCAGTGCTGCGGCCTGGTCCGCGAGTTGTGCAGGGGTCATGATGAGGCTCCTAGGCAGCGGCTTGCGGCTGGAAGTTCGGATGGACGATGGCGCCGTCCCGCGTGAGCAGAACGCCCTTCACGATGTCGTCATCGGCGGGCAGTTTCGGCCGCCCGGCCTCCTTGTCCCAGAACCCGGTCAGGAAGGTCGAGAGGTTGCGCGCATAGAGCGTGCTGGCGGCGACGCCGATCCGCGACGGCCAGTTCCGGTGCCCGAGCACGATCACGCCGGTCTCCGTCACGATCCGCTCGCCCGGCACCGTCGCCTCGCAATTGCCGCCGGCATCCGCCGCGATATCCACGATCACGCTGCCCATCCGCATCTTCGCCACCGCGTCGGCGGTGACGATGATCGGCGCCTTGCGGCCCATCACCAGCGCGGTGCAGATCACGATGTCGTTCTTCGCCACCGTCTCGGCGATCAGCGCCGCCTGCTTGGCGCGGAACTCCGCACTCATTTCCTTGGCATAGGCGCCGGTCTGCGCCTTGCTCTCCTCGTCCTCGACGCCGATGAACGTGGCGCCGAGCGACTTGATCTCCTCCTTCGCCGCCGGCCGCACATCGGTCGCCGAAACGATGGCGCCGAGCCGGCGGGCGGTGGCGATCGCCTGCAACCCGGCAACCCCGGCGCCGACCACGAACACCCGCGCCGGCGGCACGGTGCCGGCCGCCGTCATCATCATCGCGAAGCCGCGCGGAAACGCCTCCGCCGCCTCGATCACGGCGCGATACCCGGCGAGATTCGCCTGGCTCGACAGCACGTCCATCGACTGCGCGCGGGTGATTCGCGGCAGCAGCTCCATCGAGCAGGCGTCGATCCCGGCCTTCGCATAGGCCTGCACCCGCTCCTGATTGCCCATCGCGCCGAGCGTGCCGACCAGCAGCGCGCCGCGCTCGATCTGGCCGAGAATCTCGTCGCCGGGCGGCTGCACCGTGAACACGATCCCGGCGCCCTTGAGCGCCGAGGCCGCATCCGGCGCGATCTCGGCGCCGGCCTCGCGCAGCGCCGCGTCGGACACCGAAGCCCGCTCGCCGGCCCCCGCCTCGATCACCACGTCAAGCCCGAGTGCCTTCAGCTTCTTGATCGAATCCGGCACGGCGGCGACGCGGGTCTCGCCCGGCAGGCGCTCCTTCAAAACCGCAAGACGCATATTGTCCATCCCCTCGTTCAACACCGGGCGCCATCCTGGCCCCCCATGTTCGGAAATATTGTGTCGCACCGTATCCTTACAAAGCGGCAATTATGCCACAATCGTGATGCCGGTCTGCCAAGCTCGCACCATGTGCGGGCCGCGCTGTCAAGACGCCAGCCTTGCGCCGCCCCTCGTCTCGACAGCGAGGGCCGCATACACCACAATAAGGCAACCGGATTTGAGGAGCAGGCATGACACCCGACAGCAGCAACCGCATCGCCATCACCGCGGATGACGAGGACGCGCCGGAAACGGAAACCCCCGAGACCGAAACGCCGGACACTGGCCGCGCGGCCAAGGGTGGCGAGCTTGAGAACCGGCTGTTCAAACAGCGCAAGGTGCTGATCTTCGGCGAAATCCACGACCGCATCGCCCGCGCCGTCACCGGCCAGCTCCTCGCCCTCGCCGGCGCGAGCGACGCGCCGATCGACGTTTTCGTGAACTCGCCCGGCGGCCATGTCGAGAGCGGCGACACCATCCACGACGTCATCCGCTTCGTCGACGCCACCGCCCCGGTCCGCATCATCGGCACCGGCTGGGTGGCCAGCGCCGGCGCGCTGATCTACCTCGCCGGCCACAAGGACCGCCGCTTCTGCCTGCCCAACACCCGCTTCCTGCTGCACCAGCCGATGGCGGCGTGCGCGGCCCGGCCACCGATATCGACATCGAGGCCCGCGAGATCATCAAGATGCGCGAGCGGATCAACCGCATCATCGCCCGCGAAACCGGGCAGGACTACGCCCGCGTCGAGAAGGACACCGACCGCAATTACTGGATGGGTGCCGACGAGGCGATCACCTACGGCATGGTCAGCCGCATCGTGCAAACGATGAAGGATCTCGACGCCGCCTGAAATCCGAGGCCGGCCGCGGCGTCAGTCGCGGCCGGCCTCCGGCGTCAGCTATGGCCGCCCTCCGGCGGCAGCTATGGCCGCCCTCCGGCGGCAGCTATGGCCGCCCTCCGGTGGCAGCTATGGCCGCCCTCCGGCGGCAGCTATGGCCGCCCTCCGGCGGCGGGGCCTCGCGCAGCAGCGCCAGCAGCGCCGCCGCCGCGCGGGTCCGCGTGCGGTCCTGGTGCTGCACCGCGAAATAGGTCCGCCGCGGCAGCTTCACCGGCACCTCCACCACCTTGCCCGCCGCCAGCGCGTCGGCGCAGACCAGCTCGGACAGGATCGTCGCCCCCGCGCCGCCGCTCACCGCGGTCAGCACCGAATTGTTCGCCGGCAGCTCGATCGCGACATCCACCGCCGCCTGGTCGATCCCGAGCCCGGCCAGCGCCTCGAAAAGCACCGCGCGCGTCCCCGAACCGTCCTCGCGCAGCACCCAGCTGCCGGCGGCGAGCTCGGCCGGCCGCAGCCCGCGCCGCCCCGCCCAGGGATGATCGGGCGCGACCACCATCACCAGCCGGTCCTGCGCGATCGGCTCGGCCGCCAGAAGCGGCTGGATCAGCGTCTCGCCCGGCCCCTCGACGAAACCCAGCTCCGCATCCCCCTCCAGAATCGCCCGCGCCACCTCGGCCGAATTGCCGATCGACACTGCAAGCCCGATCCCCGGATAGGCGGCATGGAACGCCACCAGCCGCAGCGGCAGGAAATGATTGGCGATGGTCTGGCTGGCCTTGATCGCGAGCCGCCCGCGCGCCAGCCCGGCAATCTCGCGCATCGTCAGCGCCGCCTGCTCCGCCCGGTTCAGGATCGCCCGCGCCTCGGCGAAGAACACATGCCCCGCCTCGGTCAGCGCGATGCCGCGCCCCACCCGGTGAAACAGCCTGGTGCCGAATTCCCGCTCCAGCGCCGCAACCGCCCCCGACGCGGCGGACTGCGTCAGCCCCAGCGCCTCCGCCGCCCGCGTCACGTGCTCGCGCTCGGCCACCGCAATGAAGATCCGCAACTGTTCGAGGGTCATGGTCCCGGTCTGGCTCCGCCCCGTCCCGCCGACGGGTCTTGCGGGCGAAAATGTCGCGACCGCGAAAAATTTGTACACTGTTGTCGCTATGGCATTGCATCACGCCTGCGTGTAGATCGTTACGTCCGGCATAACCGGACCGTCAACAGGAGGAATGTCTTGAAAATCCAGATCGCCCGCCGTGCCGCCCTGGCCGGCCTGCCCCTCGCCCTTGCCGCCTTCCTCGCCACCCCCGCCCAGGCCAAGGCGCCCGTCCTTCACGTCACCCGCAGCGTCGTCATCAAGGCGCCGGCGGCGAAGGTCTGGTCGGTCGTCCACAATTTCGGCGATCTCACCTGGGTTCCCGCGGTCAAGAGCAGCAAGGCGAGCAAGGGCAACCACCCCGGCTCGGTCCGCCATCTCGATCTCGGCGGCCCGGTCCTCACCGAGCAGCTCCTGCACTACAACCCGAAACACACCAACTACACCTACGAAATCCAGCACACCGCCAACAACATGAAAATCCTGCCGGTGCGCGACTATGTCTCGACCATCTCGGTCCACCGCCTCGGCGCCGACGAGACGAAGCTGGTCTGGAGCGGTCATTTCCGCCGGCTCGACCTCTCCGCCCACCCGAAAAAGGGCGAGGACAACGCCACCGCGATCAAGGCGATCTCCGGAATCTACGAGTCCGGGCTTGCCAACGCGGCGAAGCTCGCCACAAAATAAATTACGATCACATGACGGATGGGCCGGCGGCATCCCCGCCGGCCACACCGACAAGGGGACAAGCCGGAGCGGAATGGCCAAACCGAATACGCTGCTGAAACGAACGAGCAACGCCCTGCTCGATCATATCGCCACACTCGATACGGGCGACACGTCGCTCGGCTCCGACAGCGCCCTCGCCCGCCATTTCGGGGTGAGCCGCACCACCGTCCGCGCCGCCGTCGAGGCGATGATCGCCCAGGGCATCCTCGCCCGCGGGGCCGAGGGGCTGGAAGTGCTGCGCCGCCCCGACCGCACCGACTACTACGCCGAATCCGAAACCGACGGCCCGCAGGACCAGATCGAGCGCGTCTTCATGCAGCGCGTCCTGCTCGGGGACTGGCGGCCCGGCCACATGTTCTCCGAGGCCGAACTCGCGCGCGACAGCAACGCCAGCACCGTCTCGGTGCGCGAATTCCTGATCGGCTTCTCCCGCTTCGGCCTGATCGCCAAGCAGCCGCGCGGCGGCTGGGTGCTGCGCGAATTCCACGACGGCTTCGCCGCCGAGGTGGCGGACATGCGCGAGCTGATCGAGCTTGCCGCCCTCGCCCGCATGCCCCGCGGCGGCGACCCCGCCATCGCCGAGGCCGCCGAGGCGCTGATCCTCCGCCACCGCGAGATCGAGGCCGCCATCGCCCGCCGCCACACCGAATTCGCCGCTCTCGACCGCGATTTCCACCTCTGGATCATCGGCTTTCTCAACAACCGCTTCGCCCACGATTTCTACGATATCGTGTCCTTCCTGTTCCACTATCACTACCAGTGGGACCGGCATCACGAGATCGAGCGCACCGCGGTCGCCATCGCCGAGCACATGGCCGTGCTCGACGCCCTGCGCGCCGGCAGCATGCCGCGCGCCCGCCAGGGGCTCGAAACCCATCTCGCCACCTCGCGCGCCTCGCTCAAGGCCGGCCTGCGGCGGGACGCCGCATAGTCACACCCCCGGCGCGACGCCGCATAGTCACACCCCCGGCGGGACGCCGCCTGATCATATCCCGAACGGGACCGCCTCAGTCGAGATAGCGCGCCCGCAGATGCGCCTCGAAATCGGCGGGGTCGAGCGTCTTGCCGGTCGCCTCCACCAGCAGCTCGTTGAAGCCGAACCGCGCCCCGTGCCCATGCACATTGGCCCGCAGCCAGTCGCGCAGCGGCGTGAAATCCCCCTGGCCGAGCGCCGGGTCGATCTCCGGCCGCGCCCGCCGCGCCGCCCGCATCAGCTGCGCCGCCGCCATCGCCCCCAGCGTATACGAGGGAAAATAGCCGAACAGCCCGGCATACCAGTGAATGTCCTGCAAGCACCCCTTGGCGTCGTCCGGCGGCACGATGCCGAGCAGCGCCCGCATCCCCTCGTTCCACGCCCCCGGCAGGTCCGCCACGGCGAGGTCGCCCGCCACCATCGCCGCCTCCAGCCGGAACCGCAGGATCACATGGGCGGGATAGGTCATCTCGTCCGCCTCGACGCGGATGAAGCTCCGCTCCACCCGTTGCAGCCGTGCCGCCAGCCGCGCCGGCGCGAAATCCGCCGCCGCCTGGCCGAACGCCTCGGCCAGCCGCGGCCCGAGCCAGGCGAGAAACGCGTCCGACCGCGCCGCCTGCAACTCGATGATCAGCGACTGGCTCTCATGCACCGCCATCCCCGCCGCCGCCCCGAGCGGCTGGCGCGCCCAGTCCTTCGGCAGCCCCGCCTCATACAGCGCATGCCCGGTCTCGTGCAGCACGCCCATCAGCGCCGAGGCAAAATCCCCCTCGTCATAGCGGGTGGTGATCCGAATGTCGCTCGGCGTGCCGCCGCAGAACGGGTGCAGCGAGCGGTCGAGCCGCGCCGCGGTGAAATCGAGCCCCGCTCGCGCGGCAAGCTGGCGGCACAGCGCCTCCTGCGCCGCCTCGGCGAAAGGCGGCGTGCCCGGCGCCGGCGCGCGGCGCTGCCGCGCCTCGGCGGCGGGCAGGTTCTCCCGCAGAAACGCCTCGTAGCGGGCGAACACGGGCGCGATCTCCGCCGAGGTCACGCCCGGCTGATAGGCGTCGATCAGCGCGTCATAGGGCGAAAGCCCGAGCGCGCCCGACAGCGCCGCCGCCTGTTCGCGCACCAGCCCGAGCAGCCGGGCGAGCGGCGCCTTCACCGCGGCGAAATCCGCCTCCCGCCGCGCCCCGCGCCAGGCCGCCTCGCAGGCGGCCGCCTCCCGCGCCAGCGCCTCGACGAGCGATGCCGGCAGCACCGTGGCCCGCCGGTGCGCGCGGCGCATCAGCTCAAGGTTGCGCCGCGCCAGCGGATCGGCCGGCGGCGCCATCGCCGCCGCGTCCAGATCGGCCGCGGTCTGCGGTGCGACCAGCATCTCATGCGCGATCCCCGCCAGCGTCGCGAGCTGGTCGCCGCGCGCCGGCGCGCCGCCCTCCGGCATCACCGCCGCCTGGTCCCAGCCCAGCATGGCGCTCGCCTCCTCAACGACCGCCATCCGCCCGAACCGGGCTTCCAGCCGCCCATACGCCGACATCACGGAAAGTTCGTTCACGCGGGCTCCAGCAACACTTTACGGACATAGAAAATGTATTCGAACACGACGACGAGCGCGAGGCCGAACCAGGTCAGCGCGTATTGCTCGGAATTGTTGGGCGGCAGCGGCAGGCTCGGCGCCGGAATCGGCCCGCCCGCCACCGGCTTCGGCCCCACCGCCACCAGCGTGAACGGCGCGACGCGGCGAAACCCCAGCGCCGCCCCGATCGCCGCGGGATCGAGCGTGTAGAACACCCTCCGCGCGAGGTTCGGCGCCGGCGCGAAGGGCCCGAATTTCTGCGGCGCCTGCACATAGCCCGACACCACCGCCGGCCCCTCAGGCAGCGGCACCGCGCGCGGCGCCTGCCCCCGCACCCAGCCGAGATCGACCAGCACGACAACCCCGTCCTCGCTCCGGAACGGGACGATCAGTTGCCCGCCCTGCAACGGGCCCTTCGGGGAATTGCGGATCTGGTCGCCATAGAACGCAGCCTTGCCGGCGATCCAGGCCCCGCGCAGTGCGACCTTCTCATAAGGCGAGGGTTTCGGCCCAAGCGGCACCGGCGCGCGCAGCTGGGCGGCGCGGATTTCCCGCTGGATGCGGTCCTTGTAATGCCAGCGATGCACCTGCCAGACGCCGAGGGCGATCAGCAGCACCAGCATCACCAGGCTGAACACGCCCATCCCGATCAGGCGCCGCCAGCGCGTGCGCGGCAGAGCCTGACCGGTCATGCGTCAGGCGGCGGTAATGGCGCTGCGGCCGAAATAATAGATGCAGACGAACAGGAACAGCCACACCACGTCAACGAAGTGCCAGTACCACGCCGCCGCCTCGAAGCCGAAATGCCGCTTCTGGGTGAACTGGTTCCTGAGCGCGCGGAAGAAATTCACGATCAGGAAGGTGGTGCCGACGATCACGTGGAACCCGTGGAACCCGGTGGCGATGAAGAACACCGAGGGGAAGATCCCGCCATGATAGAAGTTGAACGGCGAGTGCGTGTATTCGTAGGTCTGCCCGCAAAGGAAGGCGAGGCCGAGCAGAACGGTCACCCCCAGCCCCTGGATCAGCCCGCGCCGATCGCCCTCGATCAGCGCGTGATGCGCCCAGGTGATCGTCGTGCCGGAGAGCAGCAGCACCATGGTGTTGAACAGCGGCACGGCGAACGGATCGATCGTCGTGATATGCGCCGGCGGCCACACCGGCTGATGCATGTAGCCCTGGTGCGCGGGTAGAAGAAGAAGTTGAAATACGCCCAGAAGAACGAGACGAAGAACATCACCTCGGAGGAGATGAACAGCGCCATGCCGTAGCGCAGGCCGATCTGGGTGACGAGCTTGTGCAGCCCCGGCGTGCGGCTTTCCCGCACCACGTCGCGCCACCACACGAACATCGTGCTGACCGCGCCGAGGAAGCCGGCGATCAGGAACCAGTAATCGTTGAAATGCGCGACGAAAATGATCCCGGTCGCGATCAGGATGGCGGACATCGCACCCGTCAGCGGCCAGACGCTCGGCTCCACCAGATGATACGGGTGGGGCACCCGACCCGCGATCTGCCCTTCGGCAGTATGACTTTCAGCGCTCATGAGACACTCTCTCCCGATAGAAGCCGGCCGCTATGGCCCCAGTATGTTTCACCACATCTGCCCGGCGTGATATAGCTTCACGACGGCCACCGCGTAAATCAGCCCGCACAGCCCGACCAGCGCGGCGAGCAGCGCCCAGTTCCTGCCCCGCCGGCGGCGATAGAATTCGCGCCGTTCCTCTTCACTCCAGTCCTTGCTGGTCACGTGCCGCGGCTCGGTCATACCAGGTGGTCCACCACCAGAGCGCCGAACATCAGGAACAGGTAGAGGATCGAAAACTTGAACGCCGCCTTGGCCGGCGCGTCGCGGGTCAGGCTGTTGCCCTGCTCGTCCTGGCGGTCGCGCAGCACCCGCCATGAATACCAGATGAACATCAGCCCCAGCGCCATCGCGCTCGCGCCATAGACCGGCCCGGTCAGGTGCAGCACGTAGGGCAGCAGCGAGAGCGGCACGAGCCACAGCGTGTAGCGCATCACCGCGAGCCGCGTCGCCTTCTGCCCCGCCACCACCGGCAGCATCGGCACGCCGGCCTTGGCGTAGTCGCCCGAGGCGAACAGCGACAGCGCCCAGAAATGCGGCGGCGTCCAGAAGAAGATGATGGCGAACAGCACCAGCGGCAGCAGCCCGACATGCCCGGTCACCGCCGCCCAGCCGATCACCGGCGGAAACGCGCCCGCCGCCCCGCCGATCACGATGTTCTGCGGCGTGCGCCGTTTCAGCCACATCGTGTAGATGAACACATAGAACCCGATCGAGCCGGCCAGCAACATCGCCGCCAGCAGGTTGGTCGACATCCACATGAGCAGGACCGACAGCGCCGACAGCGCCACGCCATAGGCCAGCGCGCTTTCCGGCGCGATCCGCCCGGCCGGAATCGGCCGCCGCGCGGTCCGCCGCATCACCGCGTCGATGTCGCGGTCATACCACATGTTGATCGCGCCGGCCGCGCCCGCGGCCATGGCGATGCACAGCACCGCGCTGAACCCCAGCACCGGATTGATCCCGCCCGGCGCCACCAGCAGCCCCGCGGCGCCCGAATACACCACGAGATACAGCACCCGCGGCTTCAGCAGCGCCAGCCAGTCGCCCGCCGTCGCCCCGAGAATCGACTGGTCGAGCAGCACGGGGTCGGGCGAGGCGGACGCGGAGGTCCGCAGGATGGTATCGCTCATTCCATCAATCCTGCCGGCACGGCGTCGCCGCGGCCGGTATTGCCGGTGTCATGCGCGGCGGGGCCCCTCCCTCGGAGACACCCCGCCGCCCCTGCCATGTCCGGGCGATCCGCGTCAGCGGATCACCGGCACGTCTTCGAAGGTGTGGTGCGGCGCCGGCGAGGGCACCGTCCACTCCAGGGTCGTCGCCCCTTCGCCCCAGTAATTCGCGGCGAGGGTCTGCCGGCCGGTGAAGATCTTGAACAGGATGTAGAAGAACACCAGCGTGCTCAGCCCCGAGATCATCGCGCCGACCGACGACACATAGTTCCACCCCGCGAAGGCCACCGGATAGTCCGGGTAGCGGCGCGGCATCCCGGCGAGGCCGAGGAAGTGCTGCGGGAAGAAGGTCAGGTTGACGCCGATGAAGAACATCCAGAAATGCAGCTTCGCCGCCGCCTCGGGATAAGGCTGGCCATACATCTTGCCGATCCAGTAGTAGAAACCGGCGAAGATCGCGAAGACCGAACCCATCGACAGCACGTAATGGAAGTGCGCGATCACGAAATACGTGTTGTGCAGCTCGGTATCGAGGCCGGCATTGGCCAGCACCACGCCGGTCGCGCCACCCATCACGAACATGAAGATGAACCCGATCGCCCAGATCATCGGGGTCTTCAGCTCGATCGAGCCGCCCCACATCGTCGCGATCCACGAGAACACCTTCACCCCGGTCGGCACCGCGATCACCAGCGTCGCCGCCTCGAAATACACCTTGCTGTCCACCGAAATGCCGGAGACGAACATGTGGTGCGCCCAGACCACGAAGCCGACGAACCCGATCGCCACCATCGCGTACACCATGCCGAGATAGCCGAAGATCGGCTTCTTCGAGAAGGTCGACACCACATGGCTGATCACGCCGAAGGCCGGCAGGATCATGATGTACACTTCCGGATGACCGAAGAACCAGAACAGATGCTGGAACAGCACCGGGTCGCCGCCGCCGGCCGGCTCGAAGAACGAGGTGCCGAAATTGCGGTCCATGATCAGCATGGTGATGGCGCCGGCCAGCACCGGAATCGCCAGCAGCAGCAGGAACGCCGTCACCAGCATCGACCAGACGAACAGCGGCATCTTGTGCATCGTCATGCCCGGCGCGCGCATGTTCAGGATGGTGGCGATGAAGTTGATCGCCCCCAGCAGCGAGGAAATGCCGGCCAGATGCAGCGAGAACAGCGTGAAATCCGTCGCCACCCCCGGCTGGTAGGTGATGTCCGACAGCGGCGGATACAGCGTCCAGCCCACGCCCGACCCGGCGCCGACCAGCAGCCCCAGATTGACGAAGATGAACGCCATGAACAGGAACCAGAAGCTCATGTTGTTGAGCCGCGGGAAGGCCATGTCCGGCGCGCCGATCATCATCGGCACCATCCAGTTGCCGAACCCGCCGATCAGCGCCGGCATCACGAAGAAGAAGATCATCAGCAGCCCGTGCGCCGTGACGATCGCGTTCCACGCCTGGCCCGAGGTGACCAGCGTGTTGTTCGGATGCGCGAGCTGCGCGCGCATGATCATCGAGAGGACACCCCCCTCGATCGCGGCGATCACAGCCCAGGTAATGTAGAGAGTGCCGATATCCTTGTGGTTCGTGCTCATCACCCAGCGGCGGAAGAAGCCGGGCTGGTGGTGGGCATGCTCACCATGGGCATCGTGCAGTGCGGTCGCGGACATTGTCATATGCTCCTGATGGTCGCCGACTACAGTTTATCGCGCGGTTTCAGCCGGAGCCGCGCTCGCCAGCGCGATCCCCGTATTGCCGGCCGAGGCGGCCTTCTGCGCCGCCGCCTTCATGGCCAGCACCTCGTATTTGTGCACAGGCGGCACATTGCCCTGGGCGGCGTCGGCCTTCGCCTCGGCCAGCCACGCCTGGAATTCCTTCATCGGCAGGGCAACGATCTCGATCGGCATGTTATCGTGATTCATGCCGCATATCTGGTTGCATTCCCCATAATAAACACCCGGCGCGTCGATCTGCGTCCATTGCCGCCAGTACTGCCCCGGAATCGCATAGCGCTGCACGCCGAGCGAGGGAATGAAGAACGAGTGCAGCACGTCGGCGCTGGTGATCTTGAACACGATCTTCTCGTTCGCCGGCACCACCAGCGGATGATCCACCGAAAGCCGCGCGATCTGCCCCGGCTTGATCTGGTTGTCCGGCACCGGATACGAGGTGAAATCGACCCCCTTGGCGGTGGGATAGTCATATTCCCAATACCACTGGTGCCCGGTCACCTTCACCGTCATGTAAGCGTGCTTGTAGTTCGACTGCTCGTAGATCAGGTTGAGCGACGGCACGAAGATCACGATCAGCAGCAGCGCCGGCACCACCGTCCAGATCACCTCGATCAGCGTGTTGTGCGTCGTCGTCGAGGCCACCGGGTTCTTCGAGGCGCGGAACCGCACCATCACCGTGACCAGCAGCACGCCAACCAGCCCGACCACGCCCGCCATGATCCAGAGCACGAACTGCATCAGCCAGTCGATGCTCTTCTGGATCGGGCTGCCCGCCGGCTGGAACCACCACTCCCACGGCCGCGGCGCGTGGACCGGAAAGCCCACCGCGTTCTTCGCGTCAGCGAGCGCCGGCTGCGTCGCGGCGATCGCCACCGCGAGGCCGATCAGGCCCATGAACAGATATTGATTGGATCGTTTCATCAGCTCCGCCAATTCCGTGTGCTCGGGCCGCGTTCAGCGCGACCGTCTAGGTCAGTTGGGTCAAAAACAAGCCATGGCGCACACGGAGCGGATTACGCCCGGTTCACGCGCATTCAACAAACTGGATATAACACCCCCACCCCGCGATCAAGCCGTCCGTGTCATTAACCCGGCCGCGCCGATGCAGAATCAGGGTTGCTCAGCGAGACCAGCCGGAACAGGCCGAACGGCCACATCGGCACCGCGCTCGCCGCCTTGCGCTGCTCCGCCGGAATCAGCCGCTCGATGGCGAAATCCGGGTGCCAGCCCAGCGCCCGCGAGGCCGGCGCCAGCGCCCGCTCGACCAGCGCCATCGGCCCCGATTCGGCGGCGAAATGATTGACGAACAGAATCAGCCCGCCCGGCCGCACCACCCGCCGCAGCTCGGCCGCCAGCCGGCGCGGATTCGGTACCACCGAGGCGACGAACATCGCCACCGCGATATCGAAACGGTGATCCTCGAACCCGGTCGCCTCGGCGTCCAGCTCCAGCAGCTGGCGCACATTGCCCAACCCCTCGCGCGCCACCCGCGCCCGCGCCCGCTCCAGCATCTCGGTCGACAGGTCGATCCCGGTGATCCGCTTCTCCGGGCGATAATGCGGCAGCGCCAGCCCGGTGCCGACCCCCACTTCGAGAACCTCGACCCCCTCGGCCGCGTTCACCGCGGCAACCGCCGCCCGCCGCGCCGGGGCGGACACCGCGCCGAACACCCGGTCATACACGCCCGCCCAGCGGCGATACGCCGCCCGCACGGCATCCGCATCGAGCGACGACCCGCGCGCCAGCCCCTCCGCATCCACGGTGCCCGGCGCGTCATTATATGCTTCGCTCATACCCGCAGACCGCTCCTGTCGCTGCTGCCGTCCGCATCGCCGCGGCACCGAGCCCCGCGCGCCCCCGCCGGAAGCGCACGACACCCCATCACCGCGCCTCCCCGGACGCCCTTGCCCCGACACTGCGGCAGGCCGCCGTCCGCGCAAGCCCGGATCGTGACCCGGACCCGCAAAATGCCTCAGGCGACGTCCTCGCGGCGGTCCCGCACCCGGACATAGGCGATCTCGGCATGAGGCTGGCAATACGGCTTGCCCACCAGCGCCGGATCGCCGCAGAACCGGAAGCTCGGCGTCCCCGGCTCGCCGATCGGCCAGCAGCACGAGGGCGCGCGCGCCGCGGCCCGCGGTTGCGGCTGCGCCGGGCGCGAGGACACCAGCGTCGGCCGCGCCGGCACGGCCCGCGCGGGCGCCGCCTGGCGAACCGGCGGCGCCGCTTCCGCCACCGGCATCGCGGCCGGGGCCGGCTCGGCCGGCACCGCGAGCGAGGGCAGGGTCGGCCCGGTCACCCGCGCCGGCGCCGGCCGCGCGGGCGCCGCCCCGAGGGATCGCGCCGGATCGGCGATGGCCGCGCCGGCAGGTCGAGCCGATGCGCCTTGCCAACGACCGAATTCTTCGAAATATTCAGCCGCCGGCCGATCTCTGCGGTCGAAAGCCCTTCGTCCCAGAGCTGGCGGAGCCGGGAAACGATCTCGTCGGTCCATTCCATGGCCTGTCCTGTCCCTCTCTTTTGCTACAACATTCTGTAGCCGAGCGGCGTATCGTTCTCAACATCTAGTTGAGACGCCCAGGCCAGATTTCTGTGGAAAACCCGCCGCGCCGGCCTATTTCACCGCCTCGCCGGCGAAGCTGCCCCAGAACGCGGCGCGCCGGAGCCAGCCGGTCCGGTGCCCGGCCTCGACCCGGCACCACGTCGCCCCCGCGCGGCAGCGCCGGATCACGCCGATCACCCCCTTGTCGAGATAGGCCACCGCCGCCGCGTCCCGTCGCGGCGCCGCCCGCAGCGTGCCGCGCGTCGCGGTGACGATGAAGCTGCGCACCCCGTGCAGCAGCGCCTCGTGCACCCAGCCATCGCCGCCATCGGGGGCCACCACGCGCCGCCACACGTTGAACTCGCCGGTCACCTCCACCGGCAGGTCGAAACGGTGATAGACCCAGACGATCGGATACTGGAAGCCCGGCCCCGCCCGCATGTAGATTTCCTTCGAGCGGAAACTCTCGAAGCGCGGCACCGGCCAGCCGGTCGCCGATCCCTTGGCCGGCCCCGGCCCGGGTCCCGCCGGCGGCGCCTGCCAGGCGCCGAGCAGCAGCGCCGCCGCCACCAGCGCCGCGCCGGGCAGCAGCCGCCCTCTAGCCGCCGCCACAGCCGCCGCATCCCGGCGCGCGCGGCACCGCGATCGTCCGGAACCGCGCATCCAGCGCGTCCCACAGCAACAGCCGCCCGGCCAGCGAGGTGCCAATGCCCAGAATCTCCTTCATCGCCTCGGTCGCCTGCAACGTCCCCATCACCCCCGTCACCGGGCCGAGCACGCCAGCCTCCGAACAGGTTGGCACCATGCCCGCCGGCGGCGCCTCGGGATAGAGACACCGATAACAGGGGCAATCCGGCCCCGCATGCGGCTTGAAGGTGGAGATCTGCCCCTCGAAGCGCAGCACCGCCGCCGAAACCAGCGTCCGCCGCGCCGCCACGCAGGCATCGGCGACGAGAAACCGGGTCGCGAAATTGTCGGTCCCGTCGAGCACGATGTCGTGCGCGGCGACCAGTTCGCCGACATTCCCCGCCTCCAGCCGGGCGCGTATCGGGTTGACGCTGACCTCCGGGTTGAGCCCGCGCATCGTCGCCGCGGCACTCTCCACCTTCGGCGCGCCGAGAAACGCCACGCCATGCGCGATCTGGCGTTGCAGGTTGGAGAGTTCCAGCACGTCGTCATCCACGATGGAAATCCGCCCCACCCCGGCGGCGGCCAGGTAGAGTGCCGCCGGCGAGCCGAGCCCGCCCGCGCCGACGATCAGCACCGAGGCCGCGCGCAGCCGCGCCTGCCCGGTGCCGCCCACCTCGCGCAGCAGGATGTGGCGCGAATACCGCGCGATTTCGGTTTCGGTAAAATCCAGATCCATGCTGCGTCAAATCGCACCGCCCGCCGCCCTTCGCAAGGGCGCGGATCACCGCGCCCGCTCTACCCGACCAACCTCGCCGATCACCGCTTGATCGCAACCGCCCCGCCCGGCATCCTCTCCCGATGACCACGCCCCCCCAGGAAGCCGCCAGCGCGGCACTCGTCCTCTTTTCCGGCGGCCAGGACAGCGGCACCTGCCTCGCCTGGGCGCTCGACCGCTACGACCGGGTCGAGACGATCGGCTTCTTCTACGGCCAGCGCCACGCGGTCGAGCTGGAATGCCGCGCCCCGCTGCGCGCCGCCATCGCTGCCCTGCGCCCCTGGCGCGGCACACTCGGCGCCGACACGATGCTCGACATCAGCGCCGCCCTCGCCACGCTCGGCGCCACCGCGATGACCGCCGACATCGAGATCGAAACCACCGCCTCCGGCCTGCCCAACACCTTCGTCCCCGGCCGCAACCTGCTCTTCCTCACCTATGCCGCCGCCCTCGCCTATCGCCGCGGCATCCCCACCCTGGTCGGCGGCATGTGCGAGACCGACTATTCCGGCTACCCCGACTGCCGGAACACGACGATGCAGGCCATGCAGCTCGCCCTCACCCTCGGGCTCGACCGCGCCGTCACGGTCGAAACCCCGCTGATGTATCGCGACAAGGCCGCCACCTGGGACCTCGCCGCCAGCCTCGGCGGCGCCGCGCTGGTCGAGGCGCTGCGCACCCTCAGCCATAGCTGCTATCGCGGCGAGCGCGCCACGCTGCACGACTGGGGCCATGGCTGCGGCGCCTGCCCGGCCTGCGACCTGCGCGCCGCCGGCTGGCGGCGCTGGCGCGCCGGACGGGCGGCTTTTGTGACCGGCTCGTGACAGTTTCACATACCCTCGGGCCCTCCGGCTGTTTCTCGTGCATCCATTTGATGATATGATCACGTATCCGGGTGGTGCAGACGGTCGCGACGCCGCACCGCAGGCCGGGACAGGACGCCGCTCCGGCGCGCCGGCGGCATCTCCCGCCGGAGCCGGGCCGTCCGCCAGGCCCGCGGTCCGCATCGCGACATCGGCAAGACGTCGGTTGGTGTTGAAACTCACGCAAGCGCCGCACGGGCGGCGCACAGGTTAGCGAGACGATGAAGACGATCAATGCGATCAGAATGGGTGGCGTCGAGGTTCTCCCGCTGGTCGAGGGCGGCAAGGGTGTGGCGGTCTCCAACGGGTTGTCCGCCGGAAGCTGGGCCGCCGCGGGCGGCGTCGGCACGTTCAGCGCCGTCAATGCCGACAGCTACGACGACTCCGGCCGCCCGATCCCGCAGGTCTATCGCGGCACCACTCGCCGCGCCCGACACGACGAGCTGGTCGCCTACGCGATCGAGGGCGGCATCGCCCAGGCCCGCCGCGCCCACGAGGAATCCGGCGGCGCCGGCCGCATCCACGCCAACATCCTCTGGGAAATGGGCGGTGCGGAGCGCGTCATCACCGGCATTCTCGAAGGGGCGAAGGGCCTGGTGAACGGCATCACCTGCGGCGCCGGCATGCCCTACCGGCTCTCGGAAATCGCCTCGAAATTCAACATCCACTACTACCCCATCGTCTCCTCCGCCCGCGCCTTCAACGCGCTCTGGCGCCGCGCCTACCACAAGGCGCAGGAACTGCTCGGCGGCGTCGTCTACGAAGACCCCTGGCTCGCCGGCGGTCATAACGGCCTGTCCAATTCCGAAGACCCGACGAAGCCCGAAAGCCCGCTGCCCGCGTCATCGAGCTGCGCCGGCAGATGCGCGCCTTCGGCCTCGACGACACCCCGATCATCATGGCCGGCGGCGTCTGGTGGCTCGAGGAATGGGAAGACTGGATCGACAATCCCGAGCTGGGCCCCGTCGCCTTCCAGTTCGGCACCCGCCCGCTGCTGACGAAGGAAAGCCCGATCAGCGACGTCTGGAAGCAGAAACTGCTCACCCTGAAACAGGGCGATGTCTATCTCAACCGCTTCTCCCCCACCGGCTTCTATTCCAGCGCGGTGAACAACGGCTTCATCCAGGGCCTGCGCGCCCGCAACGAGCGCCAGGTCGCCTACACCACCGAGCCGGTCGGCGAGCATACCGAGGAATACGGCGTCGGCCCGCGCAAGCGCCCGGTCTGGCTCACCCCGGCCGACCTCAGGGACGTCCACGCCTGGGAACGCGAAGGCTTCACCGAGGCGATGCGCACCCCGGATTCCACCCTCGTCTTCGAAACCCCCGAAGCCGCCGAGGACATCCGGCGCGACCAGGTGAACTGCATGGGCTGCCTCTCGCAGTGCCGCTTCTCCAACTGGTCGCAGGAGGAGCCCGATTTCTCCAACGGCAAAAAGTCCGACCCGCGCAGCTTCTGCATCCAGAAAACCCTGCAGGACATCGCCCACACCCATAACGATCCCGAATCGGTCGACCAGAACCTGATGTTCAGCGGCCATAACGGCTACCGCTTCGCGACCGACCCGTTCTACTCCAACGGCTTCATCCCCACCGTGAAGCAGCTCGTCGAACGGATTCTCACCGGCCGCTGACCGCGTCAGAGTCTCCCCGGCCGCTGACCGCGTCAGAGTCTCCCCGGCCGCTGACCGCGGCCAGCCTCTTTCTGGCCGCGGTCAGCCGATGCCGAGGGCGTCCAGCACAAGCGCGGGCGTGATCGGCAGCGCGGTGATCCGCGCGCCGCGCGGTGACAGCGCATCGTTCACCGCGTTCAGCACCGCCGCCGCCGCCGCCGCGGTGCCGGCCTCGCCCACGCCCTTCGCCCCGATATGGCTTTCCTTCGTCGGCGTGCAGACATGGCCGATCACGATATCCGGCATCTCGGCGGCCATCGGCACCAGATAATCCGCCATCGTCGCGTTCAGCATCTGCCCCTCGGAATCGTAGCGGCATTCCTCGAACAGCGCCGCCCCCAGCCCCTGCACCACGCCGCCGCGAATCTGCTCGTCCACCAGCAGCGGATTGATGATCGTCCCGCAATCCTCGACCACGAAATGCTTCAGCAGCCGCACGAAGCCGGTCTCGGCGTCCACCTCCACCACCGAAGCCTGCACCCCGTTGGTGAAGGCGAAGGGATAGTCCCGCGGCACGTAATGCCGGCTCGCCACCAGCGCCGGCTCCACCCCATGCGGCAGCGTGTCGGGCCGGAAATGGGCGATGCGCGCCAGCTCGGCGAGGCTCATCCGCGCGGCCCCGCCCGCCGCATCCACGATCACGCCATCCCGGATATCGAGCGCCTCCGGGGCGGCCTGCAGAATGCTCGCGGCCAGCGCCAGCACGCCCTCCCGCAACGCCGATGCCGCGCGGAACGCCGCCTCGCCGCCCACCCCCGCCCCGCGCGAGGCCCAGGTGCCGCCGCCATAGGGTGTCGCGTCGGTATCGCCGAGCTTCACCAGCACCCGCGCCGGGTCCACCCCCATCGCCGCGGCCGTCACCTGGGCGAGCATCGTCGTCGTCCCCTGCCCCTGCTCGGTGGTGCCGGAGAGCAGCACCACGTCGCCGGCGGCATCGAGCCGCGCCGTCGCCCCGTCCTGTGCCGCGATCCGCGCCCCGCCGACGCCGTAGAACGCCGCCCCCGGATTGGTGATCTCGATGAAACTCGCGATCCCGATGCCCCGCCACACCCCGCGCGCCCGCAGCGCCGCCTGCTCCGCCCGCAGCCCGTCATAGTCCATCAGCCGGACCAGCTCGTCGAGGCACGCATGGTGCGACAGCGCCTCGAACTTCATCCCCGCCGGCGAGACGCAGGGATAGGCGTCGTCGGCGATCAGGTTGCGCCGGCGCATCTCGACCGGGTCGATCCCCCGCCGCCGCGCCGCCTCGTCCACCAGCGCCTCGGTCACCGCGGTCGCGATCGGATGCCCCACCGCGCGATATTGCGACATCATCGCCTTGGTCTGGAACACCACCCGCGCCCGCGCCGCGTAATGCGCGAACGCATACGGCCCGCCGACCAGATTGATCACCTGGTTCGCCTCCACCGCCGAGGTGCGCGGATAGGCCGAATACGGCCCCACCCCGGTCAGGTCATCCACCGCGAATCCCTCGATCCGCCCGTCTTCCGCCACCCCGATCCGCGCCGAAACCACATGCCCGCGCGCATGGATGTCGCCGGTGAAACTCTCCAGCCGGTCGGCCACGAACCGCACCGGCCGGCGCAGGATGCGGCTCGCCGCCACCGCCGCCATCTCGTCGGGATAGACATGGATCTTGATCCCGAACGACCCGCCGACATCCGGCCCGATCACCCGAATTTGCCGCTCGGCGAGGCCGAGCAGCGTCGCCAGCACGGTCTGGAACATATGCGGCACCTGGGTGCCGAGATGCACCGTCAGCCGCTGCTCGCCCTCGTTCCAGTCCGCCACCAGCGCGCGCGGCTCCAGCGTCACCCCGGTATGGCGGGCGAAGTCGAACTCCAGCGCCACGCACTCCGCCGCCGCGTCGATCGCCGCCGCCCCGCCGCCCGCCTCGATCGTCCGCGCGAAGGCCAGATTGTCCCCAAGCTCGGGATGGATCGCCGCCGCCCCCGGTGCCAGGGCGGCCAGCGGATCGACCACCGGCGGCAACGGATCGTAGTCCACGACAATCCGCTCCGCCGCATCCTCCGCCTCGGCCCGGCTCGCCGCCACCACCATCGCCACCGGCTCGCCCTGGAACCGCGCAACCCCGCGCGCCAGCGGATATTGCGGCGCCGATTTCAACCCTTGCAGATGCATCAGCACGCCGACCCAGGGCGCACACCACCCCTCCAGCGCCGCCGCGTCGAACACGCCGACGACGCCCCTCATCTCCCGCGCCGGCGCGAGGTCGATCGCCCCGATCCGCGCATGCGCGTAGGGCGATCGCAGGAACGCCGCATGAACCATGCGCGGCAGCGCGATGTCGCTGGCAAACAGCCCGCGCCCCTGCGTCAGCCGCCGCGCATCCGGCCGCGCCATCGCCCGCCCGATCGGCCGGTCCGCGCCGTTCATGCCCCCCTCCGCGCCCGCGCCGTCGCCTCGACCGCGTCGATGATCGCCTCATACCCGGTGCAGCGGCAGTAATTGCCCGAAAGATGTTCGCGGATCGCCGCGCGGTCGGTCGCATCGGGCGCATGGGCGAGGAAATCCGCCGCCGCCAGCACCATCCCCGGGGTGCAATAGCCGCATTGCAGCGCGTTGCGCCGCCAGAACGCCTCCTGCAAATCCGCCACCTCGCCCGAATCCGACACGCCCTCGATGGTCTCGACCACGCATCCCTCCGCCTGCACCGCGAGCACGAGGCAGCCGCGCACGATCGCCCCGTCCAGCCGCACCGTGCAGGCGCCGCATACGCCGTGCTCACAGCCGAGATGCGTGCCGGTCAGGCCCAGCCGCTCGCGCAGGAAATCGGCGAGGTGCAGCCGCGCCGGCACCTCCGCCTCGACGCGCTCGCCATTCACGATCAGGGAAATCGCCGTCATGGAGCCAGACATTCCTTCATCACCCGCCGCAGCAGCACCCGCGCCAGGTGCAGCCGCACCGGCGCCGAAATCTCCGAATCCGCATGCGGCGGCAGATCATGGTCCAGCGCCGCGCACGCCGCCTCGAGCCCCGCTAACCCGTCCGCAAGCGCCCGCTCCGCCGCCGGCGCGCGCAGCGCCGCGTGGCCGACCGCGAAAAGCCCGAGCCGCACGATGCGCCCCTCCACCGCGGCGGCGAGCCCGACCAGCGCGTAATCCCCATGCCGCCGCGCCAGCTCGGCGAAGCCATGCCGCCGCCCCTTCACCAGCGGAATCTCCACCGCGGTCAGAATCTCCCCCGGTTCCAGCGCCGTCCCGAACAATCCGGTGAAAAAATCCGCCGCCGCGATCCGCCGCGTCCCCGGCGCCCCCTCGGCGATCATCACCGCGTCGAGCGCCAGCATGCAGGCCGGCAGTTCCGCCGCCGGATCGGCATTGGCGAGGCTGCCGCCGATCGTCCCGCGCGTGCGGATCGCCGGATGCGCGACATGGGCGAGTGCGGTTGCGATCAGCGGCGCATGGGCGGCGATCTCGGGTGCTTCCAGCAGCATCGCATGGGTGCAGCCGGCGCCGATCCGCAGATGCGTCGCCGTCACCTCGATCCGCCGCAGTTCCGCGATCCGGCCGATATCGACCAACAGCCCCGGCGCCGACAGCCGGAAATTGAGCGCCGGCAGCAGGCTCTGCCCGCCGGCCAGCAGCACCGCCCCCTCACGGGCGGCAAGCAGGCCGATCGCCTCGGCGACCGACCCGGCACGGACATAATCGAATGGAGCAGGTTTCATGACATTCCTCGCCCGAAACCTGTCCGATCGCGGCGTTCAGCGCAAGGGCTGGCGGCCGCGATCCTTCAGCATCCAGAGTGCCACCACCGACATCGCGCAGCCGACCAGCAGATAGGCGCCGGCCGCGAGCTTGAACCCGGTCAGCCCGATCAGCGCGGTGGCGATCGGCGGCGCGGTGCCGCCGCCGATCCCGAGCCCGACATTGAACGCCAGCGAATAGCCCGACAGCCGGTATTCCGAGCGGAACTGCTCGGAGAGCATCGCCGGCGCCACCCCCATGATCGCCCCCAGCAGCAGGCCCGAGACCACCTGCGCGATGGCGAAGGGCGTCATCGCGTGCTCCGCCATCGCGAAGAACGGCAGCGCGAGCACCAGCAGCAGCCCGAAACTGCCGATCAGCCAGGAGCGGCGCAAGATCCAGTGATCCGTCAGCCAGCCCGACAGCGGAATCAGGAACAGCACGAACAGCTGCGTGACGGTGACGATCTACAGCGCCAGACTGTCCGAAATCGCGCCGAACTTCGCCCCGAACGTGGGCAGGAACACCAGGGTGAGATAATCCGCCACGCCATAGCCCCAGGTGAACAGCATCGCCAGCACCATCACCTTCGGGCTGCGGCGGAACGCCTGGCGGATCGGCAGCTCGCCATCCGTCGCCGCCTGGTCCGGCTCATAGCCGGTATCGCTCAGCCGCGAGCGCACCAGATAGGCCAGCACCGCGAGCACCCCGCCGGCGAGGAACGGCAGCCGCCAGGCCCAGCCCTGCACCGCGCCGTGCCCGGCGAACAGCGTGGTCAGCGCGGCGAAGCCGGCGGCGAGCAGATAGCCGCCGGTCGAACCGAAATTCGCGAAACTGCCGGCGAACCCCCGCCGGTTCGCCGGCGCGGTTTCCACGAGATACGACACCGAGCCGGTGAACTCCCCGCCCACCGACAGGCCCTGAAACAGCCGCACCACCAGCAGCAGCACCGGCGCCCAGAAGCCGATCTGCTGATAGGTCGGCAACAGCCCGACCGCCGTGGTCGCCAGCCCCATCATCACCACCGAGGTCACCAGCACGGTCTGCCGCCCCACCCGGTCGCCCAGATGGCCGAAAATCACCCCGCCGATCGGGCGCATCATGAACCCGATGGCGAACCCGCCATAGGCGCCGAGCAGCGAGGCGATCTTGTCGGTCGAGGGAAAGAACAGGCTGCCGATCATCGGCGCGAGATAGCCGTAAAGGCCGAAATCGTACCATTCCAGCACATTGCCGATGGTCCCGGCGCCGAGATTGCCGAGCGAGAGTGTGTGGTGCTGCTTGAGCCGCCCAGATGCAGGGGCGGGTGTGGCGGCGGCGGATGTGGGTTGCGACATGTCGGGCCTCGCTGTCTTGCCCCCGCGACGCCGATGCCCCGCCACACCCGGTCAGGGGCGGCGCGGCGCGGGCCGGGCGGGGGATATGTTGCGGCCGGGATGACGGCGTTGCGTCATGCCGGCGCCGGTCGCCCCACGGGGCGTCCAGCCCGCCGAACACCCGCAACCGGGCCGAACGGCGACAAATGGATCAGGCGCCCCGAACGGGCGCCGGCGGATCGATAACCATGGTCAGATATGGCCGCACCCGCCCGGCCTTCAAGAAATAAATGCAGCATCCATGCCATTTTTATCACGGCATCGCGAACATGCCTTGATTGGTCTTGATCGTTCCGCAGCGATCAAAACATCCCCGCGCCCGCCTCCAAGACCCTGGCGCCGTGCCTCATTCGGGCAGATAGACGCTGGCGACCAGCCCCTTGCCGCCCGGCCGGTTCGCCAGCGTGATGTCGCCGCCATGCGCGCGAATGGCGTTGCGGGCGATGGCGAGGCCGAGCCCCGAGCCGCCGGTCTCGCGGTTGCGGCTGATCTCCAGCCGGCGGAACGGCTCGAACACCCGCTCCAGCTCGCCCGGCGGCACGCCCGGCCCGTCATCCTCGATATCGATCCGCATCGTGTGCCGCTCCGCCTTCTGCAACGACACCCGCGCGGCATGGCCATATTTCACCGCATTGCCGATCAGGTTGGCGAAGGCCCGCTTGAGCGCCAGCGGCCGCCCGCGGATCGTGACATGATCCGGCCCCTGATAGCGCATCCGCCGCGCCGCCCCCGGCGCGATATCGGCGGTCTCGTCGATCACCGTGCGCAGCAGGATCGCGAGATCGACCGGAACCGACGCCTCGGTCTGCGCCACGTCGCGGCCGAAGGCGATGGTCGCGGCCAGCATCGCCTCCAGCTCGGCAAGATCGGCGAGGATCTTCTCCCGCTGGGCGTCGTCCTCCAGGAATTCCGCCCGCAGCCGCAGCCGCGTGATCGGCGTGCGCAAATCATGCCCGATCGCGGTGAGCAGGAAGGTCCGGTCCTCGACGAAGCGGCGGATGCGCGCGGCCATGGTATTGAACGCCACCGCCGCGGTCGCGATCTCCACCGGCCCGCGCTCCGGCAGCGCGGGCGCGTGGGCGATGTCGCGGCCGAGCTGCTCCGCCGCCGCCGCCAGCGTCCGCACCGGCGCCGTCAGCCGGACCACCCCCCAGAAGATCAGCAGCCCGCCGAGCACGAACATCACCAGGAAGGCGCTGGCGAAGCCCGGCTGCGCCCAGGGCGGGCTCGGCCGGAACGGGCTGCGCACCGTCAGCCAGTCCGGGCTGTCGGGAAGCTGGAAGCTCAGGATCAGGGTCGAGGGCGACATGCTGCCGCGCATCATCACCTGCCGCGGCTGGAGGAATTCCGGCGTCGGAAAGGCGAGCAGCGAGCCCTGGATCATCTGCCGCGTCGGCAGCGGCAGGGTGAAACTGTCGGCGAAGGGCGGGCTCGAATCGAGGCTCACCCGGTCGCCCGCCTCGCCGTTGATGGCGGCGACGATCACCGCCCGCCGCTCCGGCGGCGCGCTCGCCACCCGGCGATAGATCGCCCCGTCCCGCGAGGCGATCGCCCGCTCCGCCACCACCCGGTTGACGTCGATCTGGTTGAGCACGTGAATGCCAAGGCCGACCGCCTGGATGATCGAGAAGCCGAGCAGCAGCGTGAGCCCGGTGCGCCAGGCGAGGCTCGCCGGCCAGAACCGGCCGGGCCGCCACCATCCTGTTTTCATGACCGCTCGACGGTCGCGGCCAGAACATAGCCGCCGCCGCGCACCGTCTTGATGATCTGCGCGCGCCGGCCGTCATCCTCGAGCTTGCGCCGCAGCCGCGAAATCGCGACGTCGATGGCCCGGTCGAACGGCCCCGCCTGCCGCCCGCGCAGCAGGTCGAGCAGCATGTCGCGCGTCAGCACCCGGTTGGGCCGGTCGAGCAGGGCGAGCAGCAGGTCATATTCCCCGCCGGTCAGCGGCACCTCGACCCCCTTGGGGTCGACCAGCCTTCGCCGTGCGGTCTCCAGCATCCAGCCGGCGAAGCGGTAGAGCCGCGCCGAGGTCTCATGCCCGTGCGCCTCGCCCTCGCCCACCCGGCGCAGCACGGCGCGGATGCGCGCGACCAGTTCGCGCGGGTTGAACGGCTTGGTCACATAGTCGTCGGCGCCGAGTTCGAGCCCGATGATCCGGTCCGGCTCCTCGCCGAGCGCGGTGAGCATGATGATCGGCACCTGCGATTCCGCGCGCAGCCAGCGGGCGAAATCGATCCCCGGCTCGCCCGGCAGCATCAGGTCGAGCACGACGAGCTGGTAATGCCCGTTGAGAAAGGCCCGCCGCGCCTCGCGCGCATCGCGCACCGCGGTGACCCGGAAGCGCTGGCGTTCGAGAAACCGCGCCAGCAGCTCGCGAATATCGTGATCGTCATCGACCACCAGAATATGCGGCATCGTCTCCATGGCTGTTACAATAGCCGAATTCGTTTCGCCTTGGGGGCCAAGTTGCATTTCCTTACGCAAATCCGCAACCCCGCCCCGGCCGAAATTTCACTTGCAGCCGGACGGCGATGGCCCTATGTCGCGGCTCACGCAGCAACGCACGTGCCTCTGCCTCCCATCGGGGGTTACGCAACGACGTCAAGCGTTCTGGCAACTGCCGGCCTCCGCGCCGGTTCCGTCTGGTCGCTGGTTCGTTCGACCGTTTCGCAACCCGCCGCGCGCGCCCTCCCGGGCGCGCCTGGCTCCGAGACTTGCAAGGGAGAGGGCAATGACCCCCAGGCTCGCCCGTTTTCTCGACTCCGGCATGGTGTCCACGCCGGCCATCGTCGTCGATCTCGATCGCGTGGCGGCGAACTTCGCCGCCCTGCGCGCCGCCCTGCCCGACGCCGCGATCTATTACGCGGTGAAGGCCAACCCCGCCGCCCCGGTGCTCGATCGCCTGGTCGGCCTCGGCTCGCGCTTCGATGCCGCCAGCATCGAGGAAGTGCGCGCCTGCCTCGCCGCCGGCGCCGCCCCCGCCGCGATCAGCTTCGGCAACACCGTCAAGAAGCGCGCCGCCATCGCCGAAGCGCATGCAAGCGGCGTCGATCTCTTCGCCTTCGATTCCGACGAGGAGCTGGACAAGCTCGCCGCGGCCGCGCCCGGAGCAAAGGTCTATTGCCGCCTCGCCGTCAGCCAGGACGGGGCGGACTGGCCGCTCTCGCGCAAGTTCGGCACCAGCGGCACCCATGCGCGCGACCTGCTGCTCCGCGCCGAGGCGCTCGGCCTCATCCCCTGGGGCGTCTCCTTCCATGTCGGCAGCCAGCAGACCGGCGTCGGCGCCTGGCGCACCGCTATCGGCCAGGCCGCCGCCGTGTTCACCGATTTGCGCGCGCGCGGGATCGATTTGCGGCTGCTCAATCTCGGCGGCGGCTTCCCCACCCGCTACCGCGACGACATCCCGCCGCTCGGCGATTTCGGCGCCGCGATCATGGACGCCGTGCGCCAGGCGTTCGGCAACAACCTGCCGGACCTGCTGATCGAGCCCGGCCGCGCCATCGTCGGCGATGCCGGGGTGGCGGTGAGCGAGGTGGTGCTCGCCTGCGCAAGGCACGAGGATGAGGGCCGCCGCTGGGTCTATCTCGATCTCGGCCGTTTCGGCGGCCTCGCCGAAACCGAAGGCGAGGCGATCCGCTACCGCATCACCGCCCCCGGCGTCGCCGGCGCCGACGCGCCGGCCGTGCTCGCCGGGCCGAGCTGCGATGGCGTCGATGTGATGTACCGCAACACGCCCTGCCCGCTGCCCGCATCCCTCGCCGCCGGCGACCGCGTGCTGATCCACGATGCCGGCGCCTACGTGACAAGTTACGCAAGCCAGGGGTTCAACGGTTTTCTCCCGCCGGAAGAGCACTATCTGTAAGCCAGCCGCGCTGCCCGGTGTCCGGGCGGCGCGTTGTTGCAACCAGCGCTCAGGGAGAGCTTCATGACCGACCAGATCACCACCACCATCGGCAGCATCGACATCAAGGCCGCCGACGGTTCGGGCGCGTTCAAGGCCTACACCGTCACCCCCTCCGTGAAGCCGACCGGCGCCGTCGTGGTGATCCAGGAAATCTTCGGCGTGAACGACGCGCTGCGCGCGACCTGCCACGAAATCGCCGAAATGGGCTTCATCGCCATCGCGCCGGACCTGTTCTGGCGCCAGGAGCCCGGCGTCGACCTCACCGACAAGTCCGAGGCCGAGTGGAAGCGCGCCTTCGAGCTGATGAACGGCTTCGACCAGGACAAGGGGATCGAGGATCTGAAAACCACCCTCGCCACCGCCCGCGCCCTGCCCGGCTGCAACGGCAAGGTCGGCACCGTCGGCTTCTGCCTCGGCGGTCGCCTCGCGGTGATGATGGCCACACGGTCGGACGCCGATGTGAACATCTCCTATTACGGCGTCATGCTCGACAAGCTGATCCCCGAATTCGGCAATATCGGCCGCAAGCTGGTGATGCACATGGCCGAGCTCGACGAGTTCGCCCCGAAAGAGGCGCGCGATGCGGTGATGGCGGCGACGAAGAGCAACGCCCTGGTCTCCTCGCATGTCTATCCCGCCGTCCACCACGCCTTCGCCCGCGTCAACGGCGTGCATTTCGACCGCCGCGCCGCCACCATCGCCAATGGCCGCACCGCCGAGGCGCTGGTCGAGGCGCTGGGCTGACAACGGGGCGCGGCGCGGATGATCCCCCGCCGCGCCCTTCTCGCCGGGCTCGCCACGAGCCCGGCCTTCACCCACACCACTGCCCGCGCCGCCGCGCCGCCATCTCCCGGCGCCGCCATCGCCACTGCCCTCGACTCGATTCCCGCCGGCCCCGCTTTGCTGCCGAGCTACCCCGACAGCGCGGCCAATCGCCATTTCCCCGCCTTCTTCCCCGCCAATGACGGCGTCGCCTATGTCTATGACAACGCCCTCGCCGGCCTCGCCCTCCTCGCCGCGGGCGATGCGCCGCGCGCCGCCCGCATCGCCGACGCTCTCGCCCTCGCCCAGGCGCACGACCCCGACCGCGCCGCCCCCCGCCTGCGCAACGCCTATCGCGCCGGGCCCATGCGCCTGCTCCACGGCGCCGTCCCCCTGCCCGGCTGGTGGGACGCGGCGGGCGGCCACTGGGCCGAAGACCCCTACCAGATCGGCAGCGAAACCGGCCCCATCGCCTGGGCCACCCTGCTCTGGACCAGCCTCGCCCGCGCCGGGGTGAACGCCACGCGCTACCGCCAGGCGGCGATGCGCGCGGCGGACTGGATCGCCACCGATTGCGCCGCCCCGCGCGGCTTCACCGGCGGGCTCTACGGCTTCCCGCCGCACCCGCAACGCCTGGGCTGGACCAGCACGGAGCAAAACACCGATCTCGCGGTCGCCTTCGCCCGGCTCGGCCGGCGCGCGGAGGCCGCCCACGCCGCCGGCTTCGTCCGCGCGATGCGCGATCCCGCGACCGGCCTGTTCGCCGCCGGCCTGCTGCCGGATGGCCGGATCAACCGCCTCGTCGCCGCCGACGCCACTCTCTGGCCGATTCTCGCCGGCCTCGCGCCGCCGGACGGCGTCGCCGCCAGCCTCACCGCCGCCCTCGCCGTCCTCGGCCGCCCGCAGACCCACCCGGCCGGGATCGGCTTCAGCGCCGCCAGCCGGGCGCTCTGGACCGAGGGCACCGCCTTCGCCCTGCTCGCCCTGCGCCGCGCCGGCGGCCACAAGGCCGCCGCGTCGCGCTTCGCCGCCACCCTCGTCGCGGCGCGCGGCGTCTCGGGGTTCCTGCGCACGACCACCGCCGCCGCGCCGCTCGCCACCGGCCTCACCACCGGCCCCGGCCGCGGCGCCCACGCCTTCGTCTACTACCCGGTCCCCGCCCTCGCCCCGACCGCCTGGGCCGCCCTCGCCGCGCGACGGCACAATCCGCTCGCCCCCTGAAATTACCCTCGGCTTGCATCGCCGCCGGTTTTGCAGTTTGTTATGACCTGATTACGAATTCAGTATTTTATTTATTTAAGACAAGAGAGCTTTCAAAAATGGCAGAGGCCGCCGATATTTTATTGCGCCTGCCCGCCGCGGAACGACCCGCCTGGGCATTTTTCGATGCCGAATGGTATGGCCGCGTCCATCCCCGGCTTCCCTGCGGACCCGATCCCGCCGCCCTGCTCGACTATTATCTCGCCATCGGCGCGCGGCTGGGCCACAGCCCGAACCCGCTCTTCGCCGAGCCGTTCTACCTGGCGCAGAACCCCGATGTCGCCGTTCTCGTGGCCGAGGGGACCTATCGTTCCGGCTTCGACCATTTCTGCCAGTTCGGCCATCGCGGCCTCAACCCGCACTGGCTGTTCGACGACACGCTCTATGGCGAGCTCTACCCCGACATGGCGCTCGATAATCTCGACAAGTTCGAAATCCGCGGCCGCTACGACCACTGGCTGAAATGTGGCCAGCGGGAACAGCGGATCAGCCATTTCCTGTTCGACGGCAGCCTCTATCGCCAGCGGGTCGAGGAGGCCGGCGGCGATCTCGCCCGGCTCGACGAGATCGGCGCCTTCACCCACTATCTCCACACGCTCTGGAGCGGCTCTGCGGAGCTGCCCACCTCGCCCTATTTCGACCCCGCCTGGTATCTCGCGGCCCACGAAACCGCCCGCGACGACATCGCCCAGGGCCACGCCCTCAACGCGCTGCACCACTACATCACCAGGGGCGAGGCCGCCGGTCTCGATCCGGTCGCCGAATTCTCCGAGAGCTACCATCTCGACACCTATGACGACATCGCCGCCGCCGTGCAGGCCGGCGCGCTGCGCAGCGGCTTTCACCACTTCCTCCGCTACGGCGCGCTCGAGCTGCGCCGCCCCCGCGCCGATATCGACCTCGTCTATTACCGCGACACCCATGCCCGCGTCCGCAGCGACCTCGAAACCGGCGCGGTGCGTGACGCCTTCGCCCATCTGCGCCTGATCGGGCTGAAAGAGGGGCTCGGCCACTGCCCGCCCGAGCGCGTGCCCGACCTGCCGGAGCGCGCCACCCGCCAGCTCTTCGAGCTGCGCGCCCGCAACCACTCCGCCCTCTTCGCCCGCCAGCGGATCGATTTCACCGTCTCCGGCACGCCGGACGTCTCGGTGATCATGGTGGTGCACGGCAAGTTCGACCTCACCATGCAGGCCCTCGCCTCGCTGCGCGCCAATTTCGCCGGCAATATCGAGCTGGTGCTGGTCGACAACGGCTCGACCGACGCCACCACGCGGATCGAAACCTTCATCCACGGCGCGCACGTCATCCACGATCCCGAAAATCCCGGCTTCCTGCTCGCCTGCAACCGCGCCCTCGCCCACGTCACCGCCCCGGCCGTGCTCTATCTCAACAACGACATCGAACTCGGCTACGCCGCCATCGCCACCGCGCTGCGCCGCCTCGCCACCGCCCCCGATATCGGCGCCGTCGGCGGCAAGGTCATCCGCACCCACGGGCGGTTGCAGGAAGCCGGCTCCATCATCTGGGCGGACGGCTCAACCCAGGGCTATCTGCGCGACGCCTCGCCGCTGGCCCCGGAAGCCAATTTCGTCCGCGACGTCGATTTCTGCTCCGGCGTCTTCCTCCTCTGCCGCACCGACCTGGTCCAGCGCCTCGGCGGGTTCGACGAAGACTACAAGCCCGCCTATTACGAGGAAGTCGATCTCTGCGTGCGGATGATCGAGGCCGGCTTCCGCATCATCTACGATCCGGACGTGACGATCCATCACCTCGAATACGGCAGCTCCGCCAACACCGAAGCGGCCTCCCGGCTGATGCGCCGCGGCCGCCGCGTGTTCGTCGGCAAACACGCCGAATTCATGCGCCGTCAGCTCACCGCCGGAACCCCCGGCAGCGAGGTCCGCGCCCGCGCGCGCAACGGCGCCGGCAAGCACCTGCTCTTCATCGAGGACACCGTGCCCGTCCGCCATCTCGGCTCCGGCTTCGTCCGCGCCAACGATGTCGTCCACGCCATCGCCGCCGCCGGCTGGCAGGTCTCCGTCCTGCCGATCAACGGCGCCCGGCACGACCTGATGAGCCAGTTCGGCGACCTGCCCGAAACCGCCGAGGTGCTGCACGACCAGACCATCCTGACCCTGCCCGACCTCCTCGCCGACCGGCCCGGCTTCTACGACGCGCTCTGGATCTCCCGCGCCCACAACCTCACCCGCATCGCCCCCATCCTCGCCGAAGCCGGGATCGACCCGACAAAAATCCCCTTCGTGCTCGACACCGAGGCCGTCGCCGCCACGCGCGAGGCCGAGGCCGCCGCCCTGCGCGGCGACAATGACTTCGACCTCACCGCGGCCATCAACGCCGAAATCGGCGAGGCCAGGGTCTGCCGCCACCTCACCGCCGTGAACGAGGCCGAAGCCGCCTTGCTGCGCGGCGTCGGGCTGCCGAGCGTCTCCGTGCTCGGCACCATCCGCGACCTCGACCCCACGCCCCGCCCCTTCGCCGAACGCGAAGGCCTGCTCTTCATCGGCAGCATCCACCGCGAGGACAGCCCGAATCTCGACAGCCTCCGCTGGTATCGCGACGAGATCCTCCCCGCCCTGCGCAAGGTGATGGACAACCCGCCGACCCTCACCTTCATCGGCTACACCGCGCCGGATCTCGACCTCGCCGAACTCGACGACATCCCCGGACTCGCGCTGCGCGGCATGGTCGCCGATCTCCGCCCTGCCTTCGACGAACACCGCCTGTTCATCGCCCCCACCCGCTTCGCCGCCGGCACGCCCTACAAGGTCTACGAAACCGTCTCCTACGGCCTGCCCTGCGTCGCCACCGAACTGCTCTGCCGCCAGCTCGGCTGGAAACAGGGCAAGGAAATCGCCGCGGTCCCCCGCAACGACGCCAAGGCCTTCGCGTCACAGATCGCGTCGCTCTACCGCAACGAAACGCAATGGACCGCGATGCGAAACGCCGGGCTGCGACGCCTCGGCGCGGAAAACGACCGCGCCCAATTCAACGCGGAAGTCCGCCGCATCCTCGCCAGCATCGCCACCTGACCCGCCAGGCTTTTCGCCCCGGATTTTTGCCCCGGCGCCCGTCGGCCGGAGCAAAAATCCGTCCGGCTATGCCGTCCGGTCGCCGCCCGCGCCAATCGCCGCCTGCGCCGCCGCCAGCCGCGCCACCGGCACCCGATACGGGCTGCACGAGACGTAATCGAGCCCGATCTCCTCGCAGAACGCGATCGAAGCCGGATCGCCGCCATGCTCGCCGCAAATCCCGAGCTTGAGCCCACCCTTGGTGCTCCGCCCGCGCTCGGCGGCGATGCGGATCATCCCGCCAACCCCCTCGATATCGATCGAGACGAACGGGTCCTTCGGCAGAATCCCGCTCTCGACATATTTCGGCAGGAACTTGCCGGCATCGTCGCGCGACAGGCCGAACACCGTCTGCGTCAGGTCGTTGGTGCCGAAGGAGAAGAAATCGGCCGACTGCGCGATCGTGTCCGCCGTCAGCGCCGCGCGCGGCAGCTCGATCATCGTGCCGATGCTGTAATCCAGCACCCGCCCCGCCTCGTCGAACACGGCGGCGGCCACCCGCTCCACCTGCCCGCGGGTGATGTCCAGCTCGCGCTTCATCCCCACCAGCGGAATCATGATCTCCGGCACCGGCGCCTTGCCGGTCTCGGTCTCCACCTCCAGCGCCGCCTCGAAAATCGCCCGCGCCTGCATCTCATAGATTTCGGGGAACGAAATGCCGAGGCGGCAGCCGCGATGGCCGAGCATCGGGTTCGCCTCGGAAAGCTCGGCCGCGCGCTGGCGCATCGCCTCGACGCCCATGCCGAGCGCCGCCGCCACCTCCTCCAGCTCCGCCTCGCCATGCGGCAGGAATTCGTGCAGCGGCGGGTCGAGCAGGCGGATCGTCACCGGCAGCCCCGCCATGATGCGGAACAGCGCCACGAAATCCTGCCGCTGATAGGGCAGCAACTTCTCCAACGCCGCCCGCCGCCCGGCCTCGTCATGCGCCATGATCATCTGCCGCACCGCGCCGATGCGCTCGGGATCGAAGAACATGTGTTCGGTGCGCGACAGGCCGATCCCCTCGGCGCCGAACTTGCGCGCCGTCTCGGCATCCAGCGGCGTCTCCGCGTTCGCCCGCACCCGCAGCCGGCGCACCTCGTCGGCCCAGCCCATCAGCCTGGCGAAATCGCCCGAAAGCTGCGGCTCGATCATCGGCACGAAGCCGGTGAAAATCTCGCCCGTCGCGCCATCCAGCGTGATCGTGTCGCCCGCCCGCAGCGTCACCCCACCGGCGGCGAGCGTCTTCGCGCCGTAATCGACATGAATGCCGCCCGCCCCGGCCACGCAGGGCCGGCCCATGCCGCGCGCCACCACCGCGGCGTGGCTGGTCATGCCGCCGCGCGTGGTCAGAATGCCGCGCGCCGCGTGCATGCCGTGAATATCCTCCGGGCTGGTCTCGATCCGCACCAGGATCACCGCCTCGCCCTTCTGTGCGCGCATCTCCGCCTCGTCGGCCGAGAACACGACGATGCCCGAGGCCGCCCCCGGCGAGGCCGGCAGCCCGCGCGCCAGCAGCGTCTTCTTCGCCTTCGGATCGAGGGTCGGATGCAGCAGCTGGTCGAGCGATTGCGGGTTCACCCGCGTCACCGCTTCGCGCCGGTCGATCAGCCCCTGCTCCGCCATCTCCACCGCGATCCGCACGCTCGCCGGCGCCGTCCGCTTGCCGTTGCGTGTCTGCAACATATACAGCTTCTGCTGCTGGATGGTGAATTCGATGTCCTGCATGTCGCGGTAATGCCGCTCCAGCGTCTCGCGCACCCGCACCAGCTCGGCATAGGCCGCCGGCATCGACTGTTCGAGGCTGATCTCGCCCGGCTTCGCATAGGCGTTCGACAGCGGGCGCGGCGTGCGAATGCCCGCCACCACGTCCTCGCCCTGCGCGTTCGGCAGATATTCGCCGTAGAACTCGTTCGCCCCGGTCGAGGGGTCGCGGGTGAAGCACACCCCGGTCGCGCAATCCTCGCCCATATTGCCGAACACCATCGCCTGCACGTTCACCGCGGTGCCCCAGTCGGCCGGAATTTCGTGCAACCGCCGATAGGTGATCGCCCGCTGGTTCATCCACGAGCCGAACACCGCGCCCACCGCGCCCCAGAGCTGATCGTGCGGGTCCTGCGGGAAGGGCTTGCCGGTCTCGGCCTGCACCACCTCCTTGTAGGCCTCGACCACGCGGTGCCAGTCCTGCGCCGAAAGCTGGGTGTCCTCGGTCGCCCCTTCATCGAGCTTCACGTTCTCGATGATCTCCTCGAAGCGGTGATGCGCCACACCCAGCACCACCGAGCCATACATCTGGATGAACCGCCGATACGAATCCCAGGCGAAGCGCGAATCCCCCGCCCCCTCGGCCAGCCCCTGCACCGTCACATCGTTGAGCCCGAGATTGAGCACGGTATCCATCATGCCGGGCATCGACACCCGCGCGCCCGAGCGCACCGAAACCAGCAGCGGGTTGTGCTTGTCGCCGAAGCGCCGCCCCACCTCGCCCTCGACCTTCGCCAGCGCCGCGTCCACCTGCGCGCGCAGCCCCTCGGGATAGGCGCGGTCATTGTCATAGAACGCGGTGCACACCTCGGTGGTGATGGTGAACCCGGGCGGCACCGGCAGGCCGATGCTCGCCATCTCCGCAAGGTTGGCGCCCTTGCCGCCGAGCAGGTTGCGCATCGCGGCCGAACCGTCGCTGGCGCCGGGGCCGAAGCTGTAGACGTATTTGCTCATCGGGGCGTTACCCTTCCAGTTTCGAGAAATCGGCGACGCGATGCATCACGTCGCGCAGGCGGGCGAGAAGTCGCAGACGATTGCGGCGCAATTCCGCACCCGCCGCATTCACCGTCACATGATCGAAAAACGCATCGACCGGCGCGCGCAGCGCCGCGAAACCCCGCATTGCGCCGGCGAAATCCTCGTCTTCCAGCCGGCGCCGCGCTTCGAGGTCCACCGCCTCCAGCGCATCCGCGAGCGCGATCTCCGCCGGCTCGGCCAGCAAGCCGGGATCGATCGTGCCCTCGTGCGGCCCGTCCTTCGCATCCTCGATCCTGAGGATGTTTGTACTCCGCCGATACGCCGCGAGCAGGTTCGCCCCGTCCTCGCTGGCGAGAAACGCCCCCAGCGCCTCGGTCCGCGCGATCAGCCGGGTCAGGTCGTCATCCCGCGCCGCATCCAGAACGGCGTTCAGCACGTCGAACCGCTTGCCCTCGCCGCGCAGCTTCACCCGCAGCCGCTCGATCAGGAAGTCGAACACCTCGGCACCCACCAGCGGCATCAGGTTCAGCCTGAGCCCGGTCTCCAGCACGATGCGGATCACCCCCAGCGCTGCCCGCCGCAGCGCGAACGGGTCGCCCGACCCGGTCGGCGTCTCGCCGATACGGAAGAACTCCCGCAACGTATCGATCTTGTCCGCCAGCGCCACGGCGGCGGACACAACCCCCGAAGGCACCTCGTCCGACGGGCCTTTCGGCTGGTAATGCGTGCGGATCGCCCCGGCAATCGCGTCGCCCTCGCCGGACGCCTCGGCGTAATACCCGCCCATGATCCCCTGCAATTCGGGAAACTCGCCGACCATCCCGCTCACCAGATCGGCCTTGCACAGAAGCCCGGCCCGCGCCGCCGCATCCGCCGCCGCCGCATCCGCGCCCAGCGCCAGCGCAATCTCCCGCGCCAGCGCCTCGATCCGCCCGGCCCGCGCATGCTGGGTGCCGAGCTTCGCATGGAACGTTACCGCATCGAGCTTCGGCAGCCACGACTCCAGCCTCTGCTTGCGATCCTGCGCCCAGAAATGCTCCGCATCCGCGAGCCGCGCCCGCAGCACCCGCTCATTGCCGGCGATGATCGCCGCCCCGCCATCATTCGCGGCGATATTGGCGACGAAGGCGAAATAGGGCGCCGGAGTCCCCGCCGCGTCCCGCGTCGCGAAATAGCGCTGGTTCACCTTCATCGACAGTTCGCGCACCTCCGGCGGCAGCGCCATCTGCCCCGGATCGATCGCCCCGATCAGGCAGACCGGCCACTCCACCAGCCCCGCGACCTCGTCCAGCAGCCCCGCATCCTCGGCAACGCCGAGCCCTTTGTCTCCGGCCGCCGCGCGCAGCCCCGCCCTGATCCGTTCCCGCCGCTCATCGGCATCGACGATCACGAACCGCGCCCGCAGCTCCTCCCGCCATTGCGCGGCGGAGGCCACCCTGAACGCGCCCGGCGCCAGAAACCGGTGCCCCTCGCTCTCATCGCCGCTCGCAACCGGCCCAAGCGTGAACGGCACCACCGCGCCATCGAGCAGACACACCACCCGCCGCAGCGGCCGCACCCAGGTGAACGCCCCGCTCTGCCCCCAGCGCATCGATTTCGGCCAGCCGAACCCGGCCAGCGCCTGCGCGAATTCCTCGGCGATCAGCTCGCCCGCCGGCCGCGACGGCAGGTTCCGCCGGAGCAGGAAATACCCGTCCTCCTCGACGAGGTCTTCCCGCGCCGCCCCGTTCTTGCGCAGGAACCCCTCCAGCGCCTGCGGCGGTGCGGCGAGCTTCGGCCCCCGCACTTCGCTCGCCGATGCCGGCACCTCGGCCGCGATCGTCGCCGTCACCGCGATCCGCCGCGCCGCGCCAAAGGCAACCACATCCCGCGGCGACAATGGCGCGAGCTGCGCGCCCACCAGCTTGGCGAGCTGCTCCGCCGCCGCCGCCTGCATCCGCGCCGGAATCTCCTCGGAGAAAAGCTCCAGAAAGAACTCAGCCATGTTCCTTCTCCCCCGCCACCCACGCTTCCGCACACGCCTTCGCCAGCGCCCGCACCCGGCCGATATAGGCGGCGCGCTCGGTCACCGAAATCACCCCCCGCGCGTCCAGCAGGTTGAAGAGATGGCTCGCCTTGATGCACTGGTCATAGGCCGGCTGCGCCAGCCCCCGCCCCACCAGCGCCCCGCATTCTTTCTCCGCGTCCCCGAAATGCCGCATCAGCATCGCGGTATCGGCGACTTCGAAATTATGCGCCGAATAGTCCTTCTCCGCCCGGAGGAACACATCGCCATAGCTCAGCGCGCGCGGCCCCTCGGCGTCGTTGAAGCGGAGCGAATAGACGTTCTCCACCCCCTGCACATACATCGCCAGCCGCTCCAGCCCGTAGGTCATCTCGAAGCTCGGCACATCCACCGCGATCCCGCCGACCTGCTGGAAATAGGTGAACTGCCCCACCTCCATCCCGTCGCACCAGATCTCCCAGCCGAGCCCCCAGGCGCCCAGCGTCGGGCTCTCCCAGTCATCCTCGACGAAGCGGAAATCGTGCCGCAGCGGATCGAGCCCGATCTCCCGGTAGCTCGCCAGCAGCAGTTCCTGCGCCTCCGCCGGCGAGGGCTTCATGATCACCTGATACTGGTAATAATGCTGCAACCGGTTCGGATTCTCGCCATACCGCCCGTCCGAGGGCCGGCGCGAGGGCTGCACATAGGCCGCCGCCCACGGTTTCGGCCCGAGCGAGCGCAGCGTGGTCGCCGGGTGGAAGGTTCCCGCCCCCATTTCCATGTCGTAAGGCTGCAGGGTCACGCAGCCCTGCCGGGCCCAGAACCGGTGCAGCGCGAGAATGATATCCTGGAAGCTCAGGGCGTGTTTCTGGTCTTGCATGGGTCCGTGATATGCAGCCGGGTCTGTCGCAGTCGTTTTCGCGACGCACCATTACGAGGCAAGGGGCATGAGGGCAAGATTCGCACGGGCCGACCTGATCGGAATCGCGGTGGTGATCGCGCTCGCCGCCGCCGCGATCGGCTTCCGCATGGCGACGATCGCGCCCCGCGCCTATGTCGGCCTCTGTGCGAGCGCCCACGCCCCGCTGGTCTGCGCCCCACGCCACGCCGTGCTCTGGCTGCAATACGAACGCCTGTTCGGCTTTCCCGCCCTGCTGCTCGGCCTGCTCGGCTTCGCCTTCGCGCGCCGCCCGCTCGGCATCGCGGGTGCCGCCCTCGGCATCCTCGCCGTCATCAACTACAACGGCACCGAAGGCATCGTCGGCGCCGCCCTCGGCCTCTGGGCTGGCTCGAAGCCGCGATGCCGGCACGCCTCGACCGGGGAGAAGGACAAATCCATGCGCGCGAATAGCCACACCATGCTCGATTTCGATCTCGGCGAGGAGATCGACGCCCTGCGCGAGACGGTCCGCCGCTTCGCCGCGGCCGAAATCGCCCCCCGCGCCGCCGCGATCGACCGCGACAACGATTTCCCGGCCGATCTCTGGGCGAAACTGGGCGACATCGGCCTGCTCGGCATCACCGTGCCGGAGCAATATGGCGGTGCGGGCATGGGCTATCTCGCCCATTGCGTGGCGATGGAGGAAATCTCCCGCGCCTCGGCCTCGGTCGGCCTGTCCTACGGCGCGCATTCCAATCTCTGCGTCAACCAGATCCGCCTCAACGGCACCGACGCCCAGCGCGCGCGCTACCTGCCGGACCTCGTCTCCGGCCGCAAGGTCGGCGCGCTCGCGATGTCCGAGCCCAATGCCGGGTCGGACGTGGTGTCGATGCGCCTGCGCGCCGACAAGCGCGGCACAACCTACGTGCTGAACGGATCGAAGATGTGGATCACCAACGGCCCCGAGGCCGACACGCTGGTGGTCTACGCCAAAACCGACCCCGAAGCCGGCCCGCGCGGCATCACCGCCTTCCTGATCGAGAAAGGCATGCCCGGCTTCTCCTGCGCCCAGAAGCTCGACAAGCTCGGCATGCGCGGCTCCAACACCGGCGAGCTGGTCTTCGAGGAGTGCGTCGTCCCCGAGGCCAACGTGCTCGGCGGGGTGGGGCGCGGCGTCAACGTGCTGATGAGCGGGCTCGACTACGAGCGCGCCGTCCTCGCCGCCGGGCCGCTGGGCATCATGCAGTCAGCGCTCGACATCGTGATCCCTTACGTCCACGAGCGCGAGCAGTTCGGCCAGAAGATCGGCGAGTTCCAGCTCATCCAGGGCAAGCTCGCCGACATGTACGTGACGATGAGCGCCGCCCGCGCCTATGTCTACACCGTGGCGAAAGCGTGCGATCGCGGCCGGACCACCCGCAAGGACGCCGCCGGCGCCATCCTCTACGCCGCCGAGAAGGCGACCTGGATGGCGCTGGAGGCGATCCAGTGCCTCGGCGGCAACGGCTACATCAACGATTATGCGACCGGCCGGCTGCTGCGCGATGCCAAACTCTACGAGATCGGCGCCGGCACCTCGGAAATCCGCCGCATGCTGATCGGCCGCGAGCTGTTCAGGGAAACCGCCTGAGCCGCGCGCCACGCTCGGGAAGAATTTGACGCCGGCGGAAAACTGCGGCACCGAACGCGGCCATGCGCCATTTCCTTGATTTCGAGAAACCGGTCGCCGAGCTTGAGGCCAAGATCGAGGAGCTGCGCCGGATGACCGATCCGGGCGGGCTCAACATCGCCGAAGAGGTC